>JBCBHM010000001.1:0-227291 GCA_038525585.1 Pseudomonadota bacterium
AACGCCGCCGTCATTTCCGTTGGGAGAAACAAAAGACATTTTATTTTAACCTTGTATATGTTCGCGCACACGCGCTCACTTGTTTTGCATTTAGGGAAACCAAGACAGCCGAAGCTGCTGCGTCCACCCCACCCAGATTGCACGCTGTTTTTGGCGAATTTTCGCCGAATGTCAACGACTCGAGACGACGTTAGTCCTGAAATTTGCTGTTTCTGGTCGGCCGGAGATCGCGAAAAGACCAATGTTTGTTGTGTCTCGAGCTGCATGTTTTGAAGTTACTTAGTATAAATTAAAATTCCCAATTTTGTTCAATTGTAGCGAGAATCTCCTTGTTTAGAACACACTGTTGCCATAATCGCATCGATCGTCTGAAAAATCTACCGGGAAAATATTGCGGTTTGTCTATGATTCGATCAGTGTTCAGACAACGTAAATCAAATTTTCAACTAAAAATAGTAAGGCCAGCATGACTTGACCGATGCATCAGCGGATTTTTGACAGATTCGCTGGACGTCAGGCCTGAACCGTGGCTGCCCGCGCCTTGAACCACGCCATGAGCGGTTTTTCGATCATGACATGCACGATGCATCCGATGACAGTCACAAGGGTGACAACAAGCGTGAGCATCGCGAGCGGCGGCAGAACCTCATGAATGCCGGCACGTTTCAGAAACACAGCCAGGATATTCATGGCGGGCAGGTGGACGAGATAGATGGAATAGGACGCATCCCCAAGGAAGGTCAGCCAGCGCGGGGATGGAAGCGCACCGCGCGTCAGCCCAACCATCATCAGCGCAGCGCCCAACCCATAGATCAGCGGCAGTGGTCCGCGAGGGAACGGAACCTCGCCAACGGTCTCTGCCACGCCTGTCCCGAGGAAAAGCGCCAGGCCTGCCCAGAACAAGAGGCGTGCAGTCCCCATCGCCACGCGATGATACAGCAACGCCGTGCCGATCCCCATGGCAAACAGCAGGTTGTGCGGCTTGAGGAAAAACTCCAACGGATGCGTGATCTGTCCGTAAAAGGGTAGCGCTGCGACACAGGCCACCATCCAGGCGCCGAACAAAACCGCGCCGATCCGCACGCGCCAAAGCAGCGTAGCAAAGATCAGATAGAACAGCATCTCGTGCTGCAGCGTCCACGCCACCGCCATGATCGGCCCATCCTCAGTGGGCCACAGCAGGTAGGAGGCGAGGATCGACAAAGGCTCGCGCGCATGATCGGGTCCGCGCGTTGGCGCGGCTATATATATCGCAACGAGAAACGTCAGCACCATCCAGTAGATCGGATAGATCCGCACGACCCGCTTGTAGAGAAACAGGCCCATCCGCTCGGGCCGCCCAAAGTCCTGCCGGTGGACCAGCATCATGATGAAGCCTGACAACACGAAGAAAAACTCGACCCCCGCATAGCCAAAGTTGAACACGGCACCTGCGCCGTTCCCATCGTAAAAATTCTTGGGCAGCAGGAACAGATTGGCGTGGAAAATGGCCACCATGATCGCCGCTACCGCGCGGCCGCTTTGCAATCCAGTCAGCATCTTGCAATCACCTCACTACCGCTCGGCCCGGGCATCTTTGGGACGCTGCGACCACCCTGCGTTCAGGCGTTTCTGCAAGGGACGTTCGACGTTTGTATACAGCCAGAGCCCCATCAGGGACGACGCAAACAAGCACAATAGAATGAAGCCGAACGCCCCCATCGCATTGTCGATCATCGGCAGCTGTTGCCACGCAACGGCAAAGACATGCACGACAAACAAGTGGAACAGGTAAATTGCATAGCTCGCATCGCCCAACCGCTCTAGCAGAGGCAAATCGGGCCAGTACCGCTCCATACAGACGCAGCCCCCGACAATCAGCGCGCCGGCGAGACCGAAGGTCAGCGGCCTGCTCCACGACGTCTGATCCGGCACAGCCATTGGCGCAAGCAAAGCCAGCACCAGCAGCCCACCGATCAACATGACGATCCCCAGCCATAGGCCAGACATGCCACGCCGCCAAATCTCGGCGATGAGGCACCCCGCCAGAAACTCGAGCAACAGAGGGCTGGTATAGGCCTGCATCGCAGCCGAGGCGGGCTGCGACAGCCAACCCAGTCCGACAAGGCCCAAAAGCAATGAGCAAAGCGCAGTCAACCGCCACGCCTGCGCAACCAGCAGCGTGAGCGCAAAAAGCGCGTAAAAGAACATCTCGAACAACAGCGTCCAGCCCGGCACGAGAACCGGCCAAAACGTTTCGGGAAATGTCGGGCTCCAATGCGGAATGAACAGCAGCGATTGCATCACATGTGCCGGCGTGATCACGATCCATCCAACGCCCAGCGCCAGCATCAGCACAACCCAGCCTGTCGTCGCGATCCAATAGGGCGGGATCACGCGGATTGCGCGCCGCATAAGGAAAGATCCTGGCGATCGCGGCGCTGTGCACCCAATGCTCCACATGATAAAGCCCGAGATGACAAAGAAGAGGTCGACGCCCCCGTGACCGAGGAAAAAGACATCGATCACTGTGTCGGAAAACGCTTCATCCACCCGCTTGCTGGCGTGATAGGCCACGACAGACAGGGCCGCGACGGCGCGCAGGTACTGGATCGACCGCACGCGGTCGAGCCGCGGAGAATGGGCAAGCTCAGATGGTAACGATGTTCTCATCAATTCCGTCTTTATTCCGTGTCGGCGATGCGGCACGCTCCGCATACACCTCTTGTCGCGGCAAAGCCTAGTGTCCAAATTGACTGAACCGCCGCCGATCCGGAGCCTGCAATGAAACGACGCACAGTCAAAGCTGCGGCCTTCCTCATCGCCCTAGTCAACGGCGCGGCGCCTGGGTTTGCACAAACACCCGGCATTCCCGACTTCTCCAAGATGGTTCCGATTCTGGACGAAACGTTTGCCGACGGGCTCAATCGATATGATGGGCGTCGAGGGGTCTGGTCCACTCAGAGCCCGCGGGGCGGATTGATGACAAACGCCCAAGAGACGGTGTTTCTGGATCCAAAATTGCCTGGTGTTCCATGGGCGACGGTCTCCCCGACGCTTACAGTCACCGATGACGGGTTGTCGGTGCGTACGGTCAAGCTTCACGATGATGCGCTCGGCGCCGTCCGCGACCACATGCGTCGTACCAAACAGGGCAAACGTGCCGCTCAGGTCCGCTATGCGACCGGGCGGATCACAACCGTCGAGACTTGGGCACAGGTCTACGGCTGGTTCGAGATTGAGGCGCAGGTGCCGCGCGGTCAGGGCCGGTGGCCAGCGTTCTGGCTAAATTTCGCGGGGCCAGGTTGGCCGCCTGAAATTGATATCTTCGAAGCCTATGGTGCCGGGATCGCCGCACCGACACCCAAGGACGGGCGCTTTAACACTGCCGTTCTCTTTGATCAGTTGGACGAGGACAAGCGGCCCGTGCATGCGGTGGATATCGTCAATACGTTCGATGCGGATCCGGAACGGGCCAAACCACGGGTCAAGGTGCGCGGCGGGCGCAACATCTACACTTTGGGGCGGCACCACTTCGAACATGAGCTCGAAGCTGATTTGTATGACCGCGTGAACACATACGCGGCGCTTTGGACCCCAGAGGAGATCATCTTCTTCTTCGGGCCCGATCGCGAGTCCCTGCGCGAGATTTACCGCACCCCCACGCCGGAGGACGCGCATGATCCGATGTACATCCTGGCCAACGACCAATTTACCGCCCGGGGCGGCATCTGGCCTGCGGACGCGGACATTGACGCCGTGCTCGATCCTGAAAACGATCTGCTCATCCGCGCCATCCGCGCATATGCTCTGCCGCCCGAACAGGTTTTTGACATGCGGGCGGGCGACAACCCATTTGATGACCGCCGCAGCATCATTCTGGATACACCGGGCGATGATATCATCGCACCGGGTGCTGGCCTGGATGTCGTCACGCTATCCAGCGGCGCCGACGAAATCCGGATCAGTCGCGGGCGCGAGGGTACGGTGGTCCGAGGTTTTGGTGCCGACGACACGCTCGTCCTTGAAGGTTTTCCATTCTTCGACAGCGCTGATGCCCACGAACGCCTAACCCAAGTTGGCCAAGATGTCTGGCTGTCGAGCGGGTCCGATCCGTTCTGGCCCCAAAGCATCATATTGCGAGATCTTGAGGTCGCAGATATCGCGCCGGAACAGATCGTGTCGCGCTGGCCTGTGGGCCGCAATGTCTGGGCGACGCGCGCAGATGTTCCGAACCGTTCGGAATCGGACGAGGACAGCGATGGCGTGATCACGGCCCGTGATGCCGGTGGTTGGATGAACGACCGCGCGCAGGAAACGCGATTGGTCGGCGGCCCCGGGCCAGAACGCTATCTGGTTTCGCACCCGCATACCGAGATCTACGAACCTGAAGCAGGCGATATCGACACGCTCATCCTCTGGGGACGTCGCGGCCTGCCCAAAAACGTGGAACGCGGCATCCTGCGCGGCGAGTTGGGCCGCTTGCTTGGCACGTCGGGCGATGACAGGCTCGAGGCGGAAGGACATGGTGGTCAACTGTCCGGTGGAGCAGGCGACGATCTGTTTGTCATTGCGGAAAAGGCATCGCGTATCACGGTTCGGATCGACAACGCGCCGGGGCATGACCGCTTGCGTGGCTTCAACCAAAGCCATGACCTGCTGATCGCACCAACGCTGCGTGCTCGCAGCGATACATGGCGATGGCAGCAAGTGGATGAGGGTATTTTGATCACCTTCAACGCGTCGCAATCCCTGCTTATCGAAGGTGCTGATATGGCCGCGCGCAGCACGGGGATCGAATCCCCTTAGGCTGCGCGCGCCGTTCTTTGGGGCAGCCGATTACGCGTTCAGCAAGGCCAACAGCGCATCGCCCATGTCTCGCCCGTTTTGCTGCATGCCTGCCGCATTGTAGTGCGGGTCGCCAGGATCAAGCGGGTCGACCTGATTGCCGGACGCGGGTTGGATCACGCGAAAGTTCGCGATGGCGTTCGGGTGCCCGCTGTCTTGGTCAAACCGGTTCAACCATTGCTGCCGGTAGCTGCCAAAACCCGGATTACCGGCACCATCGGTGTTATCGACAATGTGCTGCGCGATATTTGTCAGCACCATGGGAATGTCACCGAACTCAGACCGGACACCGGAGAAGAATGCCCGATATTCCGCTGTATGTGCGGCGTCATAGCCGTCAGGGCCATCCGGCGTATTGAAGCCGTCATTTTGGCCCAGCGACCAAATCGCCCCAACCACTTGGTGCGCCGGTCCCAACGCCTCTACCGCAGCCTTCATCGCGATCATCTCGTTCCACATCCGCGACGCCGTGTTGGCCTGTTGCGTGGTTTCGATAACCGCCCGATCCGGGTGCCGCCAGTCTTGCGTGTTCATCAGGCCTGACCCTGGATCTCCCAATGCCATCACCAGCAGCGGACGGTCACGCGCCGCCGACCACTCAACCAACCGCGACGCGGCAGCATGCACGGGCGACATCCGCGCCGCACCCGGCGCAGCCAAGACAGGCTCGATCATGGGAAATGGCTGATGCCGTTCTGCACCAACCGTGCCATAGGTCGGCGATACCCGCAGACATGGCATATACCACAGGCGCGGATCGTAGGGCGTCTCGCGGTTTTCCTTGGTCACAAACTCGGATGTGGCGTTGGCGGAGTTGCTGTCGCCACCCACAATGATCACGTCACACGGCACGCGGTTCGGATCAACCGAAGACAGATCATAAAGCGATACGTCATCGACCGAACTTGTGGCGCCTATGCTGGGCTTCACCGCCACGCGGTTGAAGTTACCGCTGACAAGCGCGGGCGGGAAGTATTGGAACCCCTGCCAGTCCTGGTTGACATTGCGGCCATTGACGGCACCGTCACCGCTCAGGTTGATCTTGATGTTCGTGTCTTCGTACTGCGGGTCCAGTGTGATGAAGTACGGATTGCCCGCCGTCAGCGACGTGTCCAACTGCATCCGCGCATCATTGCCGCTGAGCCCGAGGCAAGTCAGCCGACCACCCGAAACCTCCCAGTTGCTGCGAAAGTCGATGTGGTCGGCCGTGGCAAAGGTCATCTGCGTCGAAGTGAACAGGTTTGACGGAGGTACCAGACCGCCCTCTTGTGGCGGCGGCGGTGGCGGGGCCGGCGGGGCCATAGGCAAACCCGACATCGGTGCCTGGCCCGTCGTTATGCCGATGCTGATCGACATCAGGCCATGCCCACGATGCCAGTCGCCGAGGTGCCAGTGGCGAATACCCGAGTGGCGCGCACTGGAAATGCAATGCCTGCCGCGACGAACACGGTTGCCGTTGTGCCGGTCACCGTCGTCAGGCGTACGGTACCGGATTGTGCCACATTTAACGCCCGTGTCGCCTGCGGCAGATTTGTCCCGTCGCTGGGTGCAACCTCGAACAGCTCAGCTGCGGGTGCTTCGAGGCCGGGGGTATACGATGCAAATCGGTCAGTCATTTGAGATCCTTTCGGTGCCAATGATGCGATCGTCCCCGAAGGTCGGTTTTTTTGGACCGATCCCACAGGGAGCGTGACGGACTGAACCGCCTCACAGCGACGCAAAATTTGCAAAAAACCTTAAGGATACATGGCTCTAACGCCCGCGCCATTAACCCTTCATCAACCCTTTGCGCGACTGTCGAAGTACCGTGCGGTCCACCAGCACCGAACGGTGCAACAAAGGTTTTTCAGCAAAAACAATGCACCGCACGACACACACCCGTAAAACGGGAAAAAGAACAATTTGAATTAACTTTGCGTTGATAACTTCCTGCTTCCCTCCGACGCGACCCACAAGCGCCACGAACCTCAAACCTGACAAAAAACTGCCCCGCAAAAGGCTGCGGCCGGTCACAACCTTGGCCGCTTCTCAAAATACCACGCCGAGGAAGAGTGCCGGTTCCGAATGGGTATCCGCGGCCTGATGTTCCAGGCCAACCGAAAATTGTGCGCGTTGCATCTGCTGTCACCGCACCGGAAGCAAGTAAGGAAGATTGAACGAATGACTGCCCCATTAATCAATCCCACCTCCGTGAGTACGCTGCTGTCAGATCCGGGGGTGAGCGACTCATGGTTCATCGACGGTTCTGAAACATCTGATGTGCACATCGACGTCTCGAGCGTTTGGGAAGACTACACAGGCGACGGCATCCTTGTCGGAGTCGTCGACTCGCAAATCGACTATCACCACAATGAACTCGAAAGCGCCTATGACGAGGACCTCGATTACAACTTCGATCTCGATACCGATGACGTGAATGTGGCGCCGAAGGACATCAGCGACTGGCACGGTACAATGGTCGCCGGTGTCATCTCGGCCGAAGGCGGAAATGGCGAGGGCAGTGTCGGCATCGCGTCCGAAGCAACCCTGGTCGGTCTCGGCATTAACTACTCGAGCCCGACAGCAGTCGATCAAGTGCAACAAGCGCTTGCCGCTGCGGTGAACGTCGACGTCGTGAACAACAGCTGGAGCTTCACACAGAACTTCCACGACAACTTCAATACCAACGCGTACGCCGATCACGGTGCCACATTGCAAATGGTCGCCGAAGATGGCCGCGACGGTCTTGGGACCAGCATCGTGTTCTCCGCTGGTAACGATGGCGCAGACGGATCGTCCAACTACCACAACTTCCAGAACTCCCCATATTCGATCACAGTCGGCGCAATTCAGTCGGATGGTGATGCCTGGGCATCGACCAGCATTGGCGCGAATGTGCTCGTCTCTGCAGCAGGCGATGACGTCTACACAACCCGCCCCAAGGGGAACTACACGGAAGCGTCCGGAACATCCTTTGCAGCACCGGCGGTGTCTGCCGTCATCGCGCTGATGTATGATGCAAATGCCGATCTTGGCTACCGTGATGTCCAACAGATCCTCGCCCTCTCGGCCGAGCGCGAGGGATTGACCGACAATGCATTGCACGGTCAGGGCTGGCGCATCACACACACCGAAAACTTCAACGGCGGTGGCATGCACTACAGCGACGTGTTTGGCTTTGGCGTCGTGAATGCGCACAACGCCGTTCGCCTTGCCGAAACCTGGACCGAGCAGCAGACAGCCCACAATCGTGAAACGATCACCGTCGAACAAGCTGTCGGGGAAACGCTGATCGCTGGTACAAACGACCACATCTCCGTCGACATCGAGGTGACCGAAGCGATCGAGGTTGAGCACGTCGAGCTGACAATGGCGCTTGTGTGGCGCTTCAGCGGCGATCTCGAGGTGTTTCTCACCAGCGCCGAAGGGCAGCGTGTCCAACTGGTCTACGACCACGAGGAAGCAAGCAGTATCGGCAACATCCGCAACTTCACGTTCTCCTCGGTCGCGACCATGGGTGAACTGGGCGAAGGCACGTGGACGCTCGATATCTACAACATGAACCCAGACGCCACCGATCACGGCGAACCCATGACCGGGCAGCTGATCGATGTGACGCTCGAGATCCATGGCGACACAGATGGGCTGAACGACGATACGTACTTTTACACAGACGAGTTCAGCGCCCATCTGGACGATCTGGGTCAAGGCACGTCGAGCACCCTTTTCGACACGGACGGGGGCACGGACGCGATCAATGCCGCGGCGGTGACAACGGACACTCGGATCGACCTCAGCGGCGCGACAGCAAGCTTGGTGGCCGGCGTCGTGCTCAACCTCGGAACGCCAGATCAGATCGAAAACGTCTTCACTGGCGATGGTGATGACGTTGTTATCGGTAACGCCGCGGACAATTCTCTGGACGCAGGGCGCGGAAACGATGTCATTCACTACAGCTACGGCGACGACACCGTTTATGGCGGCGCAGGGATCGATACGTTTGTCATTGATGGCCTGTTTTCCAGCATCCAAGCCACGCTGTCCAATGCGGGCACATTCATGGTCGGCTTCATCGAGTATGGCCTGACGACCATTTTTGGTATCGAGTTCTTCCAGTTCGCCGACGTGACCTACGACGCCGCTGAGCTTGAGGCATGGATCACAAGCGGCGAATTGCCAGAAACGGCACCAGAACCGGCTCCGATACCGGAACCCGAGCCTGAACCCGAGCCCGAACCGGAACCAGAGCCTCAGCCTGAGCCCGAGCCGATTGAACAACCCGAAGAAACCGATGTCGAAGAAGAACCGGCAACCGCGTTCAGTGAAGAATTTTCTGGAACCGACGCAGACGACCGCATCATCGGCACCCAGCTCAACGACGAGATCACGGGCGGCCAGGGGAATGATACGCTCAACGGCGGTGCCGGAAATGACTCAATCGAAGGCGGCGCTGGCGCAGACCGCGTGCTGGGCAACGCAGGCGACGATACGCTGGACGGTGGTGGCGGTGCAGATCGCGTCCGCGGTGGGGCAGGCGACGATGTCATGAACGGCGGCAACGGAAACGACCGTTTGTTGGGCGACAACGGGAACGACGTCCTGAACGGTGGCGCTGGCCGCGATGTTATCAAAGGTGGCGACGGCGACGACACACTGTCTGGAGGCGGTGACCGTGATGTTCTGGTCGGTGGTGCCGGGGCAGACACATTCGTGCTCGACCTGCAACACTCCGACGAACTGGACATGATCCGCGACTTCAACGCTGATGAAGGCGATCAGATCATGCTGATCGGCCTGAACAGTGCGTCCGCCGCGGACCTGCAGCTTGTCTCACGCACCGACGACACGATACTTCAAGTCGATATCGGTGGCGACATCATCAACCTTGCCCGGATCGAAGGTATCTCTGCCGATGATCTGAGCATCGGTCAGCAAAGCGATGGGGAATACTGGCTCTTTTGATCCAGGGTCACCCTACCCACAGCACCAAGACCAAAGGCCGCGCATAAGCGCGGCCTTTTCTGTGTGACCCTACTGCTACCCCTGAAAGCGTGCCCAAGGCACCGGACGCGCGAGCAGTGCCTCGAGCGCTGCCACGTCTTCTTCGTAATATCCTGTCAGCGACCTTGCGGTTTCCGGCCGCATCGGCTCGACAATCTCGCGCATCGGTTCGCGGTTGGCCTGCCGCATTTGCCGGATCCCCGGCATCGACTTCGCGACCTCCGCGACTTTTCCCAGACCGTTGCGCCGGGCAAAATTGCCAACCTTCCACATCGTTTCACCGACCGTTGCGTTGCGGTAACGCACACTTTCATTCGCGCGCAGATCCAGAAAATCGGCAAGCGGCTCCAACCCCAATGCATCCGTCACGTCGCGCGCGGACCCCTCGCGATCAGTATGTATATCCTCTTGAAACATAACATGAATTTGGTTGCGCGGGAAATGATCGTACCACTTCTTCAGGTGATAGGCATACAGCCCCTGATCACGATAAAGCGGGTTGTTTTCCAACGCGGTCTCAAAAGCCAGATTTGCACCGCTGATATGTCCTTTGCGCGCTTCGTGCAGGTGGTTTGAGAACGCGCGGTCAACCGGATCTCGCAACGTCACAAAAATCTGCAGAGCCGGGTTGTACTGCGCTGCGCGGAACGGGGCGCTGGGATGGATAAGATAGGACGGAGAAATCTCGCCGCGATGTACGACATCCTCGGCATCGTCAAAGCTGCGTTCGTACCACTCATAGCCGCGGTCGAAATAGTAGCTGAAAAAGTCGACTTCTTTGTCGTCGCTCACACGGACATCCGGGCATTGCTGCAAAACGCCATACAGCCAAGTCGTGGCGGACTTCTGCGCTCCGATACCGATGAAGGTTGCTTGCAAGGGTCGCATCTGCCGTCCTTTTGTCGCGCCTTGTTAAATGCCCACAGCGCGCAGGGCGCAAGTAAAAACCTGCGATACATCGGCAAGTGGTCGCAACTGCGGTCCTGATAGCAAATGTCGCAAGCGTTCCCGGCCGTCAGTCTTGCAGCGTGACTGTCTCGGCAAAGGCTTCGCCGCCCTCGATACGAACGCCGGTCAACCGCCCACTTGCATAGGCCCCCGTATCGATCGAGATGCGTCCGTCACGCGCCTGCGGGTTGGCCACAATCGTATGACCATGCACAATCCACGTACCGTCGGTGCGCGGCCGCTTGAAGAATGCGTGATGCCCCCAGTGCAGTGTATGGTCCAGCTGCTGATCCATGGGCCGGTCCGGGTCTGCCCCGGCATGCACCGCCGCAACGTTGCCGGACTGCCAAAGCGACGGCAGCCTGGCCAGCCATGCGATCATGTCGGGCCCCATCGCTTCGGCCAACGCGTCGCGCTTATCGAACAGCGCGGTGCGATCATCGGTGGCTTTCGCCGTCGCCAAACCAAAACTCCGCAGCGTCTCCGCCCCGCCGTGCTGTAGCCAGCGGGCGCCCTTATCCGCAGGCGATTCAAGAAAGTCGCGCAGCATCACCTCATGGTTGCCGGACAAGCAGACAATGTCCGGCCGGGCCAAAAGCATCTGAAGCACCGTCGCGCTGTCTGGGCCCCGGTCAACATAGTCGCCCACGCACACAATTGGCAGATCGCTCGCGCGATCCAAGATCAACTCAAAGAGCGCGGCACACCCGTGAATATCGCCAATTACAACGACTGGCTCATCCGTCATCACAGCCGGGAATGGCGTCTCCGGAGGCGCAGTGCGAAAAAATTTTCGGAACATTTAGCGCTACCCTAAGCGACGATGATCGTTGGCCCACATGTTAATGGCCGTGGGCAGTCCGCCAGTTGCTTTAGGGTAATAAGTAATTGCGTAGATTCAACGCCTGACAGCGCGACATCGCAGGCAAGCGTACGTCAGCGAACTTTAACAGGTCCGTTTGAAATCAACGACCGAGACGATGACGCCCACAAGGATTGCGCCAGAAAGCCCGTATAGTGGAATGCCCCACGCCCAATGCAGATCAAACCGCGCAACAAGCGCCGCGGCCATGATGGCGGCAACCGGGACAGCCACCAAAAGTGCGGCTAACGCGTTGTATTGTCGACCTGTTTGCCGTTTGACCTGATCAGATACACGGACCTGATCCGGATGGAGCGCCTTACCCGACACTGGCGCTGTGATGTTTGTCATCACCACTGAAACTCTCCCAAGCGTCTCACAATACCGTCCATCAGGACCCCCCCGCGGCATATGTGTTAGTGTTGCACGTTTAACGAGTGTCCTGTCCAGCGTAACGTGTTGCAAAAAAGTACGCCAAATAACAAATCACAACGTCTGAGTGCATCATTATTTCTGAAAGCCGAACATTGTGTTAACGAATAATCAAGGGAAAAAAATACCCCAGGCAGGTTTGAGCAGGAATATGTTAATTCGATACGGAATGTACGCCGTGATCGGGATGACGCTCGCGTCATGCACCGTGTTGGGACCGAACTACGAGCGGCCAGCATTGCCCCTGGATGCACAATACGCGCTGTCGACTCAGGGTGCGCTGAGCTACGCAGCCGAGGACCCGTGGTGGCAACGTCTGAACGATCCGGTTTTGACCGCGTTCGTGGAAAAGACGTTGTCCCGCAATATTCAGATCGACGCGGCGCTCGCCCGGATCAAAGAGGCACGCGCCATTCTGGAAACCGTCGGTCCGGCCAGCCAGCTGTCTGGTGGCCTGTCTGCGTCCGCCACGTTGCAGAGGATCGACGGCAACACAACATCGAACGATACTTCGCAGGCACAATTGGCGCCGAGCTTTCTGTTCGACCTGTTCGGCCAGCGGCGGCGCCAGCAAGAACAAGCGCAAGCGCTGCTTGAAGCGTCTGTGCAGGACGAGGCCGCGCTGCGCCTCGCATTGCAGGCCGAAGTGACCCAGATTTACCTCAATGCCCGGTTCCTGCAGGCGTCGGCCCGCATTCGCCGGTCAGCCGTCGCAAACCGGCGCAGCCTTGTATCGATCCTGCGCGAACGCGGCCTTGTGGGCGACTCGACCCAGGTGCAGTTGCGCCGGGCCGAAGCGGAGTTGCGGCTTGAACAAGCGCGGCTGCCCGAGCTCGAAGGGGATTTCCAGGCGACGGCCTTTGCGCTCGCAACGCTTGCCGTCGAACCGGCTGAATCCGTGCTCAAGACTTTGGAACAAGGCGGCGGGCAGCCTGTGCCGCGCGCGCATCTCAGCCCAGACGTGCCAGCGGCCCTGTTGCGCAACCGGCCCGACGTCCGCGCGAGCGAAGCGCGACTGGTCGCGGCCACTGCGGAAATTGGTGTGCTGCAGGCCCAGCTGGCACCGTCCCTTTCCCTCGGCGGAAGCGTGAATGTGAGCGCGACGGACACGATATCTTTCGGGCCGTCCCTGATTGTCCCGATCTTTGACCTGCCTGTGCGCCGGGCTCGCGTGACTGCCGGTCGCGCGCGCGCGGAAGAGGCAGAGGCGATATATCGCCAGACGGTGCTTGAAGCCGTCGAAGAGGTGCAAGTGAGCCTCGCCCAAACGCAAAGCCTGCAGCGGCAGTCCGCGGCACTGCAGCGTGCCCTTGCAACATACCAGCAGGCGGTCAGCCTGTCTCAAGAAGCGTTCAGCCTGAACGCCATCACGCTGGTCGAGGTTCTGGGCGCCGAAGAGGATTTGCGGGACACGTCCTTGACCCTGGCAGGGGTGCGCCGCGACTTTGCCGCGACGTGGTCACAGCTGAACATCGCGATCGGCCAAGGGCGGGACGTCGCGATAGAACGCGGATCTCGGTAGCGGTAACAAAGAGCGATTTCCGCAGTGCTGCACTGCAAAGAAGAATCACTGACAGCGCGAGGAGACAGATTTTTGCACGTTTTGCGAGCAAACACCTAAAATATGGGCTGAGTAAATCTGTTTAGAATTGTGACTTTAGCGCAAACGCTGAAAAATTACGCGACTTAGTTAATGCCGCACTGCAGCGTAACCCTCTGTAAAATCGTCTAAAAATGTCCGTGTTTCCAAACTGGAAACGATAAGATGCCATCGTTCTGTGTCAGGGGGAAAAGAAAGCCTTCGTTGGCCTTCTCTGGAAAGCCACGATGCTGTAGAACCTACGCACAATCTGCACAAGTGTCACGGGGTGAGCAGCCCCAAAGTCACATAATTTAGACAATTTTTAGTGGTTTGGTGTCCTGCCAAACTCTTTTTTGACTGGGGAGTCAAAATGAACAACCGTGTATCGACAGCGGCGAACACCGCTGACCTACGCATCGGGCGTGACTCGACAGCGCCCCTGTATCCCTCTATTTTTAAACGTCTTTTTGATATTTTTCTGTCCATTCTTCTTCTCCCAATTCTTCTGCCAATCATCGCGATCTTGTACATCGTCGTCCGTTCGGACGGTGGCCCCGGATTTTTCGGTCATAGCCGTGTTGGCCGCAATGGTCGGATGTTCAAATGCTGGAAAGTCCGCACCATGGTCGTCGACGCGCAAGAGCGGCTTGACGCTTTGCTCGCCAGTGACGCGCAGGCGCGTGCCGAATGGGATCGCGACCGCAAATTGCGCAACGACCCGCGTGTGACCCGCGTCGGAAATTTCCTGCGCAAGTCCAGCCTCGACGAATTGCCGCAGATCTTCAACGTGCTGAAGGGTGAGATGAGCCTCGTTGGCCCGCGCCCCATAACGGAAGCAGAGCTCGAGCGTTATGGCGCGCAGCAAGCTGTCTACCTCGCGATGCGCCCGGGCGTGACCGGCCTGTGGCAAGTGTCGGGCCGCAACGAAGTCACGTATAACGAGCGTGTGAGCATGGACAGCACATACTACAACAGTGTGTCGCTGGGGACTGACCTGCGCATTCTTGCCAAAACGGCCGACGCCGTTCTTAGCAAGACTGGCTGCTGATCGATCCACAAAACGACGTGGAAACGCCTGCGCATCTGCGCGGGCGTTTTGCGTTCTGATCAGTGCGCCAAGTAGCGTCGCATTGCTGCCCGTGCGCCATCTTTCCAGATCTGGTCAAGCCACTCAGAAAAAGCCGAGCTGAACGCAGCCTCGTCCGCGAGGCCACCGTAAAGCTGCGCATGTGCCAACCAGGCTGACGGATCGTCTTTGGCAACCTGCGCCAAGACCGTCAGTTCCGCCCAATGTGGATCATTGGGCTCAATCACTGTGCCATCCTCGCGCGTGCCAGCGCACATCCTGGCCCACAGCGCCTCCACAAGGGCCAAACCCGCAATCGCGCTGCCAGAGGCAAGGGCATCGCGCAAGATCGGGTGGATAAACCCCGTATGCCGCGACGATCCGTCAAACGCGACGCGGCGCGTGGTGTCGTGGATCGTGGGGTTGGAAAAGCGGCGCGTGATCAGGTCGAGGTATTCGGCAGGCGTGGTACCCGGCACAGCATCCACCTGCGGCGCAATCTCCTGCGCCTCGACCTTGTGGAAAAAGGCGGCGATGTCCGGATCACTCATGCAGGAGGCAATCGTGGGCACCGACAGCAACTCCCCCACATTCGCCAGCACCTGATGGCCCGCATTCAGCATCCGGATCTTCATCGCTTCGTAAGCGTGCACGTCGTCGGTAAATGTCGCCCCAACCCGATCCCAATCCGGCCGCCCGGCGCAAAAATCATCCTCTATCACCCATTGGCGAAAGTTTTCGTGTGTCACTGGTGCGGCATCGTCGATGCCGAGGCTGCGCACGCGGGCAATCTCTTGGGCACCCGTGGCGGGAACGATGCAATCAACCATGGAATTGGGAAAGCTCACCTCGGCATCAATCCAGGCGGCAAGATCCGGGTCAGTCAGCGCTGCAAGCGACACCACCGTCTGCCGCAGGATCGCCCCATTGCCCTGAAGATTATCGCAGCTCTGCAGGGTAAACGGGCCTTCCCCTGCCGCGCGTCGCGCCGAAAGTGCAGCGATAATCGCGCCAAAGGCGGTCCGCGGTGTCTTGGGATGTGCCACGTCGTATTGAATGTCCGCATGATCGACGTCAAAGCCACCCGTAGCAGCATCGACAAAATAACCGCCCTCAGTGACGGTCAGCGACACGATGCGAATGGCCGGGTCTCGCATGGCGGCGATCAACGGTGCATTTCCATCCTCGATGGGCAGGTAGTCGATCATCGATCCGATGACCTCGACCGCGGTGCCTGACGGGTCAAGCTCGATCAGGGTGGTCAGACAGTCCTGCCCAAGTAATCTGTCCCGCATGGCCGCGTCATAGCTGCGCACACCTGCGCCGATGATGGCCCAATCCTGCGCTGCACCCGCCTGCATCAGACGATGCAGATACCATGCCTGATGCGCGCGGTGAAAATTGCCCAAGCCGATGTGTACGATACCGGGGCGCAATGTCGACCGGTCGTACGTTGGACATGCGACATCTGCGGGAAGACTGCCCAGGTTTGAATTGCGCAGGGCAACAGGTGCGGGGGTTCGGGCAATATCGTCCATCAGCTCATCCAATTGCCGCCATCGACATTATATGTTTGCGCGACGATGTACTCGGCGTCGTCCGAGGCGAGAAACACCGCCATGCCGGTCAGGTCCTCGGCCCGGCCCATGCGGCCATACGGCACCGCCGCACCAACCTCGCTCTTTTTCTGACCGGGTGCCTTGCCTTCGTATCGGGCGAAAGAGGCGTCGACGCCGTCCCAATGCTCCCCGTCCACGACACCGGGCGCAATGGCGTTCACGCGGATGCCGTGTTCGATCAGGTTGAGGCCTGCCGATTGCGTCAGACTGATGATCGCCGCCTTGGACGCGCAATACACAGCGACCAAAGGCTCGCCGCGGCGGCCCGCCTGGGAGGCCATATTGATGATGCAACCCCGTGTTCCGCAGTCAATCATGTGCCGCGCAACGGCTTGCATCGTGAAAAGGGCACCCGACACGTTGATGTCGAACACGCGGGCGAAATCCGCGCGCGTGATCTGCGTGATCGGTGCAGCGGTGAAGATCGCCGCATTGTTGATCAGGATATCGACGCGGCCCACATGATCGATGGCTTCGGCGAGGCCTGCATCGATGCTGGCCTGATCGGTGACATCCATTCGCACGGCAACAGCACCAATCTCGGACGCCGTCGCGACCGCACGCTCCGCGTCGATATCGGCAATGACCACTTGCGCACCTTCACGCAGATACGCCTCAGCAAAGGCGCGCCCGATGCCACGGGCGGCCCCTGTGATCAGCGCCGATTTGCCAGCAAGCCGGTTCATTCGATCCGTAGACCTCCAGCATCGAACTTGTGCAGAAGCGTCTCATCCGGTGTCAGGTACACCGTGTCACCATGTTTGACGTCGATATTGCCAGCGGCGCGCACAGTCATCGGATCACAGCCCGGCACACCGTGAATGTGGATGAACGTGTCCGAACCCAAATGCTCGGCCACGCCAACCGTGCCACGCCAATGACCGTCCGTTGTCGACACCGCCACATGCTCGGGTCGGATGCCGATCGTGTGGGCACCATGCTTTTGCGCCTCTGGCCCTTCGATCAGGTTCATCTTGGGGCTGCCGATGAAGCCCGCCACAAACTTGTTCTTTGGCCGGTGATACAGCTCAAGCGGGCTGCCCACCTGTTCGATCACGCCCGCTTGCAACACTACGATCTTGTCGGCCATGGTCATGGCCTCGACCTGGTCGTGGGTCACGTAGATCATTGTCGTGCCCATGCGCTTGTGCATCTCGGTGATCTCAAGCCGCATGCCGACGCGCAAGGCCGCATCCAGGTTCGACAGCGGTTCGTCAAAGAGGAACGCCGACGGGTCCCGCACAATGGCCCGGCCAATGGCGACACGCTGACGCTGACCACCGGACAACTGGCCGGGCTTGCGGTCCAGATAGTCTGTCAGGTTCAGCGACTCCGCCGCCGCCTTGATCTTGGCCTCTTGCTCGGCCTCGCTGATGCCCGCCATCCGCATGGGAAAGGCGATGTTCTTGCGGACCGTCATGTGGGGGTACAAAGCGTAGGTCTGAAAGACCATCGACAGCCCGCGCTTGGACGGTGACACCTGCGTCACATCCTCGTTGTCGATCAGCACATTGCCGGATGTCGTATCCTCCAACCCGGCAATCAGGCGCAGCAGCGTGGACTTGCCGCAGCCCGAGGGGCCGACAAACACCGCAAACTCGCCATCTTCGATGGTCAGATCCAAGGGCGGGATCACTTGCGTTTCGCCAAAGCTCTTGGTCACTTTATCAAGTACGATTTGTCCCATGATCTTTTCCTATTTCACGGCGCCGAAGGTGAGACCCTGGACCAGTTGTTTTTGACAGAACCAGCCCAGCACCACGATCGGGCCAACGGCGGCGGCAGACACCGCAGACAGGCGGCCAAAGAACAGCCCTTCGGGTGCGCGGTTGCCTTCGATCAGTTTTGACAGCGTCGCCGCTTCGGTCGTGGTCAGTCGAACGGTCCAGTACGCCTCGTTCCAGCAAAAGATAAAACACAGCAGCGCCGTTGAGGCGATGCCACCCCAGGCCAGCGGGATCAGGATTTCCTTGATCTCACCCCAGGTGTTCACGCCATCCATCTGACCCGCCTCGATGATCTCCTTCGGGATCTCTTTGAAGTAGGTGAACAGCATCCAAACCACGATCGGCAGGTTGATCAGCATCAGCACGACGATGACCATGAAGTGGGTGTCAAAGAGGCCAAGCGACTTGGTCAGGAACGTCATCGGGTAAAGCACCGCCGCCGCGGGTAACATCTTGGTCGACAGCATCCACATCAGCACGTCCTTGGTCGAACGCGACGGGTTGAACGCCATCGCGTAGGCGCAGGGAATGCCGACCGCGAGCGCAAAGATCGTGGCAAAGACCGACGTGATCACCGAATTGGTCGCGAAGCGCCAATAGTTGTAGTTTTCGGTCATGTTCAGATAGTTGTCGAGCGTCGGGGTAAAGAACAGCAGGAACTCTGGCTTGACGGCATCCGCATCCGTCTTGAAGCTTGTCAGGACCAGCCAGAAGATCGGGAAAAAGAACAAAAGCCCCACGATCCAGGCCAGAACCGGCCGGCCGAACTTACCGAACTTGGTATCGTTTGCGACAATAGCCATGGGTCTACTCCATCAATGTCTTGCCGATCATCCGCAGCAGGAAGATGGCAACGATGTTGGCGAGGATGACGGCAAAGATGCCCGTGGCACTGGCAGCACCGATGTTGTTGTTGGCAAATTCGCCGATCAGATACGGCAGGTTCTTGTTCCCGTTGCCGCGGCTCACAATTTCGATCTCGGCATAGAGCGACAGGTGAAAGATCGCCTGGATCATGACCACGATGGCAATGGGTCTGCCCAGATGCGGCAACGTCAGAAAGCGGAATTGCGACCAGGCCCCGGCGCCATCCAGAATGGCGGCCTCTTTCTGCTGCTGGTCTTCGGATTGCAGCGAGGTCATGAAGATCAGGACGGCAAAGGGCGTCCATTGCCACGTCACCATGATGATGACGGCATAGGCCGACGTCTGCGTGGCCCGGAACGAGATCGGTTCAAGCTGAGGCCAGAGGGAGAAGAAGCCGCCCACCACCGGCGCGCTGCGCAACCCGTCGATCATGTCGTTGATGCCACCAACCGCGATGCCCTGCAGGCCCAGCACAGGGTCCAGGATCATGTTGATCCACAGCACCGCGTTCACCGCCGGCATCACAAAGAACGGCGAGATCAGCAGGACCCGTACAATCCCCTGGCCGGGAAACGCCTTGTTGATCAGCACGGCGATCAAGACGCCGAGGATGACGGTGAGGAACAGGATGCTGCCGACGATAAAAAGACTGTTCTGAATGGCAAAGAGGAAGTCCTTGGAGTTCAGAACAAACTCGTAGTTGCCAAACCCGCGCCAGTTGCTGATCGATGGCGACGTCCACTCGGGGCGACGCAGGTTGTTCAGCACGTACCGGATGAACGAGAAGTAGAGTGTCATGCTCAGCGGGACGAGCATCCAGATCAGCAGCAGCACGACAGCCGGTGATTGAAGGAGGCGGGGAAGCTTTCTGTCAGACATAACCCTATTACCCTCGCGCGGTGGTGGTACACGCGCCATGCATGGTGACCTTGGATGTATCGGTTGCGGGGCGTCGGCTCAATCGGTCCGTCTGTGGACCAGGTCGACGCGTGGTGGAAGGCCCGAGGCGCGCCCGGGCCTTCCTGTCAGGCTTAGTAGCCTGCTTCTGTCATGATCGACTCGGCTGCGGCTTGCGACGCTTCAATCGCTTCATCGACCGATTTCGCACCGGACAAGGCTGCTGCCATTTCCTGCGCCACGGCGGACCCCACTTCGGGGAATTCCGGGATCGCTGCGAACTGAACGCCGACATAGGGCTTCAGGTCCGTCGCTTCGGGTGCCGCGGATTCGATGGCTGCCAGCTCGGCTGCAGCGAAACCTGCGACTTCCTGGAACTCAGGATACGCATAGGTGGAGGCGCGGGTGCCTGTCGGCACTTTGCCCCAACCAAAGTCGGGATGGTTTGCAACGGCCTGGATGTAGTCTTTGGACGTTGCCCACTCGATAAAGGCTTTTGCCTCGTCGGCCTGTTCCGTGCCTGCAGGCACTGCCATGGCCCAGGCCCACAGCCAATTCGCACCGACCGGGTTGCCGGCATTGGGCGACTGGGCGTATGCCACGCCATCCACTTCGAGGAAGGACGCCGCGATGGTCGCGTCGATCCACATGCCGCACTTGCCTTCGTTATAAAGCGCGAGGATTTCGTTGAACGAGTTGCCTTCGGAACCCGGAGGACCGTAGGTGCCCAGCAGATCAACGTAGAAGTTGATGGCCGCGCGCCATTCGTCGCTGTCGATTGTCGGTTTGAAGTCCGCATCGAACCAGGCGCCGCCAAACGAGTTCACCACTGTCGTGATGAAGGCCATGTTGTCGCCCCAGCCGGGCTTGCCACGCAGGCAGGCACCGTAGACGCCGTTATCCGGATCGTGGATTGCGGCGGCGGCGGCCTTGATGTTGTCCCAGCTGTCATTGTCGCTGATGGTGACGCCTGCGGCATCGGTCAGGTCCTTGCGGTACATGACCATCGACGATTCGCCGTAGAATGGCGCGGCATACAGCGTACCGTCAGCCGACAGGCCGTTGCGGATCGCGGGCAGCATGTCGTCCATGTCGTATTCGGCGCCGAATTCCAGCGGCTCGATCCAACCGGCCTGGCCCCAAATCGGTGCTTCTTGCATGCCGATGTTGATGATGTCGTACTGACCACCACCTGTGGCGGTGTCGGACGTGACCTGCTCGCGCAGCACGCCTTCTTCCAGCGACACCCACTCGAGCTGCACACCGGTTTCCTCGGTGTAGGCCTCGGCGACCTTTTGCATGTTGATCATGTGACCGTTGTTGACGATCGCGATGGTGAGTGTGGTGGCGTGGCCATCTGCCAGTGCGCCGGTCGCTGTGATCAGCCACAGAGCGGTGGCCGCACGAAGTGCGTTCCCAAGAGACATCCGGTTCCTCCCTAGATTGGATGTTATGTGTCTGTACGGTAATGAGCACCTATGCGCGGTGTCAATAATTTTTTTACGCGCGACAAGTTTTTGACGATTACGCTGAATCCCGCATGACCAATCGTCCTTCGAACAGGATCGTGTCCCGCGGGCCTGCCTTGCCATCAATCGCGCGGAACAGTGTTTCGACCGCATGCCGGGAAATCGCCTCGTAGTCCTGCGCGATCGTGGTGAGCGGCGGGCACGTATATCGGGCAAACGGATGATCATCCTGGCCAGCCACGCGAATGGCGCAGTCCGGCGTGCGACCCACCCGTATGCCGTTCTCGAAACAGGCCGTGAGCAAACCGATGGCGAGACGGTCATTGCTGCACAAGACCGTGTTGGACGTGATTGCCTTGCGCTCCAGTGCGCGGCCACCCTCGCGCCGGCCGATCTCTTCGAAATCCCAGCCCTGCCCGTCAACCTGCACGATGCTGGGTGTGTGCCCCAACTCTTCCATCGCTTGGATATAGCCCTGCCTGCGCCGGTTGGCGTTCGGGTTCGCCGGGTTCTTCATCTCGAAAAAACAGGGCGGCTCGCCCGTGCGACATAGATAATCCACGATGAGGCGCGAAAATTGCGGGTTGTCCGACCCGACAAAGGATAGCCCGATATCGTTCAGGTTGCTGTCAAACAGAACCGTCGGCACGGCATCGCAAAATTTTTCAATCGCGCTCCGATCCGACGCCCGACCTAGCGGAGCCAACAGCACGCCTGCCGGTTTCAGGGATCGTAATGTGTCGAGAATATCAACCTCATGATCCGCCTCGCCGTGCGAACTGAACAGTGTCGGCCGGTACCCTGACGCCACGCAGCGCTGTTCAATGTTGCGGGCAATCTCCGCAAAGAACGGGTCACCGACATTCGGCACCACGATGCCGATGTTCTTGGTCAGCTTGCGGTTCTGGTTCATCGCAAAGATGTTGGGCCGATAATCGTATTGCTCGAGCGCGGCTTCGATCCGCTCGCGGGTCGATGCGCGCACCGATCCCGGATCGTTGAAATACTTGGAGACCGTCGGACGCGAGATGCCGCTGAGGGCGGCAAACTCTTCCATGTTCTTGACCTTAACGTCGCCCATACTCCGCATGCCCTCCTTTGCCCAAGGCTTACCGTTTCTTACCGCGCGCCAAAAATCAACGTCCTTCGCGAAAGTTTTCTGCCCCTGATGTGTTACGTAATTTGTGTCACCACGTCGATTTCGTAACATTTTATTTGATCTGAGATCGTCCACCGTTTATTTTGCACGTCAGGAGGAGGCGCCCCATGTACGCACAGATGATCAAATCCGAGGCGACGCAGGACGACCCGGACAAGCTGGCAGCCTTTCAGGCGCGTATCGACGCGGGCGAACGGGTCGAGCCGAAAGAGTGGATGCCCGAGGGGTACCGCAAGACACTGATCCGTCAGATCGGCCAGCATGCTCACTCCGAGATTGTCGGCCAGCTGCCCGAAGGAAATTGGATCACCCGCGCCCCATCGCTGGAACGCAAAGCGATCCTATTGGCCAAGGTGCAGGACGAGGCCGGGCATGGTCTGTACCTTTATTGCGCCGCCGAAACGCTGGGCGTCAGCCGCGATGAGCTGACCGAGATGTTGCTGGACGGGCGGATGAAGTATTCGTCGATCTTTGCCTATCCCACACTCACATGGGCCGACATGGGTGCTGTTGGTTGGCTGGTCGATGGCGCGGCCATCATGAACCAGGTGCCATTGCAACGCACGTCATACGGCCCCTATGCGCGCGCCATGGTGCGCATCTGCAAAGAGGAATCGTTTCATCAGCGCCAAGGCTTCGACATCATGATGAAGATGGCCAACGGTACTGCAGAACAGCACCGTATGGCGCAGGATGCGCTCAACCGCTTTTGGTATCCATCGCTGATGATGTTCGGCCCATCCGACACCGAGTCGGTCCATTCCGAACAGTCGATGGCCTGGAAGATCAAGATGAACTCCAACGACGAGTTGCGTCAGAAATTCGTCGACCAAACCGTACCGCAGGCCGAATATCTCGGCTTGACCGTCCCCGACCCGGACCTCGCATGGAACGAGGACAAGGGCGGGTATGACTTCACCGGCCCTGACTGGTCCGAGTTTTTCGACGTGCTCAACGGCAACGGGCCTTGCAGCACCGAACGGATCGAGGCGCGCCAGAAGGCATGGGAGGATGGCGCTTGGGTGCGCGACGCCCGCCTCGCCCATGCCGCCAAGACGCGCGCCGCCAAACTGGCCGCGGAATAGCCGCATGTCCAACGAATGGCCCCTTTGGGAAGTGTTCATCCGTGGTCAGCATGGGCTGAGCCACCGGCATGTGGGATCGCTGCACGCAAGCGACGCGGAACACGCACTGCAAAACGCCCGCGATGTCTATACCCGGCGCAAGGAAGGCCTGAGTATTTGGGTCGTACCAGCCGCTGACATCACCGCCTCGGCGCCCGAAGAAAAGGGTTCGCTCTACGACCCGGCTGACGACAAGGTCTATCGCCACCCGACCTTCTTCGACATTCCCGACGACGTGGGAGCCATGTGATGATCGAAGGGCTGCTGCGGCTAGGTGACAATACGCTGGTGTTGGGTCAACGGCTAAGCGCGTGGTGCGGCCATGCCCCCGCGCTCGAGGAAGACATCGCGCTGGCCAACATCGCCCTCGATCTGATCGGGCAAACGCAACTGTGGCTTGGCCTGGCCGGGCAGCGCGAGGGACAGGGGCGCGACGCAGACCGGCTCGCCTACCATCGCGACGCCTGGGACTTTCGCAACCTCCTGCTGGTTGAGCAGCCGAACCGCGATTTCGGCGTCACGATGATGCGGCAATTCCTGTTCGACACCTGGCACCTCGAGGTGTTGAAGGCGCTCACTGGCCACAGTGACGACGACGTCAGCGCCATCGCGCAAAAGGCGGTCAAAGAGGTGACCTACCACCGCGAACGCTCCACCGACACGATCATCGCGCTTGGGGACGGCACGGAGGAAAGTCATAACCGGATGCAATCGGCGCTCGATCGGCTCTGGCCCTATGTTGGCGAGATGTTTAATCCAGACGACGCAGACCTGACCGACATGGCCGCGCTGCGCCCGGTATTCGACGCGCATCTGCTCAGCACGTTGGATGAGGCGACACTTACCAAACCCGATAGCGCCTTTGCCCATCTGGGTGGCAAGACCGGCGTGCGCCATACCGAACATCTCGGTCACATGCTCGCCACGATGCAGGTGCTGCCCCGCAGCTATCCGGACGCAAAATGGTAACCACGCGCGCCAGCCTGGACGATGTATGGGCCTGGCTCGCCGATGTGCCGGATCCTGAGATACCGGTGATTTCAATCGTTGATCTGGGCATTGTGCGTGACGTTGCGTGGCAGGGCGACACGCTGCAGGTAACTGTGACACCCACCTATTCCGGGTGCCCGGCGACCGCAGTGATCAGCATGGAGATCGAGGCTGCGCTGCGCGCCAAAGGCATCGACCAGATTGCCCTCAAGACACTGATCGCGCCGCCCTGGACCACAGACTGGCTCAGCGACGCAGGCCGCGCCAAGCTGGAGGCATACGGCATCGCACCGCCGCGCGCTGCAGGCGGTCCGGCGCGCTGCCCCCGCTGCCAGGCGCCAGAGGTGGAGCTGATCAGTCAGTTCGGCTCAACACCCTGCAAGGCGCAGTGGCGCTGTACCTCATGTCTCGAACCCTTCGACTACTTCAAATGCATCTGACCGGGAGGATTACGCCATG
Organism: Pseudomonadota bacterium; assembly: GCA_038525585.1. GTDB lineage: Bacteria > Pseudomonadota > Alphaproteobacteria > Rhodobacterales > Rhodobacteraceae > Tateyamaria. The sequence goes on from JBCBHM010000001.1 coordinate 25,009, forward strand.
CCATTTGACACCCCCAACGCTGTTGTCGAGGCTTACATCACCGGCACACGCACGCGCGACATTGCCCTGTTGAAAACCGTGTTTGCGGACGGGGCGGTTATGACCGGCTACCTTGGTCCCGACCTGCTGCATGGCGGACCCGAACCGTTCTACAACGCGCTCGAAGCGAACGAGGTCGGGGACGACTACGCCGCCACCATCACACATGTCAGCGCGGACGGAGCCATCGCCACGGCGACGATCACCGAGGAAAACTTGCTTGGCCTTGCCTTCACCAACCACTTCCAGCTCATCCACCTGCCCGATGACGGCTGGAAGATCAGCGCGAAACTCTTCAAGCACAGCTGATCGATGGCCTTTCATCCCCTGACCGTCACCGACATCCACCATACGATCCGGGATGCGGTCGTCCTGACCCTGCAGCCCGATGATCCGGAAGCCTTCCGTTTTACCCAGGGCCAGTACCTGACATTCCGGCAGGATTTCGACGGCACGCAGTTGCGCCGCAACTATTCGATCTGCTCCGGCGTGGATGACGGCACATTGCAGGTGGGGATCAAGATGGTCGAAGGCGGTGCCTTCTCGACCTATGCCAATACTGAGCTGCAGGTGGGCGACACGCTGCACGCCATGCCGCCCATGGGCAATTTCGGCGCACCGATCGAGCCCGAACGGGCCAAGCATTACCTCGGCTTTGCGGGCGGCTCGGGGGTGACACCTGTCCTGTCGATCCTGCGCACCGTGCTGTCGCGCGAACCGCGCAGCACCTTCACCCTTGTCTACGCCAATCGGGCGGTCCACACGATCATGTTCCGCGAAGAGCTTGAGGACCTCAAGAACCGCTTCATGGGGCGCCTCGCGCTGGTCCACATTCTCGAATCCGGTCAGGATATCGATCTCTTTTCGGGGCGAGTGGATCAGGAAAAATGCACCGCGCTGTTCCAATCATGGATCAACATCGCGTCGGTCGACGTCGCCCTGATCTGCGGGCCCGAACCGATGATGATGGCCATCAACGAAAGCCTCCTGGCGCACGGGTTGGGCAAGGACCAGATCAAGTTCGAGCTGTTCGGCGCCAGTCAGGAAGGGTTGCTGGCCCGCAAGGTGCAGCGCAAGGTAGATACGCCGACCGGCACACGTGCCCAGATCACCATCGACGGCACCACCCACACGGTCGAGATGACGCGCGACATGTCGATCCTTGAGGCCGCACTGTCCCAGAACCTTGACGCACCACACGCCTGTCGGGCGGGCGTCTGTTCGACCTGCAAAGCCAAGGTGACCGAGGGCGCGAGCGAAATGCTGATCAACCACGCGCTCGAGGATTATGAGGTCGATGCCGGGTTTGTGCTGACCTGCCAGTGCTACCCGCTGGGTGACCGGTTGGTCGTCGACTACGATCAACACTAGGAGAGGGCGACATGCGCCAGGTTCACAGTTTTGCGGTCGGGGAATGGATTGCGCCCGGTCCCGGCGCACGCCCGATTGAAAGCGCCATCACCGGCCAGATCATTGCCGAAGCGGGCAACGACACGCTTGACGTGGCGGCCATGCGTGACCACGCCAGGGCAAAGGGTGGCCCCGCCTTGCGCGCGCTTGGCTTTCACGACCGGTCTCGTATGCTCAAGGCACTGGCACTGCATATCAAAGAGCACAAGCAGCTGCTTTACGACCTCAGCTTTGACACTGGCGCGACGCAGTCGGATCACCTGATCGACGTGGATGGCGGGATCGGCACGATGCTGGTCTACGCCTCCAAAGGGCGGCGTGAGATGCCCGATGGGCATGTTTATCTGGACGGCCCAACCGAACAGCTGGGCCGCGCAGGGCAGTTCCACGGGCGCCATGTTTGCACGCCGCTGCAAGGCGTCGCGTTGCACATCAACGCCTACAACTTTCCGGTCTGGGGGATGCTCGAAAAACTTGCGCCGACGCTGCTCGCGGGCATGCCTGCCATCATAAAACCAGCCACCGCCACCAGCTATGTCACCGAAGTCTGCGTGCGGCTGATGCTGGACAGTGGGCTGCTGCCGGACGGCGCGTTGCAACTGATCAGCGGCGGTGTGGGCGACATATTGGATCACATGGACTGCCAGGATGTGGTGACCTTTACCGGATCTGCCGCAACGGGGCTGACACTGCGCAGCCACCCGAACCTGCTTGGTCAAGCCGTGCGGTTCACCGCGGAGCAGGACAGCCTCAACGCCTCCGTGCTGGGCCCCGACGCCGGACCGGACACGCCGGAATTCGATCTGTTCTCCAACGAGGTTGTGCGCGAGATGACCGCAAAGGCCGGGCAGAAATGCACGGCCATCCGTCGAATCATGGTGCCCCAGCAGCATCTCGCAGCGGTGTCTAAGCTTATACGGAGCCGTCTGGAAGGTGTCACAGTTGGCGATCCGCGCCATCCCGACACCCACATGGGTGCCCTCGTTTCGCAAGCGCAGCGGCAGGATGTCCTGCGCCAAACACAGCTCTTTGAAAAAGAGGCAAAATTGGTCTTTGGAGCGCCCGAAGATTGCGCCATGACAGACGCAGCCGGGGCTTTCCTGCCGCCCATGTTATTCCGATGCGACGATCCAGATGCTGCGCAGCATATTCACAGTACGGAAGCGTTTGGACCAGTGGCAACCCTCATGCCATACCGCGATCTCGACCATGCGGCACACTTGCTTAACCGTGGGCAAGGCTCGCTTGTCGCATCCGTCGTCACGCATGATCCAACCGTTGCGCGCGACATCACCATCGCCTCCGCCGCCTATCACGGTCGGCTCTATTTCAACAACCGCGACAGCATGGCTGAGGCGACCGGCCACGGCGCCCCGCTGCCACACATGACCCATGGCGGGCCGGGACGCGCCGGCGGAGGGGAGGAGCTGGGCGGTATCCGCGCCGTGCTGCATTACATGCAGCGCACATCCGTACAGGGATCTCCCGACATCTTGACGGCGATCGGCGGACGATGGGTGCCTGGCGCCACGCAAATCACGGACAAGCCGCACCCATTCACGCGCGCCTTCCATGACCTCAAAATCGGCGACACCCTCACCAGCCCATCGCGCACCGTCACGCTGGACGATATCGAGACGTTCGCCCATTTCACCGGCGACACATTCTATGCCCATATGGACGAGGACGCGGCCAAGGCGAACCCCTTCTTTCCCGGTCGGGTCGCGCACGGCTACCTGCTGCTCAGCTTCGCTGCCGGTCTGTTTGTCCAGCCGGACCCGGGCCCGGTGCTTGCCAATACCGGCCTCGACGGCTTGCGATTTCTCCAGCCGGTGAGCCCGGGCGACAGCATCCATGTGCACCTGACGGTCAAGGCCAAGACCCCTCGCAATGATGAGTACGGCGAGGTACGGTGGCACGTCCTGATCCGCAATCAGGACGACACGCCTGTCGCCGAGTACGAATTGCTGACCATGAATGCCGTTTGATCCATACCAAGACGCCATCGCCCGCCTGACCGCCCTGGGCCCGCTGCGCGTGTGGTCGCTGCTGGTCACCGTCTTTGGTGATCTGGCGCCCGAGGATGCGCTCGACGGTCCAACCCTGTCGGCGATCATGGCCGAGATCGGGATCAAGCCCGAGGCGACTCGCGTCGCCCTGCACCGCCTGCGGGCCGATGACTGGATCATCTCGGAAAAGACGGGACGCACCAGCCGTCACCGGCTGAGCGCGAAGGGCCGTGTCGACAGCGACGCTGCCCGCCCGCGGATCTATGCGCCACCGTCGGAAAACCACGTGCGTTTCGCGCTTATGCCAAGCGGCACTGTCCCCGACCCGGAGCACTTTGCTCAGGTCTTGCCGCGCCTCTATGTCGCCGACGCGACCATCCCGACCCCGCAAGGCGCGCTGATCCTCACAGCAGATGATCTGCCCAAGTGGCTGGACACCGCCACGGAAACCGAAGACTTGCGCGCCGGTTATGCCGCCCTCCACGCTACGCTCAACGACCTGAAGCTGCCTGACGCCGAAGCCCTTGGCCCTTTGCGTGTCGCGGTGCTGCGGGTCTTGATCGTCCATGCGTGGCGGCGGTTGTCGCTCAAGCACCCGATGCTGCCACGTGCCCTGCATTCCGAGGCATGGCGTGGACACGGCTGCCGCGCGCAGGTCATGCACCTTCTCTACAACCTGCCACGACCCGCATTAAACGATATCTAAACCACGGCTTTCCCCACATCATCCGCCGCGCTATAGCGGGGCCATGACGAATTACCTGCATATCTCCGACCTGCCCGACGACCTCGACCTTGGCCCGATGGTCGCCATCGACTGCGAAACCATGGGCCTGCACCCGCATCGCGACCGGCTTTGCGTTGTCCAGCTCAGCGGTGGGGACGGCGACGCACACATGGTGCAGATCCGGCTGGGCCAGACTGCGGCGCCCAACCTGTGCAAGCTGCTGACCGATCCGGATGTGCTGAAACTGTTCCATTTTGGGCGCTTTGACATCGCTGCGATGCTGAACGCCTTTGGCGTGGTAACCGCCCCGGTCTACTGCACCAAGATCGCCAGCCGCCTCGTGCGGACCTATACCGACCGGCACGGGCTCAAGAACCTGCTGCAGGAACTGCTGGGCGTCGACATCTCGAAACAGCAGCAATCCAGCGATTGGGGCGCCGAAACGCTGACTGACGCACAGCTGGAATACGCGGCCTCGGACGTGCTGTACCTGCATCAATTGCGAGAGGCGCTGAACGCCATGCTCGAGCGGGAGGGGCGGATGGAAATTGCGCAGGCCTGCTTTGATTTCCTGCCGATGCGTGCGCAGCTTGACCTTGCCGGTTGGCCCGAGACCGACATCTTTGCCCATTCATGAGCACAAACTTTGTCGATACCGCGCAGGACGTCATCCGGGCCGAAGCGCAAGCGCTCGAAGCGCTAGCGGCGACACTGGACCACAGCTTTACCGCGGCGGTCGACGTGCTGCTCAATGCCAAGGGGCGCGTGATCGTGTCCGGCATCGGCAAGTCCGGCCACATCGCGCGCAAGATCGCCGCGACATTGGCCAGCACCGGCACGCCCGCGCAATTCGTTCACCCGGCCGAGGCGAACCACGGCGACCTTGGGATGCTCACCCGCGACGACGTGGTGCTGGCCATCTCGAACTCCGGCGAAGCGCCTGAATTGGCGGGTATCATCACCTTTTCCCGCCGCGTGAACATACCGCTGATCGGCATGACCAAGGCACCGGAAAGCACGCTTGGCACACAATCCGACGTGGTCCTGCGACTGCCTGATCTGGGCGAGGCCTGTGGCACCGGCGTGGTGCCCACGAATTCCACGACAATGACCCTCGCCCTAGGCGACGCGCTCGCCGTGGCGCTGATGAAGCACCGACATTTCACCGCCGAACATTTCCGCGACTTCCACCCCGGCGGCAAGCTCGGCGCGCAGCTCGCCCGGGTGTCGGACCTGATGCACACAGGCGATGCCATGCCGCTGGTGTCGTTGGACACGCCCATGCCCGATGCGCTGATCGAGATCAGCCAGAAAAGCCTGGGCGTCGTCGGCGTGCTGGATCACACCGGCGCACTCGCCGGGATTGTCACCGATGGCGACCTGCGCCGGCACATGGATGGGCTGCTGAACTTGACAGCGGCCGACGTGATGACCACCTCCCCTACAACGATCGCGCCGGGTGCACTGGCGCAAGAGGCTGTGGCAACCATGAACGCGCGCAAGATCACCTGCGTGTTTGCCGTCCATGACGGCACGGGCGCGCCGCAGGGCATCCTGCACATCCACGACTGCCTGCGGGTCGGCCTTGGATAACGTCCCGAACTGAAGGACAAGACATGGACCGCTATTCGCGATTTGTGGCCTGGCTCAAGGTCCTGCTGCCGCTGGCGGCGCTCGCGTTGCTGTCGACCCTGTTCCTGCTGTCGCGCAACACGGACCCCGTTGCGGCCATCCCCTTTGCCGATGATGACCTGCTGGACCGTGTCCGTGACGAGCAGATCACTGGCCCCTTCTTTTCCGGCACGACCAGCGATGGCGACCGCGTGTCGGTCGCGGCGGGCACCATGCGCACCGGCCTGGGCGCTGCCAGCACGGTCGAGGATCTGTCGGCGCAGATCGACATGCTGTCGGGCACACGCATTATCCTGTTCTCGGATGCAGGACAGTTCGACATGGCCAATGCACGCTCGAACCTGACCGGCAATGTCGTTGTCACAACCTCGACCGGGTTCAAGATGACCACCGATACTCTGACCGCCGATTTCGACGCCATGCGCGTCGAAGCGCCACAATCGGTCACTGCGCTCAGCCCATTTGGGACGCTCAATGCCGGGCAAATGCGTATGGAAAAGCGCGGAGCCGACGAAAATTCCCATTTGATTTTTACAGAAGGGGTGAAACTGGTATACGACCCCTCGAACCGAGAAGAGTGATTTCGACGTGACTTATCTGCGCCTTGTGGCCATCGCCTTTGCCCTCTGTATTGCCGCCCCTGTTGCGGCGCAGGGCACCTCCGTCGCCTTCGGCGCCATCCAGCAAGACACCTCTGCGCCGATCGAGGCCACGGCCGACGAACTGGCCGTCGACCAGGCCACCGGTGCAGCCACGTTCACCGGCAATGTTGTGATCGGTCAGGGTGAGATGCGACTGTCTGCGCCACGGGTGCTCGTGATCTACAGCCAGGGTCAAACGGGGATCGAACGGCTGGAAGCGACAGGCGGTGTAACGCTTGTCTCCGGCCCCGACGCCGCCGAGGGCCAGCGCGCCGATTACAACGTGGCCGACGGCGTGATCGTAATGAGCGGTGATGTGCTGTTGGCCCAGGGGCAAAGCGCGCTGAGCGCTGACCGGATGACAGTGAACCTCGAAGACGGAACGGCGCGCATGCAAGGTCGGGTCAAGACGATCCTGCAGACCGGGAACAACTGATGCCCAAGCCCGACCTCAAGATCACCAAAGGCAGCTCGGGTCTGCAGATCACGCATTTGCGCAAGTCCTACCGCAAAAAGCTCGTGATCCGCGATTTTTCGATGGACCTCAGCCGAGGTGAGGTCGTCGCCCTGCTGGGCCCGAACGGGTCGGGAAAGACAACCACGTTTTACGCGGTTGCCGGGTTGGTGACGCCCGAGGGCGGCAAGGTCATGCTGGATGGGACGGACGTCACCAGCCTGCCGATGTATCGCCGCGCCCAGATGGGCATCGGTTATCTGCCGCAGGAAATGAGCATCTTTCGCGGCCTGAGTGTCGAGGATAACATCCTCGCCATCCTCGACATCACCGAAGCCGACCGCCACAAACGGCGCGAACGGCTCGAAGAGTTGCTGAGCGAGTTTTCCATCGAACACCTGCGCCGCGCCCCCGCAATGGCGCTGTCTGGTGGCGAACGCCGTCGCGTGGAAATCGCACGCTCTCTCGCCGCTGATCCGAAATATCTGCTGCTGGATGAACCCTTTGCCGGGGTCGACCCGATCTCGGTCGGGGACATCCGCAACCTTGTGGCTGATCTGAAAACCCGTGGCATCGGCGTGTTGATCACGGATCACAATGTGCGCGAAACGCTCGAGATCGTGGATCGCGCCTATATCTTGCATGACGGCCAAGTGCTCATGTCCGGCACACCGCAAGATGTTGTGCAGAACGAGAACGTGCGCCGCGTCTATCTCGGCGAAAACTTTCGCATTTCCTGAAACTTGCGCAAAAACCTGCAACCGCTTTTCATTGACACGGACCTGCGTTTTGGCGTGCAATGAGACATGGCTTTTGCGCGGATCCAACCTGTCGGCCTCGAACCCTTGTCCCATCGGGCAGACCGCGCACACGCCCTTCCGACCAACTGAACCGCATCTGTCGCTACTACTGTAGCGGGAATAGTGTCATGTTGGCGGCCAAAGAAGGAGACGGCATGCAATATCAAATCAGTGGCAAACAAATCGATATCGGCGAAGCGCTGCAAACACATGTGCGCGACGATCTGGGCACGGTGGTCGAGAAATACGCAGAACGACCAACGGGCGCGCAGGTGGTCTTTTCCAAGTCCGCGCACGAGTATGTTTGCGAGGCGACGGTGCACTTGTCCACCGGCCTCACAGCGCAAGCCAAGGCGCATGCTACTGAAATATATGCTGCTTTTGACGGCTGTTCCGAGAAAATGGAAAAGCAGCTGCGCCGCTACAAACGGCGCCTCAAGGACCATCACAAGGAACGTGTACAGCCTGTTGAACTCTCTGGCGCGGCCTCGTATATCCTCGCCTCCGACGCAGGCACCGAGGAATCAGAGCCCGAAAGCCTGCAACCCATGATCGTGGCCGAGATGGAGACCAAGATACCGTCCCTCTCTGTTGGCGAGGCGGTCATGCAAATGGAATTGGCCGGAGCGCCCGTCTTGGTGTTCCGCAACGAGGGTAAAAACGGGCTGAACGTGGTATACCGTCGCGACGACGGCAATATCGGTTGGATTGATCCGTAACAGAACCGGCGCCACTTGAGATGCGCCAGTAGAGCGAGCGGCATGAATTTTGAAACTCTTCTGAAACCGGAGGCGGTCAAGGTCGTCACCTCGGCAACGTCGAAAAAGCGATTGCTGCAAGAGATCGGCGATCTGATGGAAACCGCCCATGGGGTCAACGGCCCGCTGGTGGTCGAGGCACTGCTGGCGCGCGAAGCGCTGGGGCCCACAGGGGTGGGCCACGGTGTGGCCCTGCCGCATGCGCGGCTGGACGGGATCGGTGACGTGATGGGCGCATTCGTGCTGCTGGACAAGCCCATCGACTTTGACTCGGTTGATCGGCAGCCGGTCGACATCGCCTTTGCGCTTTTTGCGCCAGAAGAGGCCGGGGTCGAGCATTTGAAAGCGTTGGCGTTGGTGTCCCGCACCCTGCGGGACAGCAGCATCTGCGCCAAACTGCGCGCAAACCCTGATGCGTCGACGCTGTTTACGATCCTCAGTCAGGCGCAATCGGCCAAAGCGGCCTGAGCAAGGCGTTTTCCGACACGGAAAACGGCAGGAAACCGACACGGTTTCCGGCTAGCTGCACCGCCAGTCGCCAAACCCGAATGTCACGTAGTCGCGAGCGTAGGCATTGCGCGCCATCTTTTCGATCTCGCTGTCGTAGATATCGGCAAGTGTATGGGGCGTGTCCGCTGCCTGTGGCGGAACAGATGGCAAAGCGCCGACGCCCGTTGCGGCGCTCAGGCGCTCCATCTCAATAGCCAGATCCGCTTCGCGGATCACCACATCCGGCACGGCAAATTCCGCAAACCCTTCGAGCGTTTTGCTTTGCGTCGCCCAGTCGGGATCGACCCGGATCGCGGTTTGCCCTGCCAGGTTCACCTTCAGAAACTGCAGGAACGCGGCAAAGGCGGCGCGGTGCGCTGCCTTGTCGTAACCGCCATCTTGCGGATCATCCGGCAGAGGCAGCTTGTACCGGCGCACCAGCGTCGCGCGGATGCCGCCATAGCTGCCCTTGCCCGTGCTCAGGATACGGCTGCAGAACACGTGATGCGCCCGGACCAGCGGATGCCGAAGAACGGAAAAGCGGCGGTGTCCCGGATGCGCGCGCATCCAGTCCCGCAGGTTGCCCTGCGACAGCTTTGTCTCCGTCGATGCCCCAGCGGCCATATCAACGGTGTTGAGCCACTGAACAATCCGGTCTGTAGGCCCACCGCGCACCGGAAGGTACACAAGTCGCGCCGTCGGGCTGGCATGGTAGGTGGGCACAGCAGCGCCCCGACGCGGTTCAAAATTCGGCGTGCGGGTCAGGTTGAAGGTATCAAGCCCGCTGAGTGCTGACTGCATGTGGCCGACGTTGCTAACCTTGTCAGCCAGGGCGGCGGGGTTTTGTACCTTCAGCGTCTTGTCCAACCCATCCAGCCGCGCATCAACCCCCAGCCAAGCGGCCAATCCGTTCATCACATCAACGCTCAGCAAATCCTCGTAGGCGACATAGAATGCCGTCTGCCCCGACACTTGCAGCCGGTTCAACAGCGTCATCTGAAACGCCTGCAGCGCGTCCAGGTGCGCCGTGAACTCTTCGGCCTCGAACACAGCCTTGCCATCCTTGCGCGCCTTGGCATCTGTCAGTTTCCACTGGCCTGTGGCCTGCGCAATCTTGCGCGACACATAGCTGTCGACCGGATTGCGGGTGAGGACAATCTTGGCGCATTTGGGATCGTCCATTACCATGTCGAGAATGCGCGGATCGTGGTCATGAAAGTACCGAAACCCACTGAGCTCCGGCGTCTGTTTCAACGCGCGCAACAGCGCTCTGGGATCCGCGTCACGCGCATCCAGCGTCAGTCCCAACAGGTCTGACTGGTCGGGGTAGCCCAGAAAGTGCGGGTTGAACGCTTCGCCATGACAGGCGAGCCCCTCAAAGGCGTTGAGATTGGTTTCCAGGAAATTTGAGCCTGTCCGCATCTCGGCAAACACGACGAAACAGTCGAACCGAGCCATGCGTCAGCGCACCAGATACGGTTTGCGCGGGGAACTTGGCGGAGATTCGGGGCCCAGAACCACGGGAAAGTCGCCCATCAGATATGGGTGCATCCCCTGGTTCTTGAGGTTCTGCAGGAATTGTCCAAAACCGGTGAGGTCGACCATCTTGGGCACTTCGGACAGGCGGCGCATCTGTAGGTGCCCGATTTCGTCCAGAATACCTTGCAACGGTTCCATCGGCGCCTCGATGAATTCGGCCATGGTCCAGATGCGGATGCGCGCCTTGGCGTAAGGCGATCGCAGGACGTCCAGATGCTCACTCTCGATCTTCTGCAAGCGCGCCGCTTCCTTACGGATATCCATGAAGTTCATGTTGGACCGGAACAGTGGCACCGCCCACGCCCCAGAGATGACGGAGATCTGCGCATTCGGATCCCTGGACATCCGCCAGATCACGTCCTGATTGTCGGACGGACCAAATTGAAAGCACTGCCGCTCGCCCCGCGTGTTCCAGATGAGGTTCGTCAGAAATGCAGTGGCATTGTAATCGCGCGCCTTGGCGCTGTCGCCAAGCGCACCGTTGAGCGTCGTCTGCCCGTCGGCATATTCAACCCGATCGGGTGAAAACAGATGGCCATGCACACGTGAGCCCGTCGCCTTGCCCAACCACGTTTCAAAATTCTCGAAGATCTCGGTAAAGCCCTGGAACACCGAATAGGGCGCAGCCGTCACCCCATTTTCCCAATCCTCATTCGGAAAGCGGCTTTGCATGTACAGGCCGGGCCGCCCGCGCGTCCGACGCTCCACCGCCTTGGCAAAGATACGGTCGATCTTGCCCGGGTTCGGCTCTGTCCGCTTCATCGCGCCTGCGGGATCGGTCAGGAACGCCTCGTAGAGGCGATTGGCATAAGGCCAGATCTTGCGTGCCACGAAACAGTCCGACCGGCGCAACAGCTGCAGGTGATCATCGTAAAAGATGTGCGGCTTGCCCTGAAAATCGAACTTGGACAGGGTCAGCGATCGGCTTTCGATATTTGTCGAAAACTGCCGCGCCAACGTCTGGTAATAGCTCTCGTCCGGGATCCACACATGGCGGAAATAAGTATCATATTCGCGCCGATCCGGGCCTTGAAGAATGGCTGTCAGGGTCTGCCGGGTCAAGCACCACCACTGGCTGCCCATATGCGGCACGAGACCTTTGGGAATGCGCCGCTTGAGGCCAACCTGCCGCTGCAAGGCCACGAACTTGTCGAACAAGAACCGCTGCCGCTTCCACGAGAAGGGAAAGCGCATCGTAAACCGTTCCTCATCCAGCCCACCAACGGTCCATGGCACGTCAGCCGTCGTCGCACTTTCGATAAAGTCGGTGCGGGGGCGGTCGGCAAGGTAGTCGATCAACTCCTCGACCGGACGCAGTGGCAGGCACGAACCCGACGCGAGGTAGACATGGCGCACATCCGCGAATGTGTGCAGCATCAACTCGGACGCAGTCTGGCTCGCCGCGACGATGCCCCAGGTGCCCCACTCACACCGGAACCGCTTGGAAAAGATGACGGCAGGCACGTCCGACAGCGCCTCGGTGAATCGCGTATAGGTCTTGCGCGGCACATTCGCATCCACGTGGATGACCACCGGGCACCCCCCCGCGGCCCAATGGCGCGCTGCCTGCTCCGCACGGTCGAGCGCGGTGTGCACAAGCATGACGATGCCGACGCTCATGCCCAGTTCCCCTTGGACATGAGACCGAGGATCTCAAGCTGCCGCCAATTGATGTATTTTTCGGACCATTTGCACCACAGGTCCGGGTCGTCCTGCATCGTCTCGGCGTAGGCCCTGTATTCGACGGACGCGGAATAGTGCTGCTTGCGCTTTAACTCTTCGGCCGCCTTGGCCGTGAATGTGTCGAGGAACTTGGCATGCAGCAGCACGCCCGAGGCCTTCTCTCCGCCCCATTCATCATACACTTGGTTCAAGCCACGCGGCAGCAGCATATGCGTCGATGAGACATAGGCATAGCGGCGATCCCATTTGACCAGCGGTATCTTGTTCAGCGCTGGTGCCTTGGCCGGTTTGTCGGGAAAGAACACCCGCGCCCGCGGCCCGCCCTGTATCCACAGATTCCCGAACCGTTTGTTGCGCGAAATCGTGTAGTTGCCGCTGTCGAACCAGCTCGCAATCTCAATCGGGTCCTGCCCCATCCGGTAGGGTTGCTCGTCCAGCCGCCCCTTGGGGTACATGTCCAACAACATGGCGGAGAAGGAGCGGATCGAGGAGGCGTCCAGCCAGTCGGTCAGCGCCCGCAAGGGTCGTGTATCGCAGAACGGGTAAATCAGAAATTCGTCCGGGTCGACAGTCAACGACCAGTGCCCGTGGGCATAGCGCATCTGCAACCAGTTGAGCCAATCCACACCGTAACGCGCGCGCTTGTAGCTCGCCTTCGTACTCCAGACGGACACGTCGGGTTGGGCAGCGAGATAGTCGGCCGACCCATCGGTGCTGCCATTGTCCACGATCAGGAAATGGTTGATCCCCTGATCGCGGTAATACTGTAGGAAATAGGGCAGGCGTATTGCTTCGTTCCGGATCGTCGAAAAGCACAACAGATCCAGCGGCCTGATCTCGGCCGTCCGGTCCACTTCGCGTTTGAGTTCGCGACGCTTGCGGAACGCACGAATGCGCCACCGCTTGCGCTGAAGCCTCAGTCGATATGACTGCCAAGCGCCCAAATTCGCCCGTCCTTTACCCGCCGTCCGCTACGGCCCGCACCGCGCCTATCAGGTCAGCCTTAACACAGTCTTGAAATGCGTGTCCCAACTGGTTGGTACAAACTGCGCGTCCGGCGCACCTGACGGTGCGTTCTTGGTCAAAGCCTCAATCTTCTTTTTCCACAGATAGCGATCTGTGACGTTTGCGTAAATGGGAATGTTCCCAAGGACTTCGCGGTAAACGGGCAGATCATTGACGATCACGGGCACGCCCAGCGCCGCCGCTTCGATCGCGGGCAAGCCGTAACCTTCGGCATGTGAGGGAAAGAGCAGGCCGTTTGATCCCGCCACAAGAGCGGCGATTGCACCATCCGAGGCACCGCTGATCACGCGCACCGGGCCGTCCGGGGGCAGCGCGTCAAGGCGGGCAAAAACCTCCTCATTCTTCCAGCCGCGGCTGCCGGCGATCACGAGGCCCGGCGCATTCACCCCCATCTCGTCCCAAAGATCGAGGAGCAGCGCGTGGTTCTTGCGCGGCTCAATCGTGCCAAGGCAGACAAAATAGGGGCGCTTTGGAATATCCTCAATCGGTTGGCTTTGAGGCGTCGCCACATCTGTTCCCAAATGGGCAACAATCGTCGCTGGCATCTCGGGCAAATGCGCAGTCAGCCGACTTTGCGTGTTTGCCGAATTGCAGATGATCACGTCCGCATGCGCCGCGACCCTGCCCAGCATTGCGGCAAAGACTTTTGCCGTACCGTCGCGCTGAAATTGCGGGAAATCCAGCGGGATCACATCGTGGATCATCACCGCCACCCGCGCGTCCAGGGCCTTGAGTGTCCGCAACACGCGCGTGGTCAGGTTCGAATGACCCACGTTCAGATAGGCAACGCCGCGCGGCAACCGTCGCCGCAGCATCCATCCCAACAGCGGTGGCGGCACCCGGGCCACGGACACCTGCCGCGCCAGCGCCCACACGCCATCCGCGCCCGTGGACAACGGCGAAAGCATCGCCTGCAGCCCCACCTCATCCAGCAGGATGTATCCCCAGCGGGACCGGACCAGGCCGAAGAGCGGCACGGGATCGTTCAACAATGCTTTCAGATAGGCCCGCTCGACCCGGTCCACACCGGTCAGAACCCGGCCCGCCCGCCGCATCAGCCGGGTGATGTCCAACAGCCGCGCGGGCGGTGTGTTATTTGTCGTAGTGGCCAGTTTGGTGCCATCTCCAGGCGTCGGTGATCATCGTCTCGAGCGTGGAACGGGTCGGCGTCCAGCCCAGTTCGGCCTCAGCCCGGGTCGAGCCCGACACCAGCTTGGTACAGTCGCCCGGACGCCGGTCGCCATCGACATAGGGCACCTCTTTGTTCGTCACGATGCGCGAGTGGTCAATCACCTCGCGCACCGAAAAACCCGAACCAGTGCCCAGATTGAACACGCGGCTGCCCTTGCCGTCCTGCAACCACTTCAGCCCCAGGACATGCGCATCCACCAGGTCGCACACATGCACGTAGTCACGGATGCAGGTGCCATCCGGCGTCGCATAATCCGTGCCATATACCGTCAGCGCGTCGCGCTTGCCGGCAATCGCATCCAGCATCAGCGGGATCAGGTGCGTCTCGGGCTGGTGGAACTCACCCACCTCGCCCGCTGGGTCGGCACCCGCCACGTTGAAATAGCGAAAGATCACATGGCGCAGGCCGTAAGCAGCCTCGAAGTCCCGCAGGATATCCTCGATCGCACGCTTGGACGCGCCGTAGGCGTTGATCGGATATTGCGCACTGTTTTCGTCCAGCACCACGTTGTCCTGATCGCCATAGGTCGCGCAGGTGGAGCTGAACACAAAATCCATGCAACCCGCCGCCACTGCCGCCTCGATCAGGGTCAGCGACCCTTCGACATTGTTGCGCCAGTATTTACCGGGGTCCTTCATGCTCTCGCCGACCTGGCTCAGGGCGGCAAAGTGCATCACCGCAACAGGCTCATATTCGGCAAACACGTCATCCAACCGCGCCCGATCCAGCAAGTTTCCTTGGGCAAACGGGCCAAACTTGACCGCATCCGCCCACCCGGTTTCCAGATTGTCATAGGTTACGGGCCTGTGGCCCGCATCGCGCAACGCCTTGCAGGCGTGCGAGCCGATATAGCCCGCGCCGCCTGTCACCAGTACATTTGCCAAAGGTCGATTCCGCCTTATTCCGCTGCCTTGTCCATCGACACCACATCCTGGATGTAGGTCAACAGATCATCCCGCAGCTCTTCCCGTGCCAAACCAAACGACACGGTCGCCTGCAAGAAGCCGGACTTGGACCCGCAGTCAAACCGCTGCCCACGGAACCGGTAGCCGTAAACACCGGTGTCACCACCGATCTCACGCGCGATCGCGTCCGTCAGCTGAATTTCACCGCCGGCACCGGCCTTCATCTGGTTGAGCGACCGCAGCACAGTCGGGTTCAGGATATAGCGGCCAATGACCGCGAGGTTCGAAGGCGCCTCATCGGCGGGCGGCTTTTCCACCATGCCCTTCACTTCGACCATCTGGCCCATGTCATTCTTGATATCGAGCACGCCGTAGGACGACGCCTTTTCCGGTGGCACTTCCATCGCCGCAACGATGTTGCCGCCTGTTTCCTCGTAGGCTTCGACCATCTGGGCGAGGCAAGGCGTCTCGGCAGCAATCACGTCATCGGGCAGAATCACCGCAAACGGTTCATTCGCGATCAGGCGACGGGCGCACCATACGGCGTGGCCGAGGCCCAGCGCCTTGTGCTGACGCACATAAGCGATGGCGCCACTGTCCATGTTGGTGTCCTTGAGGATCTCGAGCAGTTCGGTCTTGCCCTTCTTGCGCAGCTCTTGCTCGAGCGTCGGTGCGAGGTCGAAATAATCCTCGAGCGCGCCTTTGCCGCGCGATGTCACAAAGATGAACTCCTTGATCCCGGCGGCTCGCGCTTCATCAATGGCGTATTGGATCAACGGCCGGTCGACCAAGGTCATAATCTCCTTGGGCACTGATTTTGTCGCAGGCAGGAAACGTGTTCCCATCCCGGCAACTGGAAAAATGGCTTTGGTTAACTTCTTTCGCATGGTCTTTCCCCTGCTTAACTCAGCCGACGCCGCAGCGCCGCTTTCCGAGCACTTACTAGTTCGCGCATTGTGTCGAATAAACGTCGTACACGTCAAATTTTTGCAGGAAAGGGGAACTGTTGCGTTAACGCGCCAAAATTTATAGCGAAATCAGACGCTGTTGCGCGACACGCCGCACTTCCCGCATAACGCGAACCCCAAAAGGCTGGAATCGAAACAGCGGTTCATCGCGTTCCGCCCGTCCCCACAGCCCTCCGACCTGTTCCCAATATCCCGCCGTTTCAAAATAAACGTGATGAAACAATGTGGTAGGCGATAAAAGAATCAGTGTGACCCGCTCGCCCCGATCCGCGCGAACCGCCGCCTCACGCCGCAATCGCGTGCGCTGCCAGATCCGACCCTTGAGGACGACACCTGGACCTGTGCGCAAGGGCATCGCACGAAAAGCCGAAATCGCGCTGTGCGAGAGCTGCGCGCCACCGCGGTGACGGGCAAGCCCTTGCCCATAGCCTTGATCCAATCGGCGCATAATCCGCCGAACATCCCCAGGCTCGAGCCGACCAGCCACCATATGCGCGACAAGCCGCCTCCGCTCGGCCAGTCGCAGCCGATGCCAATGGTCGAGGCGTTCACGCTCGGGCACATATTTGCGCTGGAACACCGCCCAGCTTGCCCCGATATCAAAAAGGTCGCGGGGCACACGGTCCTGCCGCCGCCGCGGGCTGGCCGCATAGCCATGGTGCACCTCGGCCATCGGCACCACAGCCGTGGCGTGACCCGCGCGCATGATCCGAAGGTTGAGGTCCGTTTCATCCAGAAAAAAGGCGAAACCGGGATCGAACCCTTCGAGCGCCACCAGCACATCGCGGCGCACCGCCATGTTGGTGCCTTCGGTCTTGATCGCACGCCCGCCCTTGGGCTTGAACACGGTGACGCGCGCATGGCTGACATCCACCGGCTCGGACGCGCCGCGATCATCCACACTGCGCGCCTCCCACTGGTACGAGATCCCGTTGCGCCCGCGGACAAAGCCGCCCGCGCACGCGACTTCAGCCTTGTCGAACGGTGCGATCAGATAGCTCAGCCAGCTGGGCTCAGGCACTGCATCATCATCGATAAAGGCGATGACATCACCGGCGGCATGGCTGATCCCCAGGTTGCGCGCTTGTGAGATATTGGCGCGCTCAAACAGCACGATCTTGAGGTTGTCGGCAAAGGGCATCGCCTGCGCCATCGCGACACCAGCGGCATCGGCCACGACCACCACTTCGAACATCGGGTATTGCAGCTGCGCCACCCCTTCGAGGCAACGCCCCAGCGCCTCCGGCCTGTCGCGGCTGACCACCACGACACTGACCGGCAGCGCCTCGCTCATGCGAGGCCCATCTCGGCCATCATCGCCTCGATCCGTGGCACATCCGCAGGATTGTTCAGCTCCCAGAACTGCCGCCCGCGCGCCTCGACCTCGACGCACAGCACCTGCCGCCCATTTTCGAGAAAGCGCAACTGTTCCAACCCTTCGAGCATCTCAAGCGGGCCTGTCGGCCATGACGGATAGGCGGACAGCGCATCTGGCCGGTACGCATAGACGCCAACATGGTGAAACACGGGCGTCTCATCCGTGGCTGCATAGGTCTGACCGGTAAAGGGGATCACTTCCTTGGAAAAATACAGCGCGCCGCCGCCAACGCCAAACACCGCCGTCGTACCGCCAACGCGGCCCGCTTTGCGATCCTCCAGAAACCCGTTCAGCGTCGCACCGTCACAGCGCAACACGGGCGTTGCAATCTCGGCCTCAGGAGCGGCGCGCAGCCCCTCCACCAGCGCCTCGATAAACCACGGCGGGGTCAGCGGCGCATCGCCCTGCAGGTTCACGATGATCTCAAACCCGCCGCCAAGTGCTGCATGCGCTTCGGCGCAGCGCTCTGTCCCGTTGGCGCAATCCTCGGACGTCATGATGACCTCCGCGCCGAACCCCGTGCAGGCCTCTGCAATCCGGGTGTCATCTGTTGCCACCACCACGCGATCGACACCCGCCACATCGCCTGCCGCCAGCCAACTGCGCTCGATCAACGTCCGCGCCTGTCCGCTGGCCCCAGTCAGCGGAACCAACGGCTTGCCCGGATAGCGCGACGACGCATAGCGCGCCGGGATGACCACCAGAACGGACATCAGCCCTCTTTCAGATCAACGCCGGGTGCGTGGGCAATAAAGAACGGATTGGCATAGCCTTCCTTGCCATAGGCGAGCGGCGTCAGGTCATCAAACCGCACCACGGCCCCACCTGCGCCTGCCAAGACGGCATGTCCCGCCGCGGTGTCCCATTCCATTGTCCGCCCAAGCCGGGGGTACAAATCCGCCTCACCCGTTGCCACGAGGCAGAACTTCAGCGACGAGCCCGCGCTCTTCATGTCCTTTACGGCGTATTTGTTGATGTAATCATCCGTCGCCTGATCGCGGTGCGATTTCGATGCCACAACCATCAAGGCGCTGTTGTCGCTGTCGGCCACATTCATTGGCGTCACATCACCCATGGTGGCGCGATCAAACGGCCCAGCCTCCTCGACCGACTGCCCGTCGGCAAGCGTCAGGAACATCCGCCCCTTGGCCGGAGCATAGACAACGCCACGCGTCGGCACGCCGCCTTCGACCAGCGCAATGTTCACCGTGAAATCCCCACGTCGATGCACAAACTCCTTGGTGCCATCCAGCGGATCCACAATCAGAAAGGTGTCGCCCGTTGTGCTGTGCGTCGCCGCCTGCTCTTCGGTGACGAGCATCACATCGGGAAATGCCTTGCGCAGACCTGCCGAAATCAGCGCATCCGCGGCCTCGTCCGCGGCTGTGACCGGGCTGTCATCCGACTTCGACTTCACGTCGAAATCGTCGCTTTCGTAGATCTCCATGATCTTGTCGCCCGCCTCGATCGCCAACGTGCGGATCACCGGGATCAACTGCTCATAGTTCATGGTTTCGCCTTCCAAGTCGTTTTGTTGAAATAAAACATCGGTGCCCTTATGCTGCGCTCCTAACGGATCAGCAAGAAATCCCTGCGATCATACCGCATCCGAGGCATCACACCGCATGTTCACCTCTTCACGCAAACCGCAATCCAATCTGGGCTCTGCCCTTGCCATGTTCGAGGTGATCTATCACTCGATCGTGCGCAGCGTGCGCAAAACCCACAACAATGCCTTCATGGCCATTGCGATGAACATGCTGCAGGCGGTGATCTTTGTGCTCGCCTTCTACGTCATGTTCTCGGTTCTGGGCCTGCGCGGTGCGGCCATCCGGGGCGATTTCCTGCTATATGTGATGTCGGGCATCTTTCTGTTTCTGACCCACACCAAGTCTTTGGGCGCGGTTGTCGGCTCCGAAGGGCCTGCCAGCCCGATGATGCAACACGCCCCGATGAATACGATTGTGTCGATCCTGTCGGCGGCGTTCGGTGCACTTTATATTCAAGTGCTGTCGCTGGGCGCGATCCTGTTCATCTACCACGTCGCCTTCACGCCCATCACGATCGACCAACCGTTTCCTGCCTTTGGGATGTTGTTAATCGCGTGGTTCACCGGCTGCGCGCTGGGCGTGGTCCTGTTGGCGATCAAGCCGTGGTTTCCCACGGCGGTCAGCATCTTTTCCACGATCTACCAGCGGGCCAACATGATCGCGTCGGGCAAGATGTTTGTCGCCAACACCCTGCCCAGCTTCATGCTTGCCATGTTCGACTGGAACCCGCTGTTTCACGCCATCGATCAGTCGCGCGGCTACGTATTCATCAATTACAATCCGCGCTATTCCAGCTGGGAATATGCATGGTGGGTCGGCGTCGTGCTCGTCATGGTCGGATTGATGGGCGAGTTTTACACGCGCCGCCACGCCTCAATCAGCTGGAGCGCGCGGCGCTAGGCCACCGCGCACCCCAAAGCCTCGCGTTAAAACCGCCACCGCGCGCCCAGGATCACGGATGATGCATCCTGGTAGGTCACCGCCGTCGCATCCTCGTACGAGTAATCGCGATAGCCTAAATAGGCTTCGATGTTTTGCGCATCAAAGTCCTGGACAATCGCAATGCCCCAACTGTCCGCTTCATCACCGGCCGTCACAGCATCGTCCCCGATGTAGTAGTCGAGCGAGATGGCCGTGGATCCGACCGGGATCCAGTCTGCCTCATAGCCAACCTTGCCATAGACATAGGTGCCCGCCGTGTTCCGGTCGCCCGTGGCGAGCGTGAAGCTCACGCCGTTGCCCAGCTTGACCCCGACCGATCCAAACACATCCTCACGGTCATCGCTGCCCGGGCGCTGCCGCTCTTGATAGCCGATCCCGGCCTCGATCTCGGTCGTGCCAATCTCGCCCTCATAGGCCAGTGCGATATCATAGAATTCGTCGTCACTTGCCGACGTATCGTCATCGGCCAGAATGTTCTCACCGGCTGCAATGCGCAGCTGAAATCCATTGAAGGATGGCGTGTCATACCGGATCCGACCGGCGCGCGTGCCGTCGAAGTCGGCAAAGGCGTCTCCGATCTCGATCCCAGTCAATGCTCCGGTCGTGTCGCGCAGCTGAAAGCCGCCCGCCGTGTCGCCGATGGACACCGCCGTGGCCAACCCGGTGCCGGAACCGTCAAAGTTTCCGATCCCGTCAGACGCCATGCTGCCCTGACCCAGGTAGAAGGTGCCAAAGCGCGGCGTCTCATAGATCAGGTCGACATGGCGCAGGTTCGTCCGGTCCCAGTCGAAATCGCGCGGCTCAAAATCCTGACTGAACTCGTCCGACGCGGCAAAGCCGATGGATGTTTCAAACCGAAAGGTCAGGGTGTTCTCGCCAAAGGGCTGCATGAGCAGGAACCCGACGCGAGACGAGGATGCCTCGTTATCGGTCAGTTGCGAGGTGTCGTCTTGCCCATCGTCAAAGGACGTGATGGCAAAGTTCAACTGGCCATAATATTGAAATGTGCCGCCACTGCCGGTCTCGTAAACCGGCCCGGCTAGGGCGGGCGACGCAATCAGCGCGCTGGTGGCGAGGAAGATAGGAAAGGGGATGGTGCGATAGGTCACGATCGTCGTCCACTTTTGTCTGAGCGGCGCACAGCTTTCTCGTGCACGCAAAGCCGACGCCGCGTGAAAGGGAAGGTGAGACTTGAGAGACGCGCGGGAAGGAAGGTTCGTGTTACGCGTGCGATTTAGATGAGGACGATCACGCCCTGTTCAAGTGCCTGTGAACGCATGCCAGCACATTATTTTCCAACCACGCGACAGGTCAGGTTGATCCGCCCACCCTTTGGTAACAGGCTCGACGATCCAAAGCGGATCCGATCCACCCCGTGATAGGTCAAACGCGCCTCATCCCCCATCACAACCACATCGCCGGAGTCGAGCCAGAGTGACTCCGTCTTGCCCCCGCGCGTGGTATTGCCGATGCGGAACAGGCCCGCATCACCGAGGGATACGGACAGCACCGGCCACGAAAAATCCTGCTCGTCCTTATCCTGATGCATGCCCATCCGCGCACCCTCACCATAGAAATTGATCAGGCAGCAATCGGGCTGTCGCGTGTGCCCAGTGAGCGCACGCCACATATCCAGCACCGATATCGGGATGGGCGGCCACGCCGCACCGTTCGGGTGCCGCTCCGCATAGCGGTAGCCGGTGCGATCGGAATACCAGCCCAGCGACCCTGCGGAAGTCATGCGCACGCTCATCGGTTTGCCGTAAGGCGTGTCCGGCGAAAACAGCGGCGCTGCAGCCACAACTGCCCGGATATCCTCCACCAAAGCGGCTTGCGCGGCGCCATCCAGATGCCCCTTGTAGATGTCAAACCCGCGCACCGAGAGCTTCATGCCCCGCTCCATACAATTTTAGCGACATTTTTGCGCGCCACACCCCAACCGGAATGGTTGCAGCGCCATGGCACCCTCCTTATATACGCCGCAGCGCGCGGGATAGCCCTGCGCAAACTGATCGGGACGTCGATGCCGACACGGGTCGCCGCCTCGGGACATCGCCTTGAAGCAAAGAGGGATCGAAAACATGGCCAAAGTCATTGGTATTGACCTGGGAACCACCAACAGCTGCGTCGCTATCATGGATGGCAGCCAGCCTCGCGTGATTGAAAACGCCGAAGGCGCGCGGACGACACCGTCCATCGTCGCATTCACCGAAAATGAACGGCTCGTCGGCCAGCCCGCCAAACGGCAGGCGGTGACGAACCCCGACAACACCATCTTTGGTGTCAAACGCCTGGTCGGCCGCCGCAACGACGATGCGGACCTGGCCAAGGACAAGAAAAACCTGCCCTTCGCCGTGATCGACGGCGGCAATGGCGACGCATGGGTCGAAAGCCGCGGCGAGAAATATTCGCCCAGCCAGATCTCCGCCTTTATCCTGGGCAAGATGAAAGAAACCGCCGAGTCGTATCTTGGCGAAGACGTGACCCAAGCGGTCATCACCGTCCCTGCCTATTTCAACGACGCCCAGCGTCAGGCGACGAAGGACGCAGGCAAAATTGCCGGCCTCGAAGTGCTGCGGATCATCAACGAACCGACAGCAGCCGCGCTCGCCTATGGCCTCGACAAGGAAAACTCGCAAACCATCGCCGTTTATGACCTTGGCGGCGGTACGTTCGACGTCACCATCCTCGAGATTGACGACGGCCTCTTCGAAGTGAAATCCACCAACGGCGACACGTTCCTGGGTGGTGAAGACTTTGACATGCGCATCGTCAACTACCTCGCCGATGAGTTCAAAAAAGAACACGCCGTCGACCTGACCCAAGACAAAATGGCCCTGCAGCGGCTCAAGGAAGCCGCAGAAAAGGCCAAGATCGAGCTGTCGTCCGCCAATCAGACCGAGATTAACCAGCCTTTCATCTCGATGGGCTCCAACGGTCAACCACTGCACATGGTCATGAAACTGACCCGTGCCAAGCTGGAACAGCTGGTCGGTGACCTGATCAAATCGTCGATGAAGCCTTGCGCTGCCGCGCTCAAGGACGCGGGCCTCTCGGCCTCGGACGTAGACGAGGTTGTGCTTGTCGGCGGTATGACCCGCATGCCCAAAGTGGTCGAGGAAGTGACCAAGTTCTTTGGCAAGGAGCCCCACAAGGGTGTGAACCCCGACGAAGTGGTCGCCATGGGGGCCGCCATTCAGGCTGGTGTTCTGCAGGGTGACGTCAAGGACGTTGTGCTGCTTGACGTGACCCCGCTCAGCCTGGGTATCGAAACGCTTGGTGGTGTGTTCACGCGTCTCATCGACCGCAACACGACGATCCCGACGAAGAAGAGCCAGATCTTTTCCACCGCCGAGGACAACCAGAACGCCGTGACCATCCGGGTCTTCCAGGGTGAGCGCGAAATGGCGTCCGACAACAAGCTGCTCGGGGCCTTCAACCTCGAAAACATCCCGCCTGCCCCCCGTGGCATGCCACAGATCGAAGTGACCTTCGACATCGACGCCAACGGCATCGTGTCGGTGGGCGCCAAGGACAAGGGCACCGGCAAGGAACAGCAGATCACGATCCAGGCGTCCGGTGGCCTTAGCGACGACGACATCGAACAGATGGTCAAGGACGCCGAGGACAACGCCGAGGCGGACAAGGAACGTCGCGAGCTGATCGAGGCGAAGAACCAAGCCGAAAGCCTCATCCACTCGACCGAAAAGTCGATGGAAGAGCATGCCGACAAGGTCGACCCGACCACGATCGAAGCGATCGAACTGGCCATCGCCGCGCTCAAGGATGACCTCGAAGACGAGGGCGCAGGTGCCGAGAAGATCAAGTCCGGCATCCAGAACGTGACCGAAGCGGCCATGAAGCTGGGCGAGGCGATCTACAAGTCCGCGCAAGAGGACGGCGACGAAGAGCCTGCCGGGGCGGACGAGCCGCGCAGCGATGATGACGACATCGTCGACGCCGAATTCGAAGACCTCGACGACGACAAGCGCGCCTGATTTTGGGCCTCAGAGGAACCAATCGCGAGGCCGGCCCGAAATGGCCGGCCTTGGACGTTCCAGCAAAGGACTAATCCATGGCAAAACGTGACTATTACGACGTACTTGGCGTCTCAAAAGGCGCCTCTGCCGACGAGATCAAGAAGGGCTACCGGGCCAAAGCCAAAGAGCTGCACCCCGACCGCAACGCCGATAACCCCCAGGCTGAGGCCCAGTTCAAAGAGGCAAACGAAGCCTACGAAGTTCTGAAGGACGCCGAGAAAAAGGCGGCATATGACCGGTTTGGCCACGCCGCCTTCGAGGGTGGCATGGGCGGTGGCGGCGGACGTCCCGGCGGCGGCTTTGGCGGCGGGCAGCAGGACTTTACCGACGCATTTTCAGACATGTTCGGCGACCTCTTCGGCGATTTCGGTGGCCGCGGCGGTGCGGGCGGGCGGCGCGCATCACGCGGGTCCGACCTGCGCTACAACCTGCGCATCGACCTCGAAGAGGCGTTCGCAGGCCTGCAGAAGTCGATCAACGTGCCCACATCCGTGGCCTGCAACGCCTGCAACGGGACCGGCGCCGAAGGCGGCTCCGAACCGACCACCTGCCCGACATGTTCCGGCATGGGCAAGGTCCGCGCGCAGCAAGGTTTCTTTACCGTCGAACGCACCTGCCCCACCTGTTCCGGCCTCGGCCAGATCATCAAGGATCCTTGCAACGTCTGTTCGGGCGCGGGTCGCGTCGAAAAAGACCGCGCGCTCAGCGTGAACATCCCCGCCGGTGTTGAAACCGGCACCCGCATCCGCCTTGCTGGCGAGGGCGAGGCCGGGATGCGCGGCGGCCCCTCGGGTGACCTCTACATCTTTATCGAGGTCAAAGAGCACAAGCTGTTCGAACGGGACGGCACGAACCTCTTTTGTCGCGTACCCGTCAGCATGGGCACCGCCGCATTGGGCGGCAGCATCGAGGTGCCGACCATCGACGGTGGCCGCGGCCGCGTGCAGATCCCCGCAGGCTCGCAGTCGGGTCGCCAGATGCGCTTGCGCTCCAAGGGTATGCCAGCGCTGCGCGGTGCGGGAACGGGCGACATGTTCATCGAGCTTGCCGTAGAGACCCCGGTGAATCTGACCAGCCGCCAAAAAGAGTTGCTGCGCGAATTCGAAGATCTCTCCGAAGAGAACAACCCGGAATCGAGCAGCTTCTTTTCCAGCGTCAAATCCTTCTGGGATTCGATGAAGGGCTAAACACCGGCCTGATGCAGAACACGCGAGATGGGCAGTCTGCCCATCTTTCCACGCCGCAGTTCATGCAACACATCCATGCAGATTTTGCGTCCTGATTAACCCTTCGTTCACCACGTATGGGTCACCTTGTCCGCATGTCAGAGTTTGCCGAACAACCGCTCCCCTTCGCCTTGGATGAGGCCTTGCCGGTCACAATGCCCAAGGGTCGAACCCCGTCTTACATGGCCGACCATCGCAAGCGCCTGCGCACACGGTTCATGGACGGCGGCGCCGCTGCACTGCCGGATTACGAGATGCTCGAACTGGTCCTGTTCCGCGCCATTCCGCGACAGGACGTCAAGCCGCTGGCCCATCTCCTCATGGCCGAGTTCGGCGACTTCAACCGTGTGATCTCTGCGCCGCCCGAACGGCTGCGCGCACTAAGTGGTGTGGGCGACGCTGTCATCTGCGAGCTCAAGATCATCGAGGCCGCCGCCCAGCGCCTTGCCCGCGCCAAAGTTCTGAACAAGCAGGTGATTTCCAGCTGGGATGCCCTGCTGGACTACTGCCACACCACCATGGCGCACCGCGAAACCGAACAGTTCCGCGTGCTGTATCTCGACCGCAAGAACGTGCTGATCGCGGACGAAGAACAGGCCAAAGGCACAGTGGACCACGTCCCGGTCTATCCACGAGAGGTGGCAAAACGCGCGCTGGAGCTGAACGCATCCGCGCTGATCCTCGTGCACAACCACCCGTCAGGGGACCCGACGCCCAGCCAATCCGACATCGACATGACCGCTCAGATCGAAAATGCCTGCCAGGCGCTTGGCCTGACGCTGCATGACCATTTGATTGTGGGGAAATCCCGCGAACTAAGTTTCAAATCAGAAGGTTACCTCTGATCTATCGCACCCAAACCTCCACCCGCCGGTTGGCCTGACGGCCCCATTCGCTGTCGTCGCAGGCCATCGGCAGCGCTTCGCCAAACGCATCGACCCCCAGATCAATCCGGTCAAAGTTCGCGGTCTCCGCCGCGGCCGTCAAAGCCCGTCGTACCGCTTCGGCCCGGCGCAGCGCGATGTTGCGATTGATCTCGGCCGGGCCATCCCCATCGCTGAACCCCACCAGAAGCATCTGACGGGCGTCATATTTTCCCTGCTCGAGCGCCCGCGCTAGCTGCTGCACGTTCGACCGCGATTGCGCGTCCAGCCGCACCGACCCCGTCTCGAACCGAAACGAGATCGACAACCGCGCCATGGGATAAAGCGTGCGCGTCATCCGTTGCAGCTCTTCCAATGAGACCTCCGGCCCCGCCGCAGTCACAGCATTGGCAAAGCGGTAGCCTTGCGCAGCAATCGACACCTCCTCCGGTGCCTGATCCACAAACCCGGCGCGGCGGATCACAACCTGCGCCGACGCACCGCGCGTGTAAGCCAGAAAGTCCCGCGCCACTTTGGGCAGCCGCCGTGCGGGCAGATACAGGAACATCGGCGCCGTCAGCGGGTAATCTTCGGTCTTGATCGTCCCGCGCGTTGCCGACAGTGAAAACCCGCATGGCCCTGTCAGGCTTAACGCGCGCGCGTTCCCGATATCGGCAAAGCTCGCGATGCCCAACCCAAACGGATCACGCCCCACCGCCGCCACCAGCGCAGAACCCCGATCATATCGTGCGATCCCCTCGGCAAGGGCAAAGCCCACAGGGCCCATAATGTCGTCTTCAACCGCTTGGCCCAATCCGGTCTGCGCCCCTGGCAGATGCAGTGCAATCGGCGCATCCGCACCGCCCAGCGCCGACCAGTTCACGATGCGCCCTGCCAACACCTCGGCCAATGCGGTCGGTGAAATCGTATCAACCGGGTTCGTCGGTGCCACAATGGGCACCATCGCATCCAGCGACAGCACACGGCTGCGGTTGGCCTGCGTCAGGTCACCCAAGCCCGCCTCGCGGGCGCGCTGTCGTTCGTCCGGGCGGATTTCGCGCAGCGCCATGACGATATCAGCGTCGTTGGCCAGCAGATCGGCAAAACCTTCATCTGTGTTGCTCACCCAGATGTAAAACCGCGCGACGGGTTTGCCGTCCGCCTCGGATCGCAGTTCATAGGTATAGGTTTGCTCATCCGTCTCGAACCGATGCGCGGTATAGCCATCGCGCAGGGCAAAACCTTCCAGCAGCGCTGGCAACAGGACGGAGCCCATGGTGGCCGACCCCGACACGCTCACCTCGGCCACAAAATTTTGCAGGTTCGGGCAGGCGGGGCCCTCGCAATTCACACCCGAGCCGTCCACCGTCAACTCGCCATAAATCGTCTCGACCCGATAAAACTCGCCATCAAAGCCAAGCAGCGTACCGCTGATCTCAACCCGGCCATCGGGAGACGTCAGCGTCACGTCCTGCGCGGCAAGCGCTGTCCCAAAAAGAAAAAGTGCGGCGCAAAACGCCGCACGGAGCCATGCCATTCGTGGTCACTGCCCTTGTTGCGATCAGTTGGACGCGACTTTCATATCTGTGACCAGATTGTTCAACACCAGAAAGTCGCCAACCGTGTCGCAGCCCGGCACCGCAAGCGTTAAATCGCGCGTGGTGATGTTGCCACGATCCGACATCTCGAGTGTTTGCGCCTCGACCTCGAGGCCACAGTTTTCCGCGGTGATCTCGGCTTCGACACTCAGATCGATCTGTCCCGAACGTTCGCTCCGGTTGGACGCAAAGGTGTAGACCTCGGCCACAAGCGGATCAGACAATTCGAGATCACCCAAGCGCATCAGCGTGCCTGTGTCACCGCTGAGGAACCCGGCATCTGCAACCGTGCCGCCGGACCAGACATGTCCAACGCTGCCGTATTCCGCGCCGAATTCGCGCGCGTGCAGCTGAAACCCAGCCTGGCCGCGCCACTGCAAGGCAACGCGGGAAAACTCGGTGATGTCGGGGACCGACACCTGCGCCACAGCCCCATCACCGCTCGAAAATGCCATGATAAACACGGCTTCTTCCGACAGCGCTGGCACCAGCACTTCGAGACCGCCAGCCTCATCGGTTGTTTGCGTAAAGATCAGACCATCGTGGTGCACGGTCAGTCGTTCATTCGGCGCGCAGGGCGCATCCAGTTGCAGCTTGGCCAAACCACCCGGCACAGCCTCGGCGATGGCCGTCATCTCGCACTGCTCAATCTGTGGGGCAACATCGTCGACCGCCGGCGGGGCCAGCGCATCCGAAGCGGGGGCTGCCACGCGTTGGACATCCGCATCAGCTTGCGGCGGAACGGGGACGGGCGCGACATCCGTGGCCGAGGTCAGCTCGATCGCCTGCACTTCCATCAACGTGTCAGCTGTTGCGGTTGCCAAAATATCGACCGACGGTGTGACGCCCGCCGCGACGACTTGCGGTCGCGCTGTTGTGCCGTACCGTTCTTGGGCCGCTTCGCTGCGCTGCATGACAAAGCCGATCCCAACGGCAATGGCCAGCGTACCGACTGCGGTGATAATTTCCTTCTTGTGCGACATTGTCCCACGCCCTCTCCACGGATTTATCCGAGAAACACCTCGCGCAGAAGTTGGGCCAGTCTATGGCCGGGCGGGGGAGTCTTTGAGGCGGGAATGCGGCGCGGGGTCAGAGGCGTCCGTGGCAATGTTTGAATTTCTTGCCCGATCCGCAGGGGCAGGGATCATTGCGACCCGGGTTGCCCCATGTGGTTGGATCGTTCTCGTCAAAGCCTTTTTCGACCGCCTCCGCTGACGGCGCGGGTACCGCCGGTTCGGGCTCTGCCGCTTGTTGCACGGCCTCTTGTTGCGCCGCGACTTGCGCCAGCATCTCTTGCTGTTCCTCTTCGGTCAGCGGTCGGATGCGCGCCAGCTTGTTCGTCACTTCGGTCCGCAGGCTCTCGAGCATCACCTCGAACAGCTGGAACGCCTCGTTCTTGTATTCGTTCAACGGATCACGCTGCGCGTAGCCACGGAAACCCACGACCGATCGCAGATGCTCCAGCGTCAGCAGGTGTTCGCGCCATTTGCCGTCGATGGCCTGCAGCACCAACTGCTTTTCGATGCTGCGCATGTTCTCTTCGCCAAAGGCTTCGAACTTGCCCGCCAGCATCTCGTCACTGGCCTTGATCAGACGCTCGCGCACCTGCTCATCATCGACGCCTTCCTCTTCGCACCACTCCATCACCGGAGGGTTTATGCCAAGATTTTCGATCACAGCGGCATAAAGCCCCTCGGCATCCCACTGATCGGCGTAGGAGCCTTCGGGCATGTATTCGTCGATCAGGTCGTCGACCACCTCGTCGCGCATGTCCGACGTGATCTCGGACAGATCTTTGGCTTCCATGATCTCGCGTCGCTGGGCAAAGACGACCTTTCGCTGATCGTTCATCACATCGTCGAACTTCAAGAGCTGCTTGCGGATGTCAAAGTTGCGCCCTTCGACTTTGGCCTGCGCCCGCTCAAGCGATTTGTTCACCCACGGGTGAATGATCGCCTCGCCTTCTTCAAGGCCGAGGGTCTTGAGCACCTTATCCAAACGGTCCGAGCCAAAGATGCGCATCAGGTCATCTTCGAGGCTGAGGTAGAACGAGGTGCGGCCCGGATCGCCCTGGCGGCCCGACCGGCCGCGCAACTGATTGTCGATGCGGCGGCTTTCGTGCCGCTCGGAGGCAAGGACAAGTAAGCCACCAGCTTCCAGCACACGCTTTTTCTCATCGTCGTGCTCGGCCTGGATCCGCGTCCGGGTCTCTTCGGGATCCGCCTCTGGGTCGGCCGTGATCGCCTCCAGCACCTTCATCTCGACATTGCCGCCCAGCTGAATGTCCGTGCCGCGGCCCGCCATGTTGGTTGCAATGGTCACCGCGCCCAGCTTGCCCGCATCCGCGATGATCTGCGCCTCTTGCTCGTGCTGGCGGGCGTTGAGCACGTTGTGCTCGATCCCTTCGGCCTTGAGCGCCTCCGAAAACATCTCGGACTTGTCGATGGAGGTCGTGCCGACAAGGATCGGCTGGCCCTTGGCATTGGCCTTCTTGATCTCTTCGACGATGGCTTTGTACTTTTCACCCGCGGTGCGATAGACCTGATCGTCCTCATCCACACGCGCGATCGGCCTATGTGTCGGCACTTCGACCACGCCAAGCCCATAGATCTGCGCGAACTCCTCGGCCTCGGTCACAGCCGTACCCGTCATGCCCGACAACTTGTTGTAGAGGCGGAAATAGTTCTGGAAGGTCACCGACGCCAGCGTCTGGTTTTCCGGCTGGATCTGCACATCCTCTTTGGCCTCGAGCGCCTGGTGCAGGCCGTCGGACAAGCGGCGACCGGCCATCATCCGACCGGTAAATTCATCGATCAGAACAACTTCACCGTTGCGCACAATATAGTCTTTGTCCTTGGTGAACAGCTTGTGCGCCCGGAGCCCCTGGTTGACGTGATGCACGATGGTCGTGCTCTCCGGGTCATACAGCGATGCGCCTTCTTCGATCAGATCACGGACGCGCAACTGCTCTTCGATGAATTCATTGCCGTCTTCGGTGAACGTCACGCTGCGCTGCTTTTCATCAAGCTCGAAGTGTTCGTCTTGAATCAGCGGGATCAGATCGTTGATGGTGACATACATCTCCGACCGGTCCTGAAGTGGCCCCGAGATGACAAGCGGCGTCCGCGCCTCGTCGATCAGGATGGAATCCACTTCGTCCACAATGGCAAAGTTGTGCCCCCGTTGGACCATCTGATCAATCGACGGTTTCATGTTGTCGCGCAGGTAGTCGAACCCAAGCTCATTGTTGGTCGCATAGGTTATGTCGCAGGCATAAGCCGCGCGCTTGGTCTCTTCATCCATGCCGGCATAGGCGACGCCAGTGGTCAGCCCGAGGGCGGCAAACACCTTGCCCATCCATTCGGCGTCCCGCTGTGCGAGGTATTCGTTCACGGTCACCACATGCACACCTTTGCCGGTCAGCGCATTCAGGTAGGCCGCGAATGTGGCTGTCAGCGTCTTGCCTTCGCCCGTCTTTTGTTCGGCGATGTTGCCCTGGTGCAGGAACAGCCCGCCCATCAGCTGCGTGTCGAACGCACGCAGACCCAGCGCGCGCTTGGCCGCCTCGCGACAATTGGCAAAGGCTTCGGGCAGCAGGCTGTCCAGCTCCTCGCCCCCCATGGCGCGTTTGGCCAATGTCTCGGTCCGGTCCTTCAGTCCATCGTCGCTCAGCGCTTCGAATTCTGGCTCCAATGCATTGATCTGGGCAATGACCGGACCCACGCTTTTGATCTTGCGATCATTGGGGGTGCCGAACACCTTTTTGGTGAGGGTCGAAAAACCGAGCATACCGTCTCCAGCCGATCAATTCATGTTGTGCAGCAACTGCTTGCCGGGCGCGCGCCAAGCCCATAAGTATCGGGGGCAACAACCGGCCCAGGCCGCGTCCATAGGGCGATGTAAGGGTCACGCGAAACCGTGTCAATGCGCGCCCCAGCCGCGTGCCCAGCCCAAGGACTAATCCATGTCGAAACGCCTCTTTTCCCTGTCTGCACTGGCCCTTTCCGTGGCCATGGCTCTGCCCGCCGCAGCGCAGGACGCGGACACTGTTGTCGCAACCGTGAACGGGACCGATATCACGATCGGTCACATGATCACGGCCCGCGCCACACTGCCGCAACGGTTCCAGGAGTTGCCGGACGAGGTGCTGTTTGACGGGATCCTCGATCAGCTGATCCAGCAGACGCTGCTGGCCCAATCCTTTGATGGCGAGCTGCCGAAACGCGCGCAGCTGTCACTGGAAAACGAAACGCGCTCGGTCACCGCGGGTGAAGTCATCGAGACCATTCTGGCCGAGGCCCTGACGCCCGAAGCCTTTCAGGCGGCCTATGACGAACGCTTTGCCGATGCCACACCGACCGAGGAATACAACGCGTCCCACATCCTCGTGGAAAGCGAAGAAGAGGCGCAGGCGATCAAGACCGAGCTTGATGAAGGTGCTGATTTCGCCGCGACCGCACGCGAGAAATCAACTGGCCCGTCCGGCCCCAATGGCGGTTCGCTGGGCTGGTTCGGACCGGGCATGATGGTTCCAACATTTGAAGCGGCGGTGATCGCATTGGAGCCGGGTGAGGTTTCCGCCCCGGTACAGACCCAGTTCGGCTGGCACATCATCACGCTCAACGAAACCCGCACAGCCGAACTGCCGACGCTCGAAGAGGTGCGCGGTGATCTGGAGACGGAATTGCGAGGCACAGCCATCGATGCCCGTGTCGCCGAATTGCGAGGCACATCCGACGTGGATCAATCCGGCGCCGAGGGCATTGACGCCAGCGTCTTGCGTGACATCGACCTGCTGCAGTAACGCATGGCCGGACCTTTGCCCCGTTCGCCGCTGGCCCCCGCGGCATTTCCAGATATGCCGGTGATTGATGGCGTTCGGTTTGCCGCCGTTGAAGCGGGCGTGAAATACGCTGGACGCAAGGATGTGATGCTGGCGCTGTGCGATCCGGGAACTGCGGTGGCGGGCGTTTTCACCCGCTCTGCCACACGCGCAGCCCCCGTTTTGGATTGTCAGTCCAAGTTGGGACAGGCCGCCGGCGTTACCGGGGCTGCCATCTTGGTGAACGCAGGCAATGCCAACGCCTTTACCGGACGCAACGGGATGGAGGCGACAGACGCGGTCGTAACGGCCGTCGCCGACGCAACAGGTCTGCCGCCCGCGCGTGTGTTCACCGCCTCCACCGGCGTGATCGGAGAGCCGCTGCCCAAAGAGCGGATCACACGCAAGATCGGCGATCTGGTGGCAACGCTCTCCCCGAACGCCATCGGTGACGCCGCCGAAGCTATCAGGACCACCGACACATATCCCAAAGGTGCTCAGGCCGTATGCGATGTTGCTGGACAAAGCGTAACCATCGCTGGCATCGCCAAAGGGTCAGGGATGATTGCCCCGGATATGGCAACGATGCTTGTCTACATCTTTACCGATGCGCAGATTGGCAGGGACGACCTGCAAGCGTTGGTCAGCCGCCTCAATGACCGGACGTTCAACTGCATCACCGTCGACAGCGATACGTCGACCTCGGATACGCTGCTGTGTGCGGCCACCGGCGCATCAGGCATCGACGTGACGGGCAGCACCGCATTTTCGGATGCGCTGCATAGCGTGATG
Source organism: Pseudomonadota bacterium (assembly GCA_038525585.1). Classification (GTDB taxonomy): domain Bacteria; phylum Pseudomonadota; class Alphaproteobacteria; order Rhodobacterales; family Rhodobacteraceae; genus Tateyamaria. The sequence continues at coordinate 58,492 of JBCBHM010000001.1, forward strand.
TTGGACCTTGCCCACCAGGTCGTACGCGACGGCGAGGGCGCGACAAAGTTTGTCGAGATTGCGGTGACCGGCGCCGCATCGGATGCCGACGCCAAAACACATGGGCTTTCGATCGCAAATTCTCCGCTCGTCAAGACCGCCATCGCGGGCGAGGATCCGAATTGGGGTCGTATCGTCATGGCGGTGGGCAAATCAGGGGCGGCTGCGGACCGTGACACCCTGTCGATCCGGTTCGGGGACGTGCTGGTGGCCGACAGGGGCTGGGTCAGCCCAAACTACCAGGAAGCCGATGGCGCGGCCCATATGACGGGCGATCACATCCGCATCGGTGTCGACGTCGGGATCGGCACAGGCTCTGCGACCGTTTGGACCTGCGATTTGACGCATGGCTACATCTCGATCAACGCGGATTACCGGTCATGAAGGTCATCCTCGTTTCCGCAGTTGCGTTGATCGACATAGACGGGCGCGTACTGCTGGCGCAACGACCCAAGGGTAAATCTATGGCCGGTCTGTGGGAATTTCCCGGCGGCAAGGTCGAATCGGGTGAGACGCCAGAGGCCGCCTTGATCCGTGAATTGCAGGAAGAGCTGGGAATTGACACGTGGGCGTCCTGCCTGGCGCCGCTAACCTTTGCCAGCCACAGCTATGACGACTTCCACCTGCTCATGCCGCTCTTTGCCTGTCGCAAGTGGGACGGCACACCGCAATCGCGCGAACGGCAGATGTTGAAATGGGTCAAACCCTCGAAACTACGTGATTTTCCGATGCCTGCCGCGGACATTCCGCTGATCCCGATCTTGCGCGATTGGCTCTGAACACCCGTTCTGCGTTTCCAATACGCAAACTTTTCCATCAATAAGAGCGTTTTGTTGGTGACATATTAACCAAAGTACATACATTTGTTACACACGTTTTCTTTTGGGGAGGAAAAGTATGTTGCGAACGATTGCAATGGGAAGTTCCATTCTTGTGCAGGGCTTTTATGTCCGCACTTTGCCGGACGGTCGCATGACCGTGCGCGTGGATGGATCCACCTATTCCGGAATGCCTGTGACCCGCGCCGCTTGACGCGCTTACAAGCTGAGTAAACAAAAAGGGACGGTACACTACCGTCCCTTTTTGTTTTTTCAGATGATCTGTTGGTCTAGTCGAGAACCCGCGTGATCTCTTCACGCTCAAAGATTTCGATGACGTCGTCGGGCCGAATGTCGTCGTAATTCTCGAATGCCATCCCGCATTCCTGACCTGACTGCACTTCGGCCACTTCGTCCTTGAAGCGCTTGAGCGTTTTCAGCGTGCCCTCGTGGATCACCACGTTGTCACGCAGCAGACGCACCCCGGCAGAACGGCGCGCCACCCCTTCGGTCACGAGACAGCCCGCAACCTTGCCGACGCCAGAGACCTTGAAGACCTCTTTGATCTGCGCGTAGCCGATAAAGTTCTCGCGGATCTCGGCGCTCAGCAGGCCGGAGGCCGCTGCTTTCACATCATCCACAAGGTCGTAGATCACGGAATAATACCGGATCTCGACGCCCTTTTGATTTGCCGAGTTCCGCGCAGGCGTGTTGGCCCGCACGTTAAAGCCCATGATCGGCGCGCCCGACGCTTCGGCGAGGCCCACATCGGTTTCTGTGATCGCCCCAACACCCGAGTGCAGCACGCGCACGCGCACCTCGTCGTTGCCGATCTTTTCCATCGCTTGCACGATCGCCTCGGCAGAGCCCTGCACATCCGCCTTGACCAGGATCGGCAGCTCGGACACGTTTTCGTCCGCCTTGGCATTCGCCATCAGCTGCTCAAGCGTGGTGGCCGCCCCGGCCGCAGCGCGTTTGTCCTTGGCCGCTTTCTCGCGGTATTCAGCGATCTCGCGAGCCTGCGCCTCGGTCTCTGTCACGTTCAGCACGTCGCCCGCTTCGGGTGTGCCGTTCAGGCCCAGAACCTCGACCGGCACCGATGGCCCGGCCTCTTTGACGCGCTCGCCCTTGTCGTTGATCAGCGCGCGGACCTTACCGTACTGCTCACCCACGACAAAGATATCGCCCTGCCGCAAGGTACCGTTCTGCACCAGAACAGTCGCAACGGGACCGCGGCCCACATCCAGCTGCGCCTCGATCACCGCACCTTGTGCGGCGCGGTCGGGATTGGCTTTCAGCTCGAGGATTTCAGATTGCAGCGCAATCGCTTCGAGCAATTCATCCAGACCCTGGCCCGAGATGGCCGAGACTTCGACATCCTGCACTTCACCGGACATCTTCTCGACGATGACCTCGTGTTGCAGCAGATCGGTACGCACCTTGTCAGGCTGCGCGTCGGGTTTGTCGATCTTGTTGATCGCCACGATCATCGGCACTTGGGCGGCCTTGGCGTGGGCAATCGCCTCGATGGTCTGGGGCATCACGGCGTCATCCGCCGCAACGACCAGAACCACGATATCCGTCACCTGGGCACCGCGCGACCGCATCGACGTGAACGCCGCGTGGCCAGGCGTGTCGAGGAAGGACAGCGTGACGCCGTCATCCGTCTTCACCTGATAAGCGCCGATGTGCTGCGTGATACCGCCCGCCTCACCTGCAACAACCTTGGCGTCGCGGATTGCATCGAGCAGCGATGTCTTGCCGTGGTCAACGTGACCCATGATGGTGATGACCGGGGGACGCGATTGCAGATCTTCGTCTTTGTCCTCGATCTCCTTGATGACGTCCTCGACGTCAGCATCGGACACGCGCTGCACCTTGTGGCCGAACTCTTCGACGATCAGCTCGGCGGTGTCGGCGTCGATGGTCTGGTTTTGCGTGACCATCATGCCGTTGTTCATCAGCGCCTTGACGACATCGCCGACCTTTTCGGTCATCCGGTTGGCCAGTTCGCTGACCACAATGGCCTCGGGCACTTGGACTTCGCGCACAACCTTCTCGCGCTCGACCGAGCCTCCCATCGCCTTTTGCCGCGCACGCTCTTGCTTGCGCTTCATCGCCGCCATGGACCGCTGGCGCCCACCTTCACCACCCGAAAGGGCCTGGTTCAGTGTCAGCTTGCCCGACCGGCGGCCGTTATCTTCGCGCCCGCGGTTGCTGGGGCGCTGTTCGCGATCGCGATCGTTTTTGCGCGGAGTGGCGGCTGGCGTGGCCTGGCGTTGCGCAGGCTTGGCCGCCTCGGCCGGGGCCGCCGCCGCTGCCTGAGCGGCAGCCGCCGCTTCGGCTGCCTTGCGCTTTTCTTCTTCTTCCTTGGCCTTCAGCGCCTCTTCGCGTTCCCGCTCTTCGCGCTCCTTGGCCTCGGCCTCCGCACGGCGGCGCTCGCGTTCTTCTTCGCGGGCCTTTTCCTCTTCGGCACGCTGTGCCGCTTCTTCGACCTCACGCGCCTTGGCGGCCTGCACGGCCTTCAGACGGCGGTCCATCTCGGCGTCGGAGATGCCGGCGGGGCGACGGCTGGGATCACCGGCGGACGCACCACCGGGTCCGGCGGCCTTGCCAGCCCCGGGCTTGGGTACGACGACCCGCTTACGTTTCGTTTCGACGACGACATTCTTGGTCCGCCCGTGGCTGAAACTCTGTTTCACGTTGCCCGGACGCGCGCCGCTGCGCAGACCCAATGTCTTCTTTCCGTCAGTATCGCTCAAAGCTTTTCTATCCTTCCCGGCGACCGTTGCCGCCGTCATTTTCGCGCACACCGCGTAAACGGTTGGCTTCCTCTACAACACGTTGCGTGAGTCCACCAGAGGCGAGCGCCCCATGTATCACAGTTTGGCGCCCAAAGGCCAAACCCAACTCATCCGCTGTCAACCAGCCGATGTAAGTCCCGAAATGCGGCGTGCTCAGCTTGGACTTTCCGCGGCCCGAGCCGTCCGACGCCTGGATCAGCACCTGCGCCTCTTCGAGCGCAAGCATGTTCTTGACCTTCTCGTACCCGGCCACCGCCCGGCCCCCTTTGCGCGACAGCGCAATCAGGTCCACGACGCGCCTGGCCAATTGCCGCTCGACCTCGTCCACCAGCCCATCCGGCACCGTGACCTGCCGTTTGGCCCGGCGCGAAAACAGCTTTTTCTTCACCGCGGTGTCCAGCGCATCCCGGTCCGCGGCGACATACATACCGCGCCCGGGCAGCTTGCCGGTGATGTCCGGCACGACCTGCTCGTCCGGCCCGATGACAAAGCGGATCAGCCCGTGCTTTGGCTGCACCTCACCCGTGGCGAGGCACTTGCGCTCTGGCCCGTCCGACCGATCCTTGGAGGCGCCGCCGCGACCCATGTGCAAGACCCGAGGCCTGCGATCAGGCCTCGGCCTCCTCGGTTTCTTCGGCACCCTCTTCGGCGTCTTCTTCTGCCTCGAGGTCTGCGGGATCAACCCAACCCAGCAAGATACGCGCCGTCATGATCAGGTGTTGCGCCTCTTCCAGAGACACGTCAAAGGGTTCGAGAACACCGTCATCCTTGTGACGTTCGCCGTCCACCGTCGTCCAGCCACCGGCCAGTTCCCAATCAGCGCAGGTTGCGAAATCTTCGAGGGTTTTGACGTCGTCCTTGGCCAACGCTTCCACCATTTGGGGTGTCAGGCCGTCAAATTCAATAAGGCTGTCCTCGGCACCCATGGCGCGCGCATTGTCGAGCGCCGCCTTGGCTTGCGCTTCGAGAACGTCGCGGGCACGGGCCTGCAGTTCCTCGGCGGTGCCTTCGTCCACGCCGTCGATGACCAACAACTCTTCCTGCTCGACGTAAGCCACCTCTTCGAGGTTGGTAAAGCCTTCGGACACCAGCAGCTGGGCAAAGAATTCGTCGAGGTCGAGCGTGTCCATGAACAGCCTTGTCCGCTCTTCGAATTCGGCCTGACGACGGGCCGATTCCTCGGCCTCGGTCATGATGTCGATGTCGAGGTTGGTCAGCTGGCTGGCCAGACGCACGTTCTGGCCACGACGACCGATGGCGAGGCTCAGCTGTTCCTCGGGCACGACCACTTCGATCTTGCCAGCCTCTTCGTCCAGAACCACCTTGCTCACCTCAGCGGGCTGCAGCGCGTTCACGAGGAAGGTGGGCTGGTCCTCGTTCCAGGGGATGATGTCGATCTTTTCGCCCTGCAGCTCGTTGACCACCGCCTGCACGCGGCTACCGCGCATACCGACACAGGCGCCGACCGGGTCGATGGAATTGTCATAGGAAATCACGGCGATCTTGGCACGGCTGCCGGGGTCACGGGCGACGGCCTTGATCTCGATGATGCCATCATAGATTTCGGGCACTTCCATCTTGAACAGCTCGGCCATGAATTCGGGTGCGGTACGGCTCAGGAAGATCTGCGGGCCGCGCTGTTCGCGGCGCACATCCTTGATGTAGCAGCGGATGCGGTCGTTGGGGCGATACGATTCGCGGCCGATCTTTTCGTTGCGGCGCAGGATCGCCTCACCGGCGCCCACGTCCACGATGACGTTGCCGTATTCCTCGCGCTTGACCAGCGCGTTGATGATCGTGCCCGCGCGATCCTTGAACTCTTCGAACTGGCGGTCGCGTTCGGCTTCGCGCACCTTTTGCAGGATCACTTGCTTCGCCGATTGCGCGGCGATCCGGCCCATCTCGACCGGGGGGACCTCTTCGATCAGCTGTTGGCCGACCTCGGGGTTTTCCATGTACTGCTTGGCCTGTTCGACCGTGAACTCGGCCTGGTAGTTCTCCAGCTCTTCATCCTCGACCACGGTGCGGACGCGGGTGAATGTCGCGCGGCCCGTCTTGCGGTCGATGCTCACGCGGATGTCCATTTCGGCGCCGTAGCGGGACTTGGCTGCGCGGGCGAGCGATTCTTCCATCGCTTCGATGACCAGCGCGGGGTCGATCATCTTTTCGCGCGCGACCGCCTCGGCGGTTTGCAACAGCTCCAGCTGGTTTGCAGATGTAATGGCCATCAGCTTTCCTCCTCTGACCCTTCGGTCTGTATTTCGTCGTAATCCGTTTCGTTCAGCACACCCGCGGCTTTGCGCTGGCGCAGCATTTCCTTGATCAACTCATCTGTCAGCACGAGCTTGGCGTCACTCAGCCACTCGAACTTGAGCCCGATGGTGCCCTCGGCGACGTTGATCAGCACTTCGTCATCCTCGACCCCGGCCAGCACACCCTTGAAGCGGCGGCGCCCATCGATCAGCTCATCCGTTTCCAGCTTGGCATCATAACCTTCGAACGCATCGAAGTCCTTGAGCCGCGTCAGAGGACGATCGATACCGGGTGACGACACTTCGAGCGTGTAGGCGTCGAGGATCGGATCCTCCACATCCAGCGTCGCGCTCACGGCCGTGGAAATCGCGGCACAGTCATCAACCTCGATCCCGCCATCGGGCTTGTCGGCCATGATCTGCAGCGTCGTTTCCTTGCCGCTCATCAGGCGAACGCGCACCAACTCATAGCCCAGATCTTCGATCACGGGCGTGATGATCTCGGCGAGCCTGCGGTCAATGGCAGCTTTGGCGATAAGGTCGTTGGTCATGATGTCCAAGCACAAAAAAACGGGCGCGCGGCCCGTCGATCTTTCCCGGTGGAGCGTTGGGTGTGGACCCCAGCGCGCCGCTGTTGACAGGCATATACGCAGACCCATCCGAGTCTGCAAGGCCTGTCAGCCCATCCACCACCGTTCCGCCATTCGGAAATTGTCGAGCGGCCAGGCTTTGCCAACCGTCAGCGGCACTGTGACGGCACGGTTGGCGATATGCGTGGGCGCGCCCGGTGTGGGCAACAGCTGGTAGTCCTGCGGGTCGGCCATGTCATCAAGGGCAATCACATCCGCCACATCCACCAGCCGTTCAGTCAATGCCTGACCCCGGACCGTGTCGGCACCGAACTGCACAAAATCCACCGAATCGAACCAACCGGCGCCGGTTTTCCAATGGTGGGCCACCCGCTCACCGATAAAGTGGCGCCCTTCATCAAGCTTGTGCACGCGGTAAAGGCCGGTGCCCGTCGCGCCGCGCACCTCAAAGCCCGGCTGGGCAAGTCGGAAGGGCAGGTTGGCGTCCGCGGCATCGAGGATCACCTCGATCTGATGCGTGTCAGAGATGCGAATGTCCAAGGGCAGATCAATCAGTGACGTTGCATCGAACTCCGTCCCATCATGGAACGTCACACCCTCGCGCAGTTTGAACGTCCAGCGTGTCGCATCCGCGTTCGCGTGCCAGTCGGTCGCCAGCTCGCCGCGCAGCGTGCCATCGGCTGCAATCTCAGTCAGGTTGTCATAGACCGTTGCCGCCACCGCCCGCTCGAACAGCTCGGGCGACAGGGCCGCGCGCAACCGACCACCTCGCTGGGGCGTGGCCGACACGCCCGTCGCTGCCAGCAGCGCGGCTGCGGCACCGGTTGCAAAAAGGGCACGACGGTCAAAGCGGGTCATTTACCTGCGATCCTGTCCATGGTGCGCACGAGTTCAGCCGATATCCCCGGCTCAGACAAGGCATGGCCTGCATTGCGCACCATCTTGAGCTGACCAGCAGGCCAGGCCTGCGACAGGGCGTAGGCACTGTCGGGCGGGCAGATCATGTCATAGCGGCCCTGCACGATGGTGCCGGGAATGTGCTTGATCCGCCCTGCATGAGCGAGGATCTGCCCGTCGAACTCAAGAAAGCCCGCATTGGTGAAATAGTGATTCTCGAGCCGCGCAAAGGCGCGTGCATAGTCGCCCGGCGCCTCGCCGCCCTGTCCGGCCGAATGGATCGACGCCAACGCATTTTCCCATGCCGACCACGCCCGCGCGAACCGTGTCTCAAGCGCGACATCACCGGAAAAGAGCCGGCGGTGATATGCTCCGATCAGGTCACCGCGTTCATCCTCAGGCACCAGTGCTACAAAGCGGGCCCAGACCTCGGGCCAGAACTTGCCCGCGCCGCCGCCGTAAAACCAATCCAGCTCGCTTTGCGTCATCAGGAACACACCGCGCAGCACCAGCTGCCGCACATGCCCGGGATGGGCCTCGGCATAGATCAGGGCCAGCGTGGCACCCCAGCTGCCGCCAAAGACGATCCACGCATCCACATCCAGCGTGCGGCGGATCAATTCGATGTCATCGACCAGATGCCATGTCGTATTGTTCACCACCGACGCATGCGGCCGCGACCGTCCACAGCCGCGCTGGTCGAACAGAACGATCCGGTAAACGGACGGGTCAAAATAGCGCCGCATCGCAGGGCTGCATCCGCCACCGGGGCCGCCATGCAACACGATGACTGGGATCCCTTCGGGATTTCCGCACTGCTCCACATAAACACGGTGCCCATCGCCCACGTCCAGCATACGCTGGTCATAGGGATCGATGGGCGGGTACAGGTATTGTACTGCGCGCTTTTGGTTACTGTGTTTGTCCATTCACCTGACTACATAGGGCTCAAGGCGCACATGAGCATATGGGAGCGGAAATGCAAACGCATCAAACCACTGTCGACCCCTCCGAAATCGCAAAATTCGAGGCGATGGCCGCAGAATGGTGGGACCCGAACGGGAAATTCAAACCGTTGCATATGCTCAACCCGTGCCGGTTGGACTACATCACATCGCAAATCGCGGCAGAGTTCGACCGGGATTTGAAAACCGCAGGTGCCTTTGCCGGTTTACGCATCCTCGACATCGGATGCGGCGGCGGCTTGCTGGCCGAACCGATGGCGCGGCTGGGGGCCGAGGTCGTGGGCGCAGACGCAGCGGAACGGAACATTCCGGTGGCGCAGGTGCACGCAGAACAGTCCGGTCTGACCATCGATTACCGCCACACCACGGCCGAGAATATGGCCGCCGCGGGCGAGCAATTCGACGTCGTGTTGAATATGGAGGTCGTGGAGCATGTGGCTGACCCGCTCAGCTACCTGACCGCGTGTCGGCAACTGCTCAAACCCGGCGGGCTGCACATCTGTTCGACCATCAACCGCAATCCCAAGTCGTTCATGATGGCGATTGTGGGTGCCGAGCATGTGATGCGCTGGCTGCCCAAGGGCACGCATGAATGGTCGAAATTCATCACACCGGATGAGCTGTTTGATCTGATGCGCGACGCGGGCCTCGACCCTGTCGACCGCAAAGGGTTCGTGTTCAACCCGATCACCTGGAGCTGGAAGCTGTCGGATCGCGATCTGAGTGTGAACTACGTCACAGCGAGCCTTAATCCGGCTTGATCTTGTCGCTCAGCTCGGCTCGCATCTGGCGCAGGATCGGCACGGTGGCGCGCACCGCACCTTCGCCAAGCTTGTCGATCACATCGCCGACCATCGGGGCAATCGCGCTCAGCGCCTGATCGCGCGCACGCCGGCCTGCCGGGCTCAACGCCACCATCTTGCGGCGCGCATCGTCCCAGTCGGGGCGGATATGGACATACCCCGCCCATTCCAACCGGTTGAGCGTATTGGTCATCGCACCGCGCGTCACATTGAACGTCTCGGCCAACTGTGCTGGGCTGCGCTCTCCCTCGTGCCAGGCGAGGTGGTTGAGCACCGAAAAATGCGAAATTTCCATGCCCTTGGGCAACACACGATGCAGCCGGTTGCGGATCATCTGATCCGCCGCCAGAACCTCGCTGAAAAGCGAGATGGCAAGACTGTGTTTGTCGTCGCTCATAAACCCCTAAGGGCCGTCGAAGGGGCGCGCATTGTCCCTCGCAGGTATGCGGCGGCGCGCGTCGGCCACTTTTTCCATGTCTAAATCAAAGACATAAACGCCGGGCGCCTCCCCTGCGTCAAGTGACACATCGCCCCATGGGTCCACCACCAGCGAATGCCCATAGGTCCGACGTTCGGTGCCGGTCTGGCTTGGATGTATGCCCGTCTGTGCAGGCGCAATCACCCAGGCACCCGCCTCGATCGCACGGGCGCGCAGCAAGCTGTGCCAATGCGCGGCACCCGTCACCGGCGAGAACGCCGCCGGGTATGTCAGCACCTGGGCACCCGCACTCACCAGCGCGTCGGCAAGGCGCGGAAAGCGCATGTCATAGCAGACAGCCATGCCGATGGGCGCAAATGCGGTGTGCGCAAGAACAGCCTGCGATCCGGGCCGATACCCGGCGGATTCCCGAAACGTCTCGCGATTGTCGATCTCGACGTCGAACATGTGGATCTTGTCATACCGCGCGATGATCTCGCCATCCGGGCCAATCAGGAAGGACCGGTTGGCAAAGCGGCCATCCGCGTCTTCGGTCTTGAGCGCGAGCGAACCGATCAACACGTGTATACCGTGTTCGGACGCCAGCGCGCGCAGCGCCGCCAATGTCTCGTCATCGTCTTCGTGGCGTAGCACGTTGTTTTGGTGTGCACGGTTGAGGCTGACGCAATTCGTCACCTCGGGCGTCAGAACGAATTCCGCCCCCATATCCACCGCCTGGTGCACCATCGCCGTGGTCACAGTCAGGTTTGCGGCGGGATCATCACTCGCGTTGAGTTGAAGCAGCGCGGCTTTCATTCACGCCGCCAAGAGTGGATCGAGCTTGCCCGATTGCTCCAGCGCATAGAGGTCATCGCATCCACCCACATGGGTCTCACCCACGAAGATCTGCGGCACAGTGCGACCGCCATTGGCGCGCTGTATCATTTCGGCCTTGCGCTCGGGATGCTTCAGCACGTCGACTTCGGTGAAATCGATGCCCTTTTCGTTCAGCAGGCGCTTGGCCGCGTGACAAAAACCACAAAGCGGCGATGTGTAAATCTCAACAGGTTTCACGATCCGGATCCTTTTCGGTTCGGTTCAGTTGGACCGCATGTATGGTGCCTTGACCGCCCGCGCCAGTACCGAAACGCACACCCGGGATGCACCTGCCGCACGACAAACCTCGGTACATGCACCCAAGGTGGCACCGGTCGTCAGCACGTCATCGACCAAAAGAACGGGCCGCCCCATGATCCGATGCCGCCGCTTTCTGTTGACCACAATCGCGTCGCTCAGGATGCCCTGCCGCACCTCGCGGGACTTGCCATCGAGGCTGGGGGTGTATGTCTTGCGCACCAGCAGGTCCGGACACCAGTCGCATCCCGACAAATCCGCCAAAGCCCGGGCGAGCAGGGCCGACTGGTTGTAGCGCCGCTTGGCCAGCCGCATCCAGTGCAGCGGAACCGGCACGATCAGCGGCGTTTCGGCGAGGATGTCCTGGCTTGCGTCCAGCATCCAGCGGGCGGCGGGTTTCGCCACTTCCTGTCGGTCACCGTGTTTGAACCCAAGGACCAGCTTGCGCGTGATCGCGTCATAGATCAGTGCGGCGCGGCCCTGCGCCCAGGGTTTTGGCCAACGCATACAGTCGTCGCAGTGCAGCGCGTCACCGTCCGATTGGCCGGGCAACGGGACACTGCACATGTCACACCGCGTGCGACCGACGAACGGTGTCTGCGCCCAACAGGCGCCGCACAGGCCAGAGTCGCTGTCGACCATCTCACCACACCCGATGCATCTTGGCGGATAAATTGCGGCCAGCGCCGTTTGTAAAAGCTGCATCTGCACCTATCCTTCGCCCATGGACCAACCCAACGCCCTCACCGATCCCCACGCCCTTGCGCGCAATCGCGCGCGCGCGGACACAGCAGCCCTGTTCCTGCAGGACGCAGCACGGGACGAATTGCAGGATCGTGTCGGGATGGTTAACAAACCGTTTCGATCCACCGCAGTGGTGACGGGTTTTCCGCATGTGTGGGCACAGGGCGACGTGACCCTCGTGCCCGAGGCGGAGGTTCTGGATCTTGCGCCGCAAACACACGATCTGGTGATGCACAGCCTTGGGCTGCACTGGGCGAACGACCCGGTCGGACAGTTGATCCAGTGCCGCCGCGCACTGAAACCCGATGGCCTTCTATTGGTGGCCAGCCTTGGCGGGCAAAGCCTGCACGAGTTGCGCGCCTGCCTCGCCGAAGCGGAGATTGCAGTGACCGGCGGCCTGTCCCCACGTATCGCACCGATGGCTGAGTTGCGCGACCTGGGCGCGCTGTTGCAACGCGCGGGCCTTGCCCTCCCGGTGGCAGATAGCGTGTCGCTCACTGTTCAATACCGCGATATGTGGCACCTCATGCGCGATCTGCGGGATATGGGCGAGGGCAATGCGCTCGCCGCCCGCCTGCGTCACCCCACGAGGCGCGCGGTGTTCCAACGCGCCGCCGACATCTATGCCACCGCTTATCCAAGCGACACGGGCGGTATCACCGCGACGTTTGAGCTGATCGTGCTCACCGGCTGGGCCCCTGACGACAGCCAGCCGCAGCCACTTCGGCCCGGATCAGCCACCGCGCGGCTTGCCGATGCGCTGGGAACGGACGAAACGCCGCTGTCAGATTGACCTTGGACCAAATCCGGTTATCTCAGCCCTATTGCGAATGATGGACCTTACCGAGATGCTTGATACCAGCAAGACTGCGACCAAACCCGTGCATGCCGACGCCGATCACCCGGCGATCCCACCTGCGCGTGTCGGCATCCTTCTGGCGAACCTCGGTACCCCCGACAACTACGACTACTGGTCGATGCGCCGCTATTTGAACGAGTTTCTCTCGGACAAGCGCGTCATCGACTATTCTGCCTGGATCTGGCAGCCGCTGTTGCAGCTGGTCATCCTGACCAAGCGCCCGTTTTCATCGGGCGCGGCCTACAAGTCGATCTGGAACCACGAGGCGGGGGAAAGCCCGCTGATGACGATCACCAAGGATCAGACCGCCAAGATCAAGGCGACGATGGCCGACCGCTATGGCGATCAGGTGATGGTCGATTTCTGCATGCGCTACGGCAACCCGTCGACCAAGTCGAAGGTACGCGAGATGGCAGAGGCAGGGTGCCAGAAAATCCTGTTCTTCCCGCTTTACCCCCACTACGCCGGGGCGACGTCGGCGACAGCGAATGACCAGTTCTTTCGCGCGTTGATGGAAGAAAAGTGGCAGCCGACGACCCGCACGGTCGAGCCATACTACGCGCACCCGAAATATATCGAGGCGCTCGCGCAATCCATCGAACGCGCCTATGCCAGGATGGACACACGCCCCGACATTCTGGTGTGCAGCTACCATGGCGTGCCGATCCGCTACCTGATGGAAGGCGATCCCTACCACTGCCAGTGCCAGAAAACGACGCGGCTGCTCAAAGAGCGGTTGGGCTGGGAAGACACCGACATCAAGACGACATTCCAGTCGAAATTCGGACCCGAGGAATGGCTGCAACCCTACACCGTCGAAGAGGTCGCGCGGCTTGCCGAAGCGGGGAAAAAGAACATCGCTGTCTGCGCGCCCGCCTTCTCCGCCGACTGCATCGAAACGCTCGAAGAGATCAACGAAGAAATCCATGAAAGCTTCGAAGAGGCGGGCGGTGAGACGTTTACCTACATCCCCTGCCTCAATGACGACGACGCGCACATCGACGCGTTGAGCACGGTGATTGAGGAAAACCTCAAGGGCTGGCTGGAGTAAACACCGGAACGACAAAAGAAAAAGGCGGCGCAAGGATGCGCCGCCTTTTGTGCTTTGGAAAGCGTCTACAGCTTAGTCAGAGACAACTGCTGCAACTGCGATCAGGATCAGCAGGGGCAGGACGATGCCGCCCGACGTGCTGTTTGCTTCTTCAACGATCACGGGTGCTTCGATGACAGGGTCGGCGGGAGCGCCGGCAAATGCGGTCGAAGCAGCAGCGGTCAGAGCAGCAGCGAGAACGAGTTTTTTCATATTAACCTCCAGTTTTGCACGCCAGCAATTGCACTGGCGCACACCCAAGACTTACCTCGTGATTTTCTGTAAACAGCAATCGGACGCGAATGGAAACCATGTTTGCCATCCATCCCAGCCAAACCGCGGGGATGTCGTCAAATAAGCAACACCTGCGTGCCGACATTGGCCATCTCGTACAGCTCTTCGATATGTTCGTTGTACAGCCCGATGCAGCCGTTGGACGACTTGCGGCCAATCTTGCGCGTGTCGTGGGTGCCGTGGATGCGGTAATAGGTCCAGCTGAGGTGGAGCGACCGCGTGCCAAGCGGGTTTTCAGGGCCAGGACCGATATAGTCGGGCCATTCAGGGTTCCGCTTTTTCATCGAGGGGGTCGGACGCCAATCGGGTTTGGGATCTTTCAGGATCACCCGCGTGCGGCCACGACGTGTCAGATCATCTGTCAGTGGCACGCTGGACGGATAGAGTTTATAGACGGTTTCGCCCTCATTCCAGTAGTGCACCGCCCGGCTGTCGATATCGACAAGGATCGCGCCATTGCGCAGATTCTCGAAATAGGGACGCCAGTCCAGCGTGCGAAAGCTGGAAATGTTGCGGCGCACAGACAGCGCCGGATCCCGTTCAGCCTGACCCGCGGGCAATTCCTGTGCCACGGCCGGCGCACCGATCAACGCAGCACTGCCAGCCAGAAACGCACGGCGGCTTGGGGTAACAAACGACGACTTGGACATTTCACGCCTCTCCAAATGGGTCTTTCCTGCCAGTGGCGAGAAAATATGGCGCGAAAGCCGCACTCGCAAATCAAACACTTGTCATCACGCAACATCACGCCGATGTGCGTTTGAAATACAACGTCGGGCCGGATACCTAAAGCGTCAAACAAACTGGGTGGTAAACTCCTATGATGCGACGCGTTTTCATTTTTCTGGCCTTGGGTCTCGCCATCGCGGCCTGTACCCCGACTGGACCGTCAACGCCGTCCGTGGGCGCGGACGGGCGCCCGTTGCCCAAACTCTACCGTATCCGCGGCAATGACACGGCCAAGCTGCAGTTCCGCATGCTCGATTCCGTCAACGCCCTGCGCAGTGCGAGGGGCGCCGCCGCGGTCGAGCTGAACCCGCAGTTGAACGCAGCCGCGGCCACCCATTCGCGCGACATGTCCTTGCAAAACCGACCCTGGCACTTTGGCTCTGACGGTTCATCGCCCATCGACCGGCTTGCCCGCGTGGGGTATCGGGGCAGCCTTGTGGGCGAAAACATCTCGGAAACCTACGAGACAGAGCTCGAGACCTTGGCCGCGTGGATGGAGCAGACCGATACGCGCCGCACCATCCTGTCGCCGCAAGCCAAGGAAATGGGCTTTGCCTGGTTTCAGGAATCCAATGGCAAGATCTGGTGGACCATGGTGATGGGCAACCCTGACAACAGCCCCCTGATCCCCGAGGCGAACCCATCCGCCTCGCGGCTTGTGCCAAGCGCCATCGACGCGCCCGACGAAAATGCGATCGACGACACCGAAGAGAACATCATCGTCACCGACCTGTCCGGCACCTAAGTCCGATTAGGGGTTGATCTGGATCGGGGTGCCGTTGCGCACCATCGCATAGACATCTTCCATCTCGCGGTTCGGCACCGCGATGCAGCCCCATGTCCAATCCGAGCGCCGACGTTTGAACGGGCTCGACTCGCCGTGAATGAAGATGTCGCCGCCGGGCGGCTTGCCCAGCGCCGCCGCTTCGGCCCGGTCGCGCGCGTTTGGATACGAGATCCCAAGCGACAGATGAAATTTGCTGTTGGGGTTGCGCCTGTCGATCAGGTAATTGCCTTCGGGCGTACGCCCGTCCCCTTCGAAGTACTTGTCGCCGATCGGGGCAAAGCCCAGGTCGATCAGGTACTCCTTCAGCACTCGATCCTGATGCAGCAGATACATGCTGCGGGCTTTCTTGTTCACCACGACATAGGTGACTTCAGGTCCGTTGTACGATCGGAACTTGGTCTGCGGCGCACAGGCACCCAAACCAGCCGCCGCAACGCCACCCATCAAGAGATGTCTGCGTTTCATCGAAATCCTGTCCCAAACTGATCTGCTTTTTATTTGCCGGGGGAGATACCATTTTTCACCCCATCCGGCATAGCATGTTTCTGGTGGGGTCTGTTCACCTGATTGTGAGGTGTGGCTTAGCCGTCGCGCGCGTTCAGCCGTGCCTCGATCGCCTCAAGCCGCTTGAGCACCTCGTCGCGGTAACTGTCGGTGGCGGCGTTGGTCTCTTCGGCATGGGCGTCCTGCATCGAATTCACGATCAGGCCAACCAGCAGGTTCACCACCGCAAAGGTTGTGACCATGATGAACGGCACAAAAAACAGCCAGGCGTATGGATAGATGTCCATCACCGGGCGCACGATACCCATGGACCACGACTCGAGCGTCATGATCTGGAACAGAGAGTATGCGCTGAGCGGCAGGCTTCCGAACCATTCGGGAAAGCTCGCCGCAAAGAGTTTCGTCGCCATGACCGCCGCGATGTAAAAGATCAGCGCCATCAGCAAAAACACCGATCCCATGCCCGGCAGTGCCGTCACAAACCCCTCGACAACGCGCCGCAGGCGGGGCGCCACCGAGATCACGCGGAGCACCCGCAAAATGCGCAGCGCACGCAAGACGGACAGACCGCCGGTGTTCGGGATGAGCGCAATGCCGACAATGACGAAATCAAACAGGTTCCAGCCGTTGCGAAAGAACTGACCGCGATAGGCAATCAGTTTTGCGATGATTTCCACCACAAAGATCCCAAGGCAAATCCGGTCGATCATCAGGATCACACCACCAGCGGCTGCCATCGCCTCGGGCGAGGTCTCAAGCCCCAGCGTGATCGCATTCAGGATGATGACGCCAATTATGAAATTCGTGAATTGCGGGCGTTCAAGCCAAGCGGCCAGTTGGGCGCGGGTGGGCATGTGCTGTCTCCTTCAGCGCGTGATATGGGAGAGCCGGAAGGCACCCACAAGCTCCACGTGGGTGGACCACCGGAACTGATCCACCGGTTGCACAAATTCCAGGCTATATCCCGCAGCGATCAGCGTTGCCGCGTCCCGCGCAAAGGTCGTTGGGTTGCAGGATACATGGGCGATCACGGGCACGTGCGCCTGCGCCAATTCGGCAATCTGCGCAGCCGCACCGGCACGGGGTGGATCGATCACCACGGCATCGAACGCCTTGAGCTCATCCGGCAGCAACGGGCGGCGGAACAGGTCGCGCGTCTCAGTCGTCACGCGTTTGAGGTTTGGCGTGTCACGCCATGCCCGGTCCAGCGCAGCCGTCATCATCGCATCACCCTCCACCGCGTGGACTTCGGCACCCTTGGCCAGTGGCAGGGCAAAGGTGCCACAACCGGCAAACAGATCGGCGACGCGCGCGGCATCCCCGACGATCTGCTGAACCGCCTCGGTCAACACCTCTTGCCCGTGCCGGGTGGCTTGCAGGAACGCGCCCGGCGGCGGCACAACCTGCGCGGTTCCCATCCGTTGGACGGGTGGATGCAGCATGGCCACCACCTCATCATCCCAGGTGAGCCGGGCAAGCGCATGCGCTTGCGCGACCTCGGCAAGCGTCACGCGCAGCGGATCGTCAAGCGGCCTGCCACCTGCCACGAACACATCGAGCCCCGCAGCGCTGTCTGTCACGGTAACGGACAGCTCGCCCTTGCGGCTTGCCGCGACGCTGGCAAGCTCTTCGGCCGCGTCCAGACCGGGTCGCAACGCGGGCGAGATCAGCGTGCAATGCGGGACCGGAATGATCGCGTCCGACCGCCGCGCATGGAAGCCTGCCATCGCGCCCTTTTTGGTCCGTCGGGCCGAAAACGTCGCGCGGATGCGGGACCGGTCGGGTGAGGTGAGCGTCTCGCGCAGCTCCGTCTCCAACCCCTGTGTTTGCAGCGCAATAGCGACTTGTTCCCGTTTCCACGCAGCCACCAAATTGTCGCTCGCGTGCTGCAACTGGCAGCCACCGCAACTACGGAAATGGGGGCAGGGGGCCGCGACACGGTCCGGCGACGACACCTCGATCCGGACCTCGTCCAGCGTATCACCGTCCAGCGTGCCGCGCACAACCTCGCCCGGCAGCGCCAATGGCACAAACACCGGCCCCTGCGCGATGCCGTCGCCGCGCTGGCCCAACCGTTCAATCGTGTAGGTCGTCATGTGATGTCTTTATTCTGCCGCAGCGGTGCTGATAAAGCCCCCGGATTGCCGCTGCCAGTACTGCGCATAAAGCCCACCCTTGGCGAGCAGGACGTCATGCGGCCCTTGTTCCACAATCCGTCCTGCGTCCATGACGACGATCCTGTCCATCTCTGTCAGGGTCGACAGGCGGTGCGCAATGGCAAGCACTGTCTTGCCATCCATCACACGGCTCAGCGCGTTTTGAATCGACGCCTCGACCTCGGAATCCAAAGCGGACGTCGCTTCGTCCAGAACAAGGATGGGCGCGTCTTTCAGGATCGCCCGCGCCAGCGCGATCCGCTGCCGCTGTCCGCCGGACAGCTTGACGCCCCGTTCACCCAGATGTGCGTCGTATCCCGTGCGCCCCTTGAAATCCTGCAAATCCAGGATAAATTCATGCGCCTCTGCCTTTTGTGCCGCCGCGATCATCTCGGCCTCGGTCGCGTCAGGTCGGCCATACAGGATGTTGTCCCGCGCCGACCGGTTGAACATAGCGGTTTCCTGCGTGACCATCCCGATGGCGTGGCGCAGGCTATCCTGGGTGACACTCCGCGTCTCTTGCCCGTCAATGCGGATCTCACCGCCTTCGCTTTCGTAAAGCCGCAAGAGGAGGGACACCAAAGTGGATTTGCCTGCGCCCGACGCACCCACAATCCCCACCTTCTCCCCCGGTAGGATCGTAAGCGACAGCGCATCGATACCGCCCGATGTGCGGCCATACCGGAATTCTACATCGTCAAAGACGATGCCGCCGTCGGGCACGTGCAATGTCGGGGCGCCGTCATCATCATCGACCCGGTTGCGCGGGGTCAGTGTACGAATGCCATCCTCGATCTCGCCGATGTTGGAATAGATCGCCATGAGCGTGAAGCTGACCCAACCCGTCATCTGGCTGACACGCACCGCGATGGCACCAGCCGCCACAATGTCGCCCGGTGTCGCGAGGCCCGCTTGCCACATCACGATCGTGCCACCCAACAGCAGCACCGGCAGCAGGCCTGCAAGGCTCATCAGTGCAAACCGGAACCCCGCCGACAGGTAGCCAAAGCGCACCGCCGTGTCGCGAAACCCGTCCATGGCACCCAGCGCCGCCTGATCCTCGTGATCATCGTGGGCAAAAAGCTTGACCGTCTTGATGTTGGTGATCGTGTCCACGACCTGCCCCGACACCATCGCCCGCGCCCCTGCGCGCGCAGCGGACCGCTTGCGAATGCGCGGCAGATACCAGCGGATCAGATAGAAATAGAGGCACAGCCATAACCCGAAACCAAGCGCCACACGCCAGTCGATGGCAAGCAGCAGCAGAATGGCCCCCGCCAGAGACGCGAGCGCAAAGGCGACCACGTTGATGAATTCCGACACGACATCGGTGACAGCCCGCGCCGCCTGCATTTGCTTTTGCGCAATACGACCCGCAAAGTCATCGTCGAAGAAGCTGACCGATTGACCCAAGGTCCAGCGGTGCAGACGCGACAGCACCAGCGGGTTCACATTGGGCTGAACGATGATCGAGTTCGTGGCGGAACTGAGGCCAAACAGGATCGGGCGCGCGATCAGGAAAAAGGCCAGCGCGCCGGCAACAAGGCCGACATTCTCGACCGAGAAAAAGCCATCCGGCCCCAGTTGCACAGTCGCATCAATGACCCGCCCGAGGATGAGCGCTGTGCCCGCCTCGAGCGCGCCGGCAACCGCGGAACACAGGCCCGCCAACCACAGCGCGGGCCACGCACCCGACAGGCACCATTGCAGGAAGGGCCACAGTGCTTGCGGCGGCGGCCCTTCGGCCCTGTCAAAGGCATTGATCCAGTTTTCGATCTTCACTCTGCCGCCTCGGTCGCGATGAACCCGCCGGATTGGCGCGCCCAGAACTCGGAATATAGGCCACCCCGGGCCAAAAGCGCGTCATGGTCACCGTCTTCCACGATTTTTCCACCGTCCAGAACCAGGATGCGGTCCATCTGCGCAATCGTGCTCAGCCGGTGGGCAATGGCGATCACCGTCTTGCCCTCCATCATCTGGTACAGCGTATCTTGAATGGCGGCCTCAACCTCCGAGTCCAGGGCCGATGTCGCCTCGTCCAGCAGCAGGATGGGCGCGTTCTTGAGGATCACGCGCGCCAGCGTGATCCGCTGGCGTTGCCCGCCGGACAATTTCACACCACGCTCCCCCACTTGCGCGTCATACCCGCTCCGACCTTCGGGATCTTCGAGGTTGAGGATAAAGTCATGCGCTTGCGCCTGACGTGCCGCGGCAAAGAGCTCTTCTTCGGTGGCATCGGGCCGACCATAAAGGATGTTGTCACGCACCGACCGATGGAGGAGCGAGCTGTCTTGCTGCACCATACCGATGTTCAGGCGCAAACTGTCCTGCGTGACGTCATTGATGTCCTGCCCATCGATCAGGATGCGCCCACCCTCGGCATCGTAAAACCGCAGCAGCAGCTTGACGAGCGTGGACTTGCCCGCGCCCGAGCGACCGATCAAACCAACCTTTTCACCGGGCTTGATCGTTGTCGAAATGCCGGCCAATCCGCCGCTGTCGCGCCCGTAATGGTGGGTGAGTTGGTCCAGAACAATCTCGCCCGCACCGATCCTGAGTGGCTTTGCATCCGCAGTGTCGACAAGCGAGATCGGTTGGGCAATCGTCTCCATCCCTTCGGATATCACACCGAGATTCTGAACCAGCGAGGTCATCGCCCACATGATCCAGTAGGTCATGTTGTTGAGCCGCAGGGCGATGGTCAGCGCCGCTGCCACCATCCCCTCGGTCGTGAACCCGCCTGTCCAAAGCCAGATTGCCAGCGCCGCCATTGACACGATCATGGCGGCGTTCAGCACGGTGAGCATCAGATCCATCTTGGTCACGATGCGCATTTCGGTCATGAGGGTCTGCCGCGCGTTTTCGATGGCCTCATGGGCATAGTCGATCTCACGGTCGTGGTGCGCAAACATCTTGACCGAATGAATGTTGGTGTAGCTGTCGACCACACGGCCGGTGATGGCGCTGCGCGCGTCAGAGCTTGCCTTGGCAGCAGGCCCGGCCCGGCGGATCACCCAGCGCAACAGCATCAGATACCCGATGATCCAAAAGATCAGAGGCAACGCCAACGCGAGGTCAAAGGCCATGAGCAGGATCAACGCCCCAATCACCGACGTGACAAAGAATGATCCGGCGTCCAGCACCTGAAACATCGCCTCACCTGCGGCGGGCGGGGTCTGCATGATGCGATTGGCAATCCGACCGGCAAAGTCGTTTTCGAACCATCCCACCGATTGTCGCAGCACATGCCGGTGCGACCGCCAGCGGATCAGCGCGCCCAGGTTGGGCAGCAACGTGTTGTGCAGCAAAGCCACGTCGACAAAGGCGACGCCCGTCCGCAACACCAGCACCCACACAGCGACAAGTGTAAATTCGAGGCCGTATTGCGGAATAATCAGATCCGGTGTGCCCTGTGCCAGCAGGTCCACGATCCGGGCGACGTACCAGATCAACATGATCTCGCTAAAGGCGACCACGGTGCTGATGACAAACGTCACTGCAATCACGCCGCGGAACGGTTTCAGGTACGCGCGCAGAAACGGCCACAGTTTGCTGGGCGGCACATCAGTTTCCGGATAGGGCGCGTACGGGTCGACAAGCGACTCAAAGAATTTGAACATGGGAGTAACCTGTATGGGGGCTTAAAACATGGCGGTAACGCGCGCTGCTAGGCGCGGGCGTCACCGATGACGGCGTGCGACGATATCAGGCGTCGTTCCAGATCCGTAGAACCATGTTTATCCCTCCGCTGGGCTGACCCTTAATTACAGTGAGTCGCTTTATCTGTCACCCGTCCAAAAGCTGAGTTTTGGTCAATGAGAGATCTGATGCCAACCAGTCCTGCTTCAACGCCTTGAGGCGCTGGCCCAGCGCGGGTCCATCCAGCGTCGGCAAATCCGCGGCGGTGACAGGAAAAGTCGCGCGCGCGCCCACCGCGATGTCATCGCGCCAACCGCCGGGCAACGGCGTATTCGTCATGGCGGCCCGAAGGACGGCAGCACCCGCCGCCGCATCACCCCCAACCTGACCCAGCGCGCGCAGACCACGCGCGGTCCCGGCCAATGTCCGGGTCATGTCCAGTTGCTTTTGCTGTCGGCGCGACAGCCGCAACCGCTCTGCCACATCCTGCCCGCCCAGCGTTGCAAGCCGCGTGACGGGATCGGGCGGTGCCGCCCCTTCGAGATGCACGACCGGCCCAAGCAGCGTAGGGTCGGCACCCGGCAAGAGCGTGTGCAACACACCCGTGCGCGCCATGACGGCCACAGCCGGTGCAGGATCCGGAGCCGCGAGCAGTTTGATCATCTCTGACCCCACCCTTTCCGCCGACAGGCTGCGCAATCCATCCAACGTCTGTGCAATGGCCGACAGCGCATCGGCATCCCAACCCAAGGCCGCGTCGGCGTACCATGCACCAAATCGGAAGAACCTGAGAATGCGAAGGTAATCCTCTTGGATCCGCTGCACCGGGTCGTCGATGAACCGGACGCGCCGCGCCTGCGCATCCGGCAAACCACCCACAGGATCATACAGCTCGCCGTGGCGGTCCGCGTAGAGCGCGTTCATCGTGAAATCGCGCCGCCGCGCGTCGTCCTCCATCCGGTCGGAAAACGCGACGACGGCGCGCCGCCCATCTGTTGCCACGTCGCGGCGAAACGTCGTCACTTCGAAGGGGACGTTGTCCAAGACCAGTGTGACGGTCCCGTGGTCGATCCCTGTGGGCACGGCCCGCACATCATGTGCCTTTGCCAGGGTTATGACCTCATCGGGATGCGCGTCGGTCGCAATGTCCACATCCGACGCGGGCGCACCCAACACGGCATTGCGGACACATCCGCCAACAAACAATGCCTGATGGCCGCCGCTTTCAAGCAAGGCGCAGACGCGTTGCCCGTTGGGATCGGCCAAGAACTCTGTATTGGGGTCTAGTCGCAGGGAAGGCTGTCGGTCCATGCCCGCAGTATACGCGCGGTCGCGCCCCAGATGTAATAGGGGCCGTAGGGCACCGCGTAATAAGATCGCCGCGTACCACGCCAGCGTCGCGACTCCACCACATAATGCGCGGGCGTCAGAACGTGAGACAGCGGAACAAAAAACACCTCGTCAACCTCGCCCCTCTCTGGCCGGATATCGAACGGGTGCGTCACATGTGCAATGACAGGCGTCACTGTAAATCCGGTGACCGTCTCATGCGGCGCAAAGGTGCCCAGTATCTCAACCCGGTCCGAGGGAAGACCGATCTCTTCCTGGGCCTCGCGCAGGGCGGCGGCCTCAAGGGTTGCATCACCTTCGTCCTGTTTGCCGCCGGGAAAGGCGATCTGCCCCGGGTGATGCTTGAGCGCCGAAGATCGTTTGGTCAGGATCAGCTCCCACCCCCGCGCCGTCTCGATCATCGGGGCGAGAACCGCAGCCGGGCGCAGCTTGCGGTCCGCAGGCAGCGTTACGTCAGGGTTGAGATCATAGTCGGAGGAGGATGCACCCGGCCGCAGCAACGCGCGCCGGGTGCGATCAAGAAGGTCAGGCACTGTCTTCGGCCTCGAACCCGACAGTGGCGGGATCCAAGTCATAATGCGCGCCGCAGAACTGGCAATCCGCTGTGACCCGGCCGTCATCTGTCGTCATCTTTTCGATGTCGCGCGCCGAATAGATCGACAGGCTTTGCCGCACACGATCTTCGGAACAGGTGCAACCAAACCGCACGGGCTGCATATCAAAGACCCGCGGTGTCTCTTCGTGAAAGAGGCGAAGCAACAGGTCTTGCGGCGCGACCTGAGGGCCCATCAGCTCCATCGCTTCGGCCGTGTCCAGCAGGATATTGACCCTGTTCCAGTTCTCTTCCTCATCGCCATGGACCAGATCGGACGCGGTCAACACATCCCCCGAACCATCGCCCTGCGCCACGAAAGGCGACGCCTTGGGCATGTGCTGCAGCATGACGCCGCCGCCGCGCCAATGCTCGGCGACGCCTGGTTCGGTCGATTGACCGAAGCTCAGCTTGAACCGCGTTGGCAACTGCTCGGACTGGGCAAAATACGCCTCGGCGCAGGCCGCAAGTGACCCGCCCGCCAGCGGGGTGATGCCCTGATAGGGCGTCATGCCCTGGCCCTGGTCGATCATGATGGCAAAGTATCCCTCGCCGATTTGATAGAACGGCGCCGCCTCCGTCAGCCGGTCGGCGTCGTAGCTGGCGTAAGCGCGAATGCGCGCCACATCGCCGTCCTTCTCCGGGCCGTAGTAATCCGTGGCGATCATGCGCACCGCACCTTTGGACTGCACCTGCAGCTGCAGCTTCCACCGCAGCTTGACCGTCTGTCCGATCAAGGCCGTCAGCAATGCCATTTCGGCCACCAAGGCTTCGACCTGTGGCGGGTAATCATGCTGTTTGAGGATGCCTTCCAGCACACCGTCGAGCCGCGCAACGCGACCCCGAATGTCGGATGCATCAAGTTGGAAGGGCAGGACGGAATCGTCCCACGCAATTTGCGAGCCAGTCGTCATTGGGGTTTCCTTGCACGCCGGAGGTTGGCATATCGCGACTATATAAGCGCCTCGACAGAAACTGAAAGGGCCCTGCGTTTTGATACCCCGCGTCGGACAGATGCCGGACGCCGCGCGGCGTTATACGCTGCGGCCCGGTGCCTACGCGATCTTGCCGCGGGCCGGGTCGGTCCTGCTGACGTGCCAGATGGGACCGCCGCCGGATATCCAGTTGCCGGGCGGCGGCATCGATCCGGGCGAAAGCCCGCTACAGGCGCTGCACCGCGAGGTCATGGAAGAGATCGGTTGGCGGATCGCCCGCCCGCGCCGCCTTGGGGCCTTTCGCCGCTTCACGTTCATGCCGGAATACGACCTTTGGGCGGAAAAGCTGTGCCATGTCTATGTGGCGCATCCCGTTCAGCCGGTCGCAGACCCGATCGAGCCCGATCACGAAACCCTATGGATGCGCTTCGGTGACGCCATCCCTGCGCTGGGCAACGACGGTGACCGCAATCTGCTGCGGCGCTATGTCGACGCAAGCGGACCCTGATACTCGAACAGGATCCCCGACACATCGTCGGGAAACGGTTGGCCGCCAGCAAATTCTCCCAGGTGCCACAGCAGCGCTTCGAAGAATGCGGGGCCTGACGTCTGGCGCATTTGGCGCATCATGTGTTCCAGCCCGGCTTCGTCCAACATCGTGCCGTCGGGTGCGGGGCATTCGATCACACCATCTGACAGCAGCAGCAGACGATCGCCGGGATGCAGCACCGTCTCGAACGCGGTGAACGATATGCCGGACATCAGTCCAACCGGAAACCCGCCGGGTCCCGTCTGTTCAATCGAACCGTCCGCACGCTGCACAACCGGATGCGGATGACCGGCCTGCGCCATGCGAACCTGACCCGTCTTCAAATTCAGATCGGCAAGCAACAGGGTAAAGTAATGCTCGGTCTCCATCTCATCGAGGACAAGGGTGTTGAGCGTCTCGATCACCTCGGCGGGCGGCAGAAAGTGGTAGCTATCGTCCTCCCCTTTGCCCAGCGCCACATTTTGATCCGGCGCCGACGCGGACAGGTAACCCGCCAGCCGCGCCGTCATCAGGGCAGAACTGATGCCATGCCCCGACACGTCGATCGCGTAAAGCCCCAGGTGATCCGGACCAGCGGGGAAAAACCCGACGAGGTCGCCGCCGACATGCCCGCTGGACCGCAGCATCAGGGACACATCCCCCGTCTCGAACGATTTGTGTCGAACAGGGATCAGCGATTGCTGCAGTTTCTTCGCCTCCAGCAGATCGTTGTCGAGAGAATCGTAAAGCCGCTGCAATTCATCCAGCGTTTCCGAGATCAGCCGGTTCTTCTCGGTCAGTTCGCGTTGCATCTGCACGATCCGCTCTCCGGCGGTGATCCGGGCACGCAATTCGTTTGCATCCACAGGCTTGGTCAGAAAATCATCTGCACCCGCCTCGAGGCCCATCGCGACCTCATCCTTTTCACTCTTGGACGTGAGCAGGATAAAGTAGCCGTATCTGTCGCCGGGCAGGCTGCGGAACGCGTCGCAAAATTCAAGCCCGTTCATGCCGGGCATCATCCAATCGCTTAGCACCAGATCGGGCTGCAGGGCGGCACAAATGTCCAACGCCTCCTCCCCCGAGGCGGCCTCGTACACTTCGAACCCCCAGCGTTTCACCGAACTGCACAGGATCTTGCGCTGCAACCGACTGTCATCAACGATCAGAACACGCTGAACGGGCGATGGCTTGGCATCACCATTTGGCTCAAGCCCGTTATCCGAAAGCGCCGTCGACATCATACCCTGTACCACCCCGAAGTTGATGTGCCAGACCTAGCGCGCCATCGCTTAACGCAGACTGAATTTCACCATTTCTTTCGTTAAACTTGTCGTGGTTACGAAGGCTTAAGCCTCCCGTGTTTACGTAGTGATGATTGGAGGTGTCGCGTCATGATCGATTGGCAACGTGTGTCTGACTTGCGAGAGGAAATCGGAGCCGAAGACTTCGAAGAGGTGGTGCCGCTGTTTCTTGAAGAAGTGTCGGGGGTGATTGATGTGCTTCGCAGTGGCCCCGATCTGACCCGGCTCGAGGAGGACCTGCATTTTCTAAAAGGCAGTGCGCTGAACCTCGGCTTCGCCGGCTTTTCCGACCTGTGCGGCGCCGGGGAAAAGGCCGCCGCCGCCGGTCAGGCGGCCGCCGTGAATGTCACGGAAATCCTTGCCTGTTTCGACAGCTCAAAGGTGTCGTTCGAGGCTGGGCTCGCGCAAGGAAAGGCCGCCTAGATCACGAACTGTGCCAATGTCTCGTTCGCGGTGATATCGGTGTAGGTGAAGCCGGCAGCATCCAATGCCGCCAGCAACCGGTCGAAATTCTCGGGCCGCGTCGTCTCCAACCCAATCAGGACCGAACCAAAGTTACGCGCTGACTTCTTGAGGTACTCAAATCGCGCAATGTCGTCATCCGGCCCAAGAATGTTCAAGAAATCTTTAAGCGCGCCGGGGCGCTGCGGCATGCGCAGGATGAAGTATTTCTTCACGCCGGAGTAGCGCTGTGCGCGCTCTTTCACCTCGGGCAGGCGTTCAAAATCAAAGTTGCCGCCTGATGCAATGGCCACAACGCGCTTGCCGCGGATCTGATCCGCCACTTCGGCCAGCGCTTCGATGGCAAGCGCGCCCGCCGGTTCCAACACGACCCCTTCGACATTCAGCATTTCGATGATCGTCGCGCAAATCCGATCTTCTTCCAGCGCCAGCACATCACCCTGGTCAACAGCGCTGAGGCGCGCGAATGTCCGTGCACCGATCTTGGCAACGGCAGCCCCATCCACGAAACTGTCGATGGGGGAGACATCCTGCGGCGCGCCATGCTGCAGCGCATGCGCCAGTGACGGCGCGCCCGTCGGCTCGACAAAGGTCATGCGCACCGGATCGCCAAAGTAGCTGCGCAGCCCCGATGACAAGCCGCCACCGCCCACCGGCACGATGATATGGTCCGGGTCACCGCCTAGCTGCTGCGCAATTTCCACCCCGACCGAGGCTTGCCCTTCGATCACATCCTCATCATCGAACGGGGACAGGAAATGCGCGCCTTCGTCTGCGCAATAGGCCTGCGCCGCCGCCAACGTGTCGTCAAAGTAATCGCCCACCAACCGCACCTCGACATGCGCACCACCGAACATGCGGGTCTTCATGATCTTTTGCTGTGGCGTGGTCACGGGCATGAAAACGACGCCATGCACGCCGAAATGCTTGCACATGAAGGCGACGCCCTGCGCATGATTGCCCGCACTGGCGCAGACATAGACCGCCGCCTGCGCCTTGCGCATCGCGTTGAACGCCCCGCGCAGCTTGTAGGATCGCACCGGGCTCAGATCCTCGCGCTTGAGCCAGATGTCGGCGCCGTACCGGTCCGACAGCAGATCATTGCGCAAGAGTGGCGTCGCAGGAAACACAGCGCGCATGGCAGCCTCCGCCGCCCGAGCGCCCTTCACAAAATCCATGATGTCCCTCGCCGCAATGATCCCCGTGACCTAGCGTCCGGTGCGCAACCGGTCAATCTTGCCCCGCCCAGCCAAAAGCGGTATCGGCCCCCGACACACGCACGAAGGATCCCAAGATGAGCGCGCCCAAGAAAGTTGTGCTGGCCTATTCCGGCGGCCTTGATACGTCGATCATCCTCAAATGGCTGCAAACCGAATATGGCTGCGAGGTGGTCACGTTCACCGCCGATCTCGGGCAAGGCGAAGAGCTGGAACCGGCGCGCGCCAAGGCGGAACTGATGGGGGCCAGCGGCATCTATATCGAGGATCTGCGCGAAGAGTTTGTGCGCGACTTCGTTTTTCCGATGTTCCGGGCAAATGCGCTCTACGAGGGGCTGTATCTGCTGGGCACGTCCATCGCGCGCCCTTTGATCTCCAAACGTCTGGTCGAGATTGCCGCTGCCGAGGGCGCAGACGCCGTGGCCCACGGGGCGACCGGCAAGGGCAATGATCAGGTGCGGTTCGAACTGGCCGCCTATGCGCTCAACCCCGAGATCAAGGTGATCGCGCCCTGGCGCGAGTGGGACCTGAGCTCGCGGACCAAGCTTATCGACTTCGCGGAAAAGAACCAGATCCCCATCGCCAAGGACAAACGCGGCGAGGCGCCGTTCAGCGTTGATGCAAACCTGCTGCACACCTCATCCGAGGGCAAGGTGCTGGAGGATCCCGCCGAGGATGCGCCCGACTACGTCTACCAGCGCACCGTCGCGCCTGAGGACGCGCCCGACACGCCCGAATATATCGAGGTGGGTTTCGAGAAGGGCGACGCGGTATCGATCAACGGCGACGCGATGTCACCGGCCAACGTGCTGACGCGGCTCAACGAGCTGGGCGGCAAGCACGGCATTGGCCGCCTCGACCTGGTCGAGGGGCGTTTTGTCGGCATGAAATCCCGCGGCATCTACGAGACACCCGGCGGCACGATCCTGCTTGAGGCGCATCGGGGTATCGAACAAATCACGCTTGATCGCGGTGCCGCGCACCTCAAGGACGAGCTGATGCCGCGCTATGCCGAGTTGATCTACAATGGTTTCTGGTTCTCGCCCGAGCGCGAGATGCTGCAGGCCCTGATCGACCGCAGCCAGGAGCATGTGACCGGGACCGTCCGACTGAAACTGTACAAGGGTCTGGCACGCACCGTGGGCCGCTGGTCCGACCACTCGCTGTATTCCGAGGCGCATGTGACGTTCGAAGATGACGCGGGCGCGTATGATCAAAAGGACGCCGCAGGCTTTATCCAGCTGAACGCGCTTCGCCTGAAACTGCTCGCGGCGCGCGACAAGCGCCTCAAATAAGCTTGCGTGCGGCCAACGCCTCGTAATGGGGCAGAGCTGCATCCACCAGCGGGTCATCGATCTTGGGCAACGGCCCCTCCGGGCCGTCAAACCCGGTCGAGCGGTGGATGGCGCCATACCAATGTGAAGACCAGACACCGTCAGCCGGATGCCCACCTGCGGGCCAGGACAGCATGTTTTCGGTCCACGGAATGCCCAGAGCGGCGCAGAGTTTTTGTAACAATCCAGCGGGATCCGCGCGAATATCCGCGGCATCCACGATGATCGGGTCATCGACCAGGGACACAAGCCGCGTCTGCTGAACAAAGCCCAGATCATCCAGCGTCGGCGCTTCGCGCTTGCGCCGGTAACTCGCCACAACCCGCGCCGGGTGGCGGATGAGAAAGACATTTTGCACATGCGCCATCCAGTCCAAGGGCCAGTGCGTGAGCATGTGATGTGTCATGTGCTTTTGGTAGAAAACAGGCTCTGACACATGCGAAACCAACGATTTCGCGACCTCTACCGCATCCACCGGCTGCGATCCCAGCACTGCCGCGCGCATCGGGTGATCTGCACCGGTCTCCGCCAAATAGGCTGCATAAAACGGCTCGTCCACGACCCGCGCGTCACCCCGCGCGGCAAAGCTGTACATCATCGCGGTCGACAGGTTGCGCGGCCCCGACCACATGGCAATCCGTTTTGTCATCCACGCCACGCTACCGGGCGTATGACTGGAAAGAAATGCAAATTCACGGCTGCGCGACCTCTCCCGCTCGTGAGTTGAGAACACACCGAACCCTCGCCACACTTCACCGACAGGAGGCACCGCCATGACCCAGACCCGTACGTTCAAAACCGTCCTGCTCGGGATGACCATTGCCCTCGGCATGGTCGCACAAACCAAGACATCCCACGCGCAAGACCTTGAAACGCTCACCGTCGCCGGGGGCTGTTTCTGGTGCGTCGAAGCGGATTTCGAAAAGGTAAAAGGTGTGAAAGAGGCTGTGTCCGGCTTTACCGGCGGAACGGTCGAAAACCCGACCTACAAGCAGGTCGTGCGTGGCGGCACCGGTCACGTCGAGGCGGTGCAGATCACCTATGACCCGGCCCAGGTGTCGACCGACACGCTGTTGTCGCTGTTCTTCCGCTCGGTCGACCCGACGGATGCGGGCGGGCAGTTTTGTGACCGTGGGTTCAGCTATACCACGGCCATTTTTGCCACGCCGGAGCAGATGGCGGTGGCAGAACGCGCCAAGGCGGCCGCGCAAGCGGACCTGGGTCAAACCGTGGTGACGCCGATCAATGCAGCGGCGGAGTTCTATCCCGCCGACGGCTACCATCAGGATTATTACAAGCAGAACACGGTCATCCTGACCCGTTTTGGTCCAAAATCCAAAGCCAAGGCTTACACTGCGTATCGCGAGGCTTGCGGACGCGATGCGCGGGTCAAGGAGCTGTGGGGCGCCGCGGCGCCGTTTGTGGGCAGCTAAAGCCGCGCGTCCTCGATATCCTTCAGATCGGGGATCACATCGGCCGTTCCAAGGCGAGTGACCATAATCGCACCCGCCTGCGTCGCGAGGCGCAGCGCTTGTTCCATGGGCATCCCACGATCAAGACCGGCAACGAGGTACCCGGTGAATGTGTCGCCCGCCCCCGTCGTATCGACCGGTGTGACCGGCAGGGCGGGCACATGCACCTCAGTCCCCTTGGTGACGTCCAACCAGCGACTGCCCTCGCCGCCCAGCGTGACCACCACGTGGTCAATGCCCAGCGCCATCAGCTCTTGGCCCAAGGCAGCGCGCAGTTGTTCGGCCTCAACCGCGTTGAGCACGAGAATGTCAGCGTATTCCGCAATGTCAGAGACTGTTTTCGCCTCGAACGGTGCCGCCGCATAGACCACGCGCGCGCCCAGGTTCCGCGCCATGCGTGCCGCCGTCACTTGGCCATTGGTCTCGTTCTGCAACAGCACCGTATCGCCCGGTCCAGCCTCGGCCAACGCGGCACCAATCATCTCATCGCTGATCTGTTGGTTGGTGCCCCCGAAGGTCACGATCTGGTTCTCACCATCGTCAGCGACCGCGATGTTCGCATGCCCGGTCTGCACGCCGGACAGTTTGGCGATGTGCCGTGTGTCGACGCCGTATTCCATCAACCGGTCGACGCACCACGCACCGTCCCCTCCAACAGCGCCGATGTGGATCGCACGCGCTGCCGCCCGCGCCACAGCAACCGACATGTTCGCCCCTTTGCCGCCCAGCCCGCGCGAGAACCCGCTGGCCGCCAGTGTTTCTCCGGCTCCGGGAATATGCGGCACGCGGTAGACATTGTCGACGTTGATGGATCCGAGGTTGAAGACGCTCATTCACCCACCTTGCACGCTGCCAAAACGGCCATGTTGAGGATGTCGTTTGCCGTCGATACACCCGAGCAGATCTGGATCGAAGATCCGACCCCGGTCAGGATCGGCCCGATGACCGTAGCCCCCGCCATCTCTTGCATCAGCTTGACCGAGATGCTGGCCGAGTGCCGGGCGGGCACAACGAGAATGTTGGCTGGCCCCGTCAGGCGCGAAAACGGATAGGCCGCTTGCGCCTGCGCATTCAGCGCCACGTCGACCGTCATCTCGCCCTCATACTCGAAATCGACGCCGCGCGCGTCCAACACCCGGGGAGCCTCATGCATCTTTTCCGCCCGTTCCGAGACGGGATAACCAAATGTGGAAAAGCTGACAAAGGCCACGCGCGGCTCTAACCCAAGGTTGCGCGCCACATGCGCGCCCTGTTCAGCGATATCTGCCAGATCCTCTTCGCTCGGCCATTCGTGGACAAGCGTATCGCCGATCAGCACGATACGGCCCTTGTGCAGAACCGCCGTCAGCCCAGCCGCCTTGGAGTTTTCATGCGCGTCGAACACGTGGTTCAACCGATCCAGCACATGGGCTGATTTTCGCGTTGCCCCCGTCACCAGCCCATCGCCATGGCCATGCGCCAACATCAGCGATGCAAACACATGCCTGTCCCGCGCGGCGAGGCGATGAATGTCCTGACGGTCATGCCCGCCGCGTTGCAGCCGTTGGTAAAGGTGGTCCTTGTAGGCATCGAGGTGGGTGGTATTGGCGGCGTTCACCACCTCGAGCTCGCGGACCGCGTCGCCCAGACCCGCCTCTTCGAGCTTGGCCCGGACATCGTCCTGGCGCCCGACAACAAGCGCTTTGCCAAAGCCCGAGCGCTGATACATCACCGCCGCCCGCAGCACGCGCGGGTCGTCCCCTTCGGCAAAGATCATGCGGGCCTGTGCGGCACGGGCCCTCGCGTTGATGCCCGTCAGGATGCTCGCCGTCGGGTCCATGCGGGATTTCAGGCTGAGCTCATAGGCGTCCATGTCGATGATGGGCCGCCGGGCAGCACCTGTGTCCATGCCGGCGCGGGCCACTGCAGGCGGGATACGGTGGATCAGACGCGGATCAAACGGCGTCGGAATGATGTAGTCACGGCCAAATGTCAGCGACTTGCCATACGCCATTGCCACCTCGTCCGGCACATCCTCGCGCGCAAGCGCTGCGAGGGCGTGGGCACAGGCAATCTTCATCTCGTCATTGATCGCACGCGCGTTGATGTCTAGCGCACCACGGAACAGATAAGGAAAGCCCAGGACGTTGTTCACCTGGTTGGGATAGTCACTGCGCCCGGTCGCAACAATCGCGTCCATCCGCACCTCGTGCGCCTCTTCGGGTGTGATCTCCGGATCCGGGTTCGCCATTGCAAAGATCACCGGATTGTCCGCCATGCTTTCGACCATCGCCGGCGTCACCGCCCCCTTCACGCTGACACCCAGGAACACATCGGCCCCCTTCATCGCGTCCTCGAGATTGCGCAGGTCCGTCTTGATCGCGTGGGCCGATTTCCACTGGTTCATACCCTCGGTACGGCCTTGGTAGATGACGCCCTTGGTGTCGCAGACAATGCAGTTGTCGTGCCGCGCGCCCATGGATTTCAGCAGCTCGATACAGGCAATTCCGGCCGCTCCCGCACCGTTCAGCACAATCTTTACATCCTCGATCTTCTTGCCCGAGATGTGCAGCGCGTTGATCAACCCCGCCGCACAGATCACCGCCGTGCCGTGCTGGTCGTCATGAAAGACAGGGATGTCCATCTCTTCCTTGAGGCGCTGTTCGATGATGAAGCATTCGGGCGCCTTGATGTCTTCGAGGTTGATCCCGCCAAAGGTCGGACCCATCAGCCGCACCGCGTTGCAAAACGCATCCGGATCTTCGGTGTCCAGCTCGATATCGATGGAGTTCACGTCGGCAAAGCGTTTGAACAGAACCGCCTTGCCCTCCATCACCGGTTTGGAGCCCAGCGCGCCAAGGTTGCCCAGCCCCAACACAGCCGTCCCGTTCGAGATCACAGCGACCAAGTTGCCTTTGTTCGTGTAATCATACGCCGTCTCCGGGTTCTCCGCGATGGCCTCGCAAGGCACCGCGACACCGGGCGAATAGGCAAGGCTCAGATCCCGCTGCGTGGTCATGGGCACGGTCGCCTGTATCTCGAACTTGCCCGGCGTCGGCTCCATGTGGAACGCCAGCGCGTCCTCTGACGTGACCTTTGTCTTACTCATAATCGTCCTCCTGCGTCGCGCCGTCTTAGCCCAGCGCTCAGGTTGCCTCAATCCGACTTTGGGTTTCACTCGTTTGATGGGCTTTGTAAGGTCACCCGAAATGGGGGGCGGGCAATGTCAGTGACGCCGATGATGGCGCAATATCTCGAGATCAAGGCAGCGCACGAAGGCGCGCTGCTGTTCTATCGCATGGGCGATTTCTACGAGATGTTCTTTGACGATGCTGTCGCCGCGGCAGAGGCCTTGGATATTGCGCTGACCAAACGCGGCAAGCATGACGGCGATGACATACCGATGTGCGGCGTGCCCGTTCACGCCGCCGAGGGCTATCTGCTGACGCTGATCCGCAAAGGGTTCCGCGTCGCGGTTTGTGAACAGATGGAGAGCCCGGCCGAAGCGAAAAAACGCGGCTACAAATCCGTGGTGAAACGCGATGTCGTGCGGCTGGTCACCCCCGGCACATTGACCGAAGAATCCCTGCTCGAGGCGCGGCGGCACAATTTCCTGGCCGCCTATGCGCAGGTGCGCGGGTCGGGCGGGTTGGCATGGGTCGATATCTCGACCGGCGCATTCCACGTCATGTCGGTCGATTTGGCCCTGTTAGGGCCTGAACTGGCGCGCCTTGCTCCGTCCGAACTGATCGTTTCCGACAGTGCCGAAGCGGAGATGCGCCCACTGGCCGACGACTTTGGCATCGCACTCACCCCATTGGGTCGTGCGTCATTCGACAGCACCGCCGGCGAAGATCGGGTGGCCGCGCTGTTCAAGACGGCGACGCTGGATGCGTTCGGGTCATTCTCGCGGGCCGAGGTTGGTGCGATGGGCGCACTCGTTGCCTATCTGGAAATCACGCAAAAGGGCAAACTGCCGCTCCTCCGCCCGCCCGCGCAGGAAACTGTGTCGCGCACGATGCAGATCGACGCCGCCACCCGCCGCAATCTGGAACTGACCGAAGCGCTGTCCGGCGGGCGCGCCGGATCATTGCTGAGCGTGATTGACCGGACGGTCACTGCGGCGGGCGCGCGTCTGCTGGAACGGCGCATATCTTCCCCCTCCCGCGATTTGGAAACTGTGGCGGCACGGCTCGAGTCCGTGGCGCACCATGTCGAAGACGGCGCCCAACGCGAGGCCGTCCGCACGGCACTACAGCCGGTCCCGGATATGGATCGCGCGCTGTCGCGGCTCGCGCTGGACCGGGGCGGACCACGGGATCTGGCCGCGGTCCGTTCCGGCCTCACGCAGGCGCAACAGTTGCACGACTGCGCGCAATCTGAACTGCCCCCGCTACTACAAGCGGCAATCAACGACCTGTCCGGCCATGATGATTTGATCAACACGCTTGATCACCAATTGGTCGCAGAACCGCCGCTGCTGGCCCGCGATGGCGGTTTCATCGCACCGGGCTGCGACACTGCGCTCGACGAGGCCCGTCTGCTGCGCGACGAGGGGCGGTCTGTCATTGCCCAGCTGCAACAAACCTACGCCGAGCAGAGCGGCGTCAATTCCCTCAAGGTGAAGCACAACAACGTGCTGGGCTACTTCATCGAAGTGACCGCAACCCATGCGGACAGGATGATGTCCGAACCGCTTAATGAGACGTTCATTCACCGCCAGACCACGGCGAACCAAGTGCGCTTTACGACCGTTGAACTGTCGGAGTTAGAGACGAAGATCCTGAATGCTGGCGGACAAGCGCTTGAGATCGAAAAACGTCTGTTCGAGGCGCTGCGCACTGCAATCCTCGATCAAGCCGCCGAGATCAGCCAAACCACACGTGCGCTCGCAGAACTCGATGTGTGCTCCGCCTTGGCCCACCTCGCCGTGACCGAGGATTGGTGCAAGCCGACGCTCGACAACTCTCGCGCCTTTGCTATCGAAGGCGGCAGGCATCCAGTGGTGGAAGCGGCACTGAAACAGACCGGCGCACCGTTCATCGCAAACGACTGCACACTGACAGCCGAGGACAGCGCCGCCATCTGGTTGCTGACCGGCCCCAACATGGCCGGTAAGTCGACCTTTCTCCGCCAAAACGCGCTGATCGCGATCCTTGGGCAGATGGGCAGCTATGTGCCCGCAACCTCCGCCCATATCGGCCTCGTCTCTCAGGTGTTCAGCCGCGTGGGCGCGTCGGACGATCTGGCCCGGGGCCGCTCGACCTTTATGGTCGAGATGGTGGAGACGGCGGCGATCCTGAACCAGGCCGACGACCGCGCGCTGGTGATCCTGGACGAGATCGGGCGCGGCACAGCGACCTATGACGGGCTCAGCATCGCGTGGGCCACGTTGGAACATCTGCACGACGTGAACCGCTCCCGCGCCCTCTTTGCCACACACTACCATGAGATGACCGCACTGGCCGGCAAGCTGAACGGTGTCGAGAACGCCACTGTCGCGGTGAAGGAGTGGGAGGGCGAGGTGGTCTTCCTCCACGAGGTGCACAAGGGGGCAGCCGACCGGAGCTATGGCGTGCAAGTGGCGCAACTGGCAGGCCTGCCACCCGCTGTGATCGCCCGTGCGCGCGTCGTGCTCGAGGCGCTGGAAAAGGGCGAACGCGAAGGCGGCACGTCCCAAAAAGCACTGATCGACGACTTGCCGCTGTTTGCAGTGAACGCAGCGCCGCCCCCGGCACCCTCCAAACCGTCCCCAGCACTCGACCTACTGGACGGCCTTCACCCGGACGAGATGACGCCGCGCGATGCGCTCGATGCGCTCTACCGTCTTAAGGACGCCGCAAAGTCCTGACGGTCAGGAATTCCTGACCTGAATAAATGTACCTCATCACGCCTTACCCTCATGCAGACAGCAAGAGAGGGACAGACAGATGACATTGGTATGCTGCGGCAAGGACATGCCGGAAAACATGGACGACCTGCTGGACGACAAAACGGAAATTCATCCCGCATTTCGGCAATTCGCAAAGCACCGCGCAGCAGGCGCTGAAATTGAATTTCTCATGGACGTGGCTCGACAGCGGAACATCAAGGCCATCTACGACACTTACATTGCACGCACAGATCAAGGGGGCGGCGCGTTCGGGTTCGATTTCGGCTTTGGCGATCAGGACGAAGACGAAGTTATTTTTCAGATGTATCCGCACCTGCGGCCAAAGGAGCCCACACAAGTCAAACCAAAGTCCGGTTTCACGCTGGTAAACAAGGTTTTCACCCGCAGGAAAAAGACGCCCAAGAAGCGTGCCACACCGGTCAAACCGGTTGCTCCAGTTGCCCCGGTCAACGCACCAAAGACCCTCAATGGTCAGGCTTTCGGTCGTCAGGGTCAGATTGATGACCTATTGGCCCTGGGCCGTGCCAACAATTTCAATGAGTCAGACTGGCGGCCCTTGCTCGAGGATGCCTACACCGAGGTGTCGCAGTTTTTGGAGCGCGACAATATCGTGTCTGGGTTCTTCAAGTCGGCACAGTTTGAAAAAGCTCTTCAAGCTGTTGTCGAACGCCTGATTACACCGAACGCGTCATCGATCCTGCGCGCATTGCCGATGTCATCCGGTACCGGCACACCGTCGAGTGACGATTTCATACTGCTCGCAGCGCTGGTCGAAACAAAGATGGCCACGCTGCTCGCAGCCTATTCCAATACCGCATCGCAAACACGCATGCAGGCGGGCGAGAAGTATTTCAACTCGCTCAAGTCTACCTGGGGCTTTGAGATGGAATTCTGGAC
Organism: Pseudomonadota bacterium; assembly: GCA_038525585.1. Classification (GTDB taxonomy): domain Bacteria; phylum Pseudomonadota; class Alphaproteobacteria; order Rhodobacterales; family Rhodobacteraceae; genus Tateyamaria. Next base: position 95,978 of record JBCBHM010000001.1, read on the forward strand.
CTTCCGCAATTATCTCAGCCGATTTTGACCCAAGGCCTTTAGCTTGCCGGCGTGGACGAAACCCCCACCTGCGCCGGCCGGAGCAGGCGATCATGCAGCATAAATCCCTCTGCGCTGACCTGTATGATCTCGCCTGCCTTGGTCCCCGGCACCGGAGCCTCGAACATGGCTTGATGGTGCTGGGGATCAAACATTTCCCCAACCTCTGGCGAAATCCGCTCGATCCCGTGTTTCTTGAACACGTTCAGCAACTCGCGCATCGTCAACTCCACCCCTTCGAGCAGGGCACCGGACACTTCGCGTTGTTCATCCGTCGCCGCCTCAAGCGCGCGCTTCATGTTGTCGTAGACCGGCAGCATGTCACGGGCGAGCTTCGAGCCGCCATAGTTTTCCGCCTCGCGCCGATCCTTGTCGGACCGTTTGCGCGCGTTCTCGGCATCCGCGAGCGCGCGCATGAACCGGTCTTTCAGCTCATCGCGTTCGGCTCGCAACTGATCCAGCTCGAGCGCCTCATCGTCGATCTCGGCCATCTCTTCGGCGTAGACTTCTTCCTCCGCCATATCGATATCATCGAGAAAATCGTCGTTCTTTGGCTCAGCCATGTTTCACCTTTCACCGCGGTCCGACAGCATCCGCCCGACCAACTGCGCTGTGTAATCCACAATCGGCACGATCCGCCCATAATTGAGCCGCGTGGGTCCGATGACCCCAACCGCACCGATAATCTTACGATCCGCGTTCATATATGGGGAAACCACCAAAGAGGAACCCGAAAGTGAGAAAAGTTTGTTCTCAGACCCGATAAAAATGCGCACGCCGTCACCGTCCTGGGCCAGATCGAGGAACTCGGCAATGTCACGTTTGCGTTCAAGGTCGTCAAAGAGGCTGCGAATGCGCTCCAACTCTTCGGCTTCGGTCGAATCGCTCAGCAGGTTGGACCGGCCCCGGACGATCAACCGCTCGGGCGTGTCCCCCTCACCTTCCCAAGTGGCGAGGCCACTGTCGACCATCGCCTGGCTCAATGCGTCCAGCTCCTGACGGCGGGCGGCGATCTGTGCCTGAACGGTGGTTTTGACCTCGGACAGCGTGCGCCCTTCGATGATCGCGTTGAGAAAATTCGCCGCTTCCCGCATGGAACTGGGTGTTTGACCCGGCGGTGGCTGGAACAGCCGGTTTTCCACATGCCCATCGGCAAAGACCAATACGACAAGGGCCTGTTCGGCGCTGATCGTCACGAACTCCAGATGTTTGATCGGCGCTTCCTGCTTGGGCGTCAGCACCAGCGATGCGCCTTGCGTGACACCGGACAGGGCCGATCCGACACGGTCCAAAAGGCCCGTCACATCCCCTTCGTTTGCGCCAAGCGTCGCCTCGATCTTTTCCCGGTCGCCGTCATCTGGCACGCCGACCTCGAGCAGACCGTCGACAAACATGCGCAAACCCAGCTGTGTGGGCACACGACCCGCACTGATGTGCGGACTGTCGAGCAGGCCCAGGAACTCCAGATCCTGCATCACGTTGCGGATCGTGGCGGCACTGACCTTTTCGCTGAAGTCCCGCGTGAGGGTACGCGAACCCACGGGATCGCCGCTGTCCAGGTACCCTTCGACCACGCGGCGGAACACCTCGCGCGAGCGGTCGTTCATCTCGTCCAGCAATGAGCGCGCATCTGTCATCACTGCGCAGTTAAAGGTCGCGGGAATCAAAGGTCAATCGGGGTTGCGCCCAAGGGCCCCCGGACGCTAGGTCGGGGGCATTGGAAAAAGGAATGCGATATGCGGCCTTCGGGACGAGAATTGAATGAAATGCGGTCGGTCGAGATCCAGACCGGGTTTACCAAACACGCCGAAGGATCCGTGCTGATCAAGATGGGCGACACGCACGTCCTGTGCACCGCAACGATCGAGGATCGCGTTCCGCCATTCATCAAGGGTTCGGGCCTCGGCTGGGTCACTGCCGAATACGGCATGCTACCGCGCGCCACCAACACACGCATGCGGCGCGAAGCGGCATCGGGCAAGCAAGGCGGGCGTACCGTAGAAATCCAGCGCCTCATTGGTCGCGCGTTGCGTGCCGGGGTGGATCGGGTTGCCCTGGGCGAACGTCAGATCACCATCGATTGCGACGTGATCCAGGCCGATGGCGGCACGCGCTGCGCCTCGATCACCGGCGGCTGGGTGGCACTGCGCCTTGCCGTGAACAAGCTGATACAGGCAGGCGACGTGATCACCGATCCGCTGGTTTCCCCCGTAGCGGCGATCAGTTGTGGGATCTACGCAGGCCAACCGGTGCTTGACCTCGACTACCCCGAAGACAGCGAAGCTGGTGTGGACGGCAACTTTATCATGACCGGCGACGGTCAATTGATCGAGGTGCAGATGAGTGCCGAAGGTGCCACATTCTCGCGCGATCAGATGAATGCACTCATGGATCTTGCCGAAAAGGGCGTCGGCGAATTGGTCGCCGCGCAACAGGCGGCCACCGCATGACACGAAAGTTCGAAGGCGACCGCATTCTGATCGCGACCCACAACGCGGGCAAGCTCGAAGAGATGGAGCAGCTGTTTGCCCCCTTCGGCGTGTCCGTCGTGGGCGCGGCCGAGATGAAGCTGCCCGAACCGGACGAGACCGAGGACACATTTGTCGGCAATGCCCGGATCAAGGCGGTTGCAGCCGTCAAAGCCACGGGCCTGCCGGCCTTGGCTGACGATTCCGGCATTCGGGTCGATGGCCTTGATGGCGCGCCGGGCGTCTACACTGCCGACTGGGCAGAAACGCCGGGTGGGCGCGACTTTGTCATAGCGATGACCCGCACGCATAGCGAACTGGTGGCAAAGGATGCGCCGCAACCCTGGACTGCCCGCTTTTGCTCGACACTCGTTCTGGCGTGGCCCGACGGTCATGAGGAGGTGTTCGAAGGCACCGCCGAGGGAACGCTGGTCTGGCCGATGCGTGGCAAACTGGGCCATGGCTACGATCCGATGTTCCAACCCATCGGCCACGACCGAACCTTTGCCGAGATGACGTTTGAAGAGAAAAACGACATCTCTCACCGCGCCGACAGTTTCAAGAAACTGATTGCAGGTTGCTTTGGCTGAGGATTGGGAGGCCGGAGGCTTTGGCGTCTATATCCACTGGCCCTTTTGCGCGGCCAAGTGCCCCTATTGTGATTTCAACAGTCACGTCTCGCGGTTCATCGACCACGACGCGTGGTGTGCCGCCTACCTGGCCGAGATCGAACGCCTTGGGGCAGAAACTCCGGGTCGTGTGCTACGATCCGTTTTCTTTGGCGGCGGCACGCCCAGCCTGATGGAGCCCCGTGTTGTCGGCGCGATCCTCGATACGATCCACCGCACATGGCCAACGGCGAATAACATGGAAATCACCTTGGAGGCGAACCCAACATCGGTCGAGGCGGCCCGGTTTGCCGATTTTCACCGCGCGGGCGTCAATCGCGTGTCCATGGGCATTCAGGCCCTCAATGATACCGATTTGCACGCGCTTGGCCGCCTCCATACGGCGGCGGAGGGGCTTGCCGCATTCGACATTGCGCGCAGCACGTTCGACCGCGTCAGTTTTGACCTCATGTATGGTCGGCAGAACCAAACACTGGCGGATTGGGAGGCGGAGCTGTCCCGCGCGCTCGCCCTCGATCTCGACCACCTGTCGCTGTACCAGCTCACGGTCGAACCGGGCACCGCCTTTGGTGATCGCTACGATGCTGGCAAACTGCCTGGATTGCCCAACGACGATCTGTCCGCCGACCTCTATGCGCTGACACAGGACATGACCTCGGCTGCCGGTTTGCGCCGCTATGAGGTTTCCAACCACGCGCGGGATGGTGCGGAATCGCGACATAACCTGATCTACTGGCGCTATGGCGACTATGTCGGCATCGGACCGGGCGCCCATGGCCGTCTCACACTGGGTGGTGCCCGCTGCTCGACCGAACAGACGCGAATGCCGAAAGTGTGGTTGGACGGTGGCGCACGAGAAACCAGGACGCCGCTGGGTACATCAGATGCCGCGACCGAATACATGCTGATGGGGCTACGCCTGGCCGAGGGTATCGACCTTGATCGCTATGCGTCACTTGCGGGAACTGACCTGTCGCCAGACGTCTTTACGGACTTGTCAGACAACGGTTTCATCAAGGTCGAAAACCGTCAGTTAATCGTTCAGGACCAAGGGTTTATGGTTTTGAATGCGATCCTACGACAGCTTTTGACCTAAGGCGCGCTCAGCTTGCGGCAAAGCTCATCCAATTCGTCTAACGTGTTGTAATTCAACACTAATTGACCGCCGGCACCGTCTGATTTGTGGTTCAGCGAGACTTTGATACCCGTTGCCGCAGACAAATCATCCTCCAACGCGCGCGTATCCGCATCCTTTGTCTGCTTCTTTGGCGCGTCGCCTTTGAATATGTTGGTATCCGACCCTTCAGAACTCTTCCTGGCAAGCGCCTCTGTCGCGCGCACGGAAAGCCCCTTGGCCACAACCTGCTTTGCCAACCCCTCCGGATCGTCCGATGTGATCAAGGCCCGCGCATGCCCGGCGCTCAACCGCCCGTCCACCACGTAGTCTTGCACTGCCGAGGGCAGCTGCAGCAGTCGCAAAAGGTTCGCGATATGGCTCCGGCTTTTGCCAAGTGCATCGGCCATCTTCTCCTGCGTATGCCCAAACCGATCCATCAGTTGTTTATACCCGGCCGCCTCTTCGATCGCATTCAGGTCGGCCCGCTGGATGTTCTCGATGATTGCAACTTCGAGCACTTCTTCATCACTGAACTGTCGGACCAGCACGGGCAGTTCATGGAGCTGCGCCGACTGCGCCGCCCGCCACCGCCGTTCACCCGCAACAATTTGATACGTGCCATCCACCGGCCGCACGATCAGCGGCTGAAGCACACCCTTTTCCTTGATGGAGGCGACAAGGTCATCCAGTTGCGCGGGATCAAACTGTTTGCGCGGTTGATCCGGGTTTGGCTTGATCTGTTCAATTGGGATCAGCTGATCCGGCGTTCGCCCGACCGTCGCTTGCCCCTCGGGTTCTGCCACATCCGCCATCAAAGCGGACAGACCACGCCCCAACCCTCGTTTCTTGTCCTTGCTCGCCATATCTTACCCCTCACGCTCCAGATTGTTCTGGATCAGTTCTTCGGCCAGCGCACGGTATGCGGCAGCCCCTTTTGATTGCGTATCATATTGCAAAACCGGCAGCGCGAAAGACGGCGCCTCGCTGACCCGGACATTCCGAGGGATCCGGGTGTGAAAGACCACGTCGCCCAGGTTGCTGCGTGCGTCCTGCTCGACCAGCTGCGAGAGGTTGTTGCGGATATCGAACATCGTCAGCACGACGCCCTCAAGCCGGAGTTCGGGATTGCCCGTCTGACGCACCTCCCGAATGGTCAGCATCAATTGCGACAGCCCCTCGAGTGCAAAAAATTCGCTTTGCAGCGGCACCAGCACGGAATGGGAGGCGATCAACGCATTCACCGTCAACAAGTTCAGCGACGGCGGGCAATCAATCAGAATGTAGTCGAACCCGAACCTGTCCATCGCCGTTTGGCGCAGCGCATCGTGCAGCAGAAAGCTCCGCTTTTCGTTGGAAACAAGCTCGATATCCGCAGAACTCAGGTCGACCGTCGCCGGGACGATGTGAAGACGCTCTGTTTTTGTCGGCAGAATCACCTCGTCGAGGTCGATATCCTCAAGCAACAGCTCGTACGTCGTGAATTCGCGATCCTCCATCTCGATCCCGAGGCCGGTTGACGCGTTCCCCTGCGGATCAAGATCCACCACGAGGACCTTGCGCCCCACTTCTGCCAAAGCCGCTGCCAAGTTGATCGCTGTTGTCGTCTTACCCACCCCACCCTTCTGATTGGTGACCGAGATGATCTTGGCCCCCGGCGGGCGCGTTGGGTCAGACACGTGCGATGTCCCTTATTTCAAGAACTGCTGCTTCGGCGTTTGTTTTACTTGGTGTCGCGGCGTAAGAGAACCGCCAAGCCTGCTTTGCCTGTTGAATTTCATCCTGCCACGTCGCGCCCTTGAGCAAAAGGCATGTGCCGCCTGGTGCAAGATGCCGGTGCGCCAGCGGCAGTAAATCAGTGAGGTTTGTAAGGGCGCGGGCCGACACGATGTGTGCTTCCGCTGGTGCTGCTGTTTCAATGCGTTCTGCGATCACAGTGGCATGCAGATCGAGCGTTCGGATACATGTTCTCAGGAACGTTGCTTTGCGCTGGTCGCTTTCGATCAGGATCGTTTCGTCCTTAATCGCATCGCCCTTCCGTAAAATAGCGACAACAAGACCCGGAAGCCCCCCGCCGCTTCCCATATCTACCCACGTACCATTTTGCGCGTCATAAATTTGAGCGCTGTCCCAGATATGGCGTGTCATCAAGTCGTGTAGTGAATTCGGCGAGACCAGGTTAATCTTTCGCGTCCACTTGGTGATGAGCGCGGCATACTCAATCAGGGCTTCGGATGTTTCACGTGAAACATCGCGAGTGTACCAACCGGGTATGGCGGTCATGCTTGCTTCTTTTCCAGGTAAAGTAGGCGCCCAAGGATCAGCGCCAATGCCGCTGGTGTCATCCCATCGATCCGACCCGCCTGGGCAAGGTCGTGTGGGCGCACATGCTCAAGCTTTGAGCGCAACTCATTCGAAAGGCCCACAACAGCGGAAAACTCAAAGTCCCGTGGAATCGCGTGTTTTTCATCCTTACGCAGGCGCTCAACATCCTGTTTTTGCCGATCCACATAGTTGGCATACAGCGCGTCACGCTCGAGCTGCGCTTGAATGTCCGGCGCAACACTGGTGAGCTCGGACAAAAGCGGTGCCAGATCCGCAAAGGACACATCGGGAAACGCCAGCAATTGGAACAAGGTTCGCTTGGTCCCATCCTGGTTCACCCGGATACCTGCATGTTGGATCTGCTTCGGCGTAAACACATCCTTTTCCAGCAGCGCGCGTGCTTCGGTAAGAGCATCCAACTTTTGATCAAACACTTTGGCACGTTCAGGACCTACGCAGCCGATATCCAACCCAAGCGCGGTCAAACGTTGGTCCGCATTATCTGCGCGCAAAGACAGACGAAATTCTGCGCGCGACGTGAACATCCTATAGGGTTCAGTCACGCCGCGTGTCGTCAAATCATCGATCATCACGCCGATATAGCTTTGGTCACGACGGAAGATGACCGGCTCATCGCCGCGAACACGCAGCGCAGCATTCAATCCTGCGACCAGACCTTGCGCCGCTGCTTCCTCATATCCCGTTGTGCCATTGATCTGACCGGCGAGGTACAGCCCGGGAACGTTCGGAACGCTGAGATCAGAATTCAACACCCGTGGATCAACGTAGTCATACTCGATGGCATAGCCCGGCTGCAAAATCTCAACGGTTTCAAGACCTTTGATGGACCGCACATAAGCTTGTTGGACGTCTTCGGGCAACGATGTCGAAATACCGTTCGGATACACGACGTCGCTGTTCAAGCCTTCGGGTTCTAGGAATATCTGGTGCGATTCCTTGTCAGCAAACCGCACAACCTTGTCTTCGATCGAGGGGCAGTAACGCGGGCCAACGCCATCGATATGACCGCCATACATTGCGGAGCGATCTAGATTATCGCGAATAATCTGGTGTGTTTGCGCGTTCGTGTGCGTGATGCCACATGCAATCTGCCTGAGCGGCGCGCTTTCGGACATAAACGAAAACAGCGCTGGATCTTCATCCGCCGCTTGTTGATCGAGTTCATCCCATCGGATCGTCCGGCTGTCGAGCCGTGGCGGTGTCCCGGTTTTCAACCGACCAAGCGGCAGGTCAAAGCTATCGATCCGTTCTGCCAAACGGGTCGCGGCGTTGTCACCCATACGACCACCGGCATAGCTACGATCACCAATATGTATGACGCCCCTTAGAAACGTGCCTGTCGTTAGGATCACGGCGTTGGCCCGCAACTCTGTTCCATCCTGCTGAACGATACCGACAACCCTCCCGCCATCCATGAGGAAGTCAGTCACCTCACCCTCAGCGAGTGTCAGGTTTTCCTGTTTGCCAACCTCGGCTTGCATGGCGGCTTGGTAAGCTCCGCGGTCGATCTGCGCACGAGGGCCTTGCACCGCAGGACCTTTGCGGCGGTTGAGCAGGCGAAACTGAATGCCAGACGCATCGGCAGCCCGCCCCATAACACCGTCCAGTGCATCGATTTCACGAACAAGGTGCCCCTTGCCGAGGCCGCCAATGGCAGGATTGCAGGACATGACGCCCAGATCTGACGCCTTCATCGTCGCCAGCGCTGTCACTGCGCCCATGCGCGTTGCAGCGCACGCCGCCTCACAGCCCGCGTGCCCGCCACCAATCACCAGTACGTCGAACTGTTTCACGTGAAACACTCCATCATTTTCCAAGGCAAAAGCTAGAGAACACTTCATCTAGCAGGTGCTCAACATCCACCCGGCCGATCAGGACAGCCAGCGCACGAGTCGCCACCCGTATGTCTTCCGCCGCTATATCGTATAGATCGGGTCCTTTTGCCACCTTCTCCGTCGCTGCAGATAGATCGTCTATCGCCGATTGCAGGGCGATGCGATGCCGTTCTTGGGTAGCGAGACCTGCTTGCGCCGCGCGATCCGCCAGCGTCGCGGAAAGCCGATCAATCAAGGCTTGAACGCCTTCTCCCGTCTTACCGGAAACCGACGGTATGTCATCTGCGCGCAGGTCTGCTTTTGGCGCCAGGACAATATCATCCGCCATTGGCTCGAGCGGCAATGCTTCATGACTGTCTGACAAGAACACGCGAATATCAGACGTCTTCGCCCGTGCCACGGCGCGCGCGACGCCCTCGGACTCAACTTCGTCATCTGTCTCACGCAACCCTGCTGTATCGAGGAGGGTCACCGGCACACCACCCAAATCCATCTGAACTTCGATCACATCTCGTGTCGTTCCCGCATGCTGTGACGTTATGGCAGCCTCCCGTCGCGCGAGCGCGTTCAACAGCGTGGACTTACCCGCGTTCGGCGGACCGACAATTGCAACCTCAAAACCAGCGCGAACGCGTTCCGCCGCTGAAAACCCGGCCAGCTCTGTTTGAATGCTGTTTTGCACAGTCTGGAGAAGTTGCATAACCTCCGGTGAAACGTTGACCGGCACATCCTCATCCGCAAAGTCTATCGTCGCTTCGATCAAGGCTGCGGCCCGGATCAAGTCCGTGCGCCACCCATCGATGCGCGCCGTAAAGGCACCATCGTATCCGCGCATGGCCTGACGTCGCTGCGCCTCCGTCTCGGCCGAGATCAGGTCACCCAATGCCTCTACCTGAAGCAAATCCATTTTGTCGTTCTCAAGTGCGCGGCGCGTGAACTCTCCTGGCTCCGCGAGCCTTGCATCCAACTCACTCAGGCGACGCAGCACCGCCCGCGTGATGGCCGGGCTGCCATGCAGATGAAGCTCAACCACGTCTTCACCGGTGAAACTGGCGGGCCCGACAAAGCATAGAACCAACGCTTCGTCGATGACCTCTCCGTCTGTACCGCGGACCTTGCGCAGAGTGGCCAGTCGCGGCGGCGGCACTTCTCCGACCAGCTCATGTGCGGCTTGAAATGCAGCTGGGCCGGAGATGCGGATCACAGCAACACCAGCCCGCCCCTGAGCCGTCGCGAGGGCAAAGATCGTATCCATACAACATTCCCTGCGCGATGACGGCCTGCGTCAGGTGTTCATCGAATCGAAGAACTCGCCATTTGTCTTGGTTTGCTTCAGCTTGGAGATCAGGAACTCGATCGCGTCGGTCGTGCCCATCGGGTTCAGGATACGACGCAGCACAAAGGTTTTTTGCAGGTCGATCTTGTCCACGAGAAGGTCTTCCTTCCGCGTCCCCGATTTGAGGATGTCCATCGCGGGGAACACGCGCTTGTCCGCAATCTTGCGATCTAGGACGATTTCGGAATTACCGGTGCCCTTGAACTCTTCAAAGATCACCTCGTCCATCCGGCTGCCTGTGTCGATCAGCGCCGTTGCGATGATGGTCAGCGATCCGCCCTCTTCGATATTGCGCGCAGCACCAAAGAACCGTTTGGGCCGCTGCAACGCGTTCGCATCCACACCACCGGTCAGCACTTTACCCGATGAGGGAACGACAGTGTTAAACGCCCTACCAAGTCTTGTGATCGAATCGAGCAAGATAACAACATCTCGTTTATGCTCCACCAGGCGCTTGGCCTTTTCGATCACCATTTCCGACACAGCCACGTGGCGTGTGGCAGGCTCGTCAAAGGTCGAGCTCACAACTTCGCCCTTCACCGAACGCTGCATATCCGTGACCTCTTCGGGCCGTTCGTCAATGAGCAGAACGATCAGGTAGCACTCTGGGTGGTTTTTTTCGATGCTCGACGCGATGTTCTGCAACAGCACGGTTTTACCGGTCCGCGGTGGCGCCACGATCAACGACCGCTGACCCTTACCGATTGGCGCGACCAGGTCGATGATGCGGGCGGACCGATCCTTGGTCGCGGGATCATCGGTTTCCATCGTCAGACGCTCATCGGGATAAAGCGGCGTGAGATTGTCGAACGCGATCTTGTGGCGCGCTTTCTCCGGCTCTTCAAAGTTGATCCGGGTCGCACCCGTCAGGGCGAAATAGCGCTCCGCATCGTCCGGTGCCTTGATCCGCCCCTCGATCGTGTCGCCAGTGCGCAAGGAATACTGACGGATCATCTCGGGTGAGACGTAGATGTCATCGGGACCCGGCAGATAGTTCGCCTCAGGCGACCGCAGAAAGCCGAACCCGTCCTGCAGCACTTCGAGCACGCCATCACCGAACACGTCCCACCCCTCATCCGCGCGTTCGCGGAGAATCTGGAACATCATCTCGCCCTTGCGCATGGTCGAGGCGTTTTCGATCTCCAACTCTTCGGCCATGGCCAGCAGATCCTTGGGGCTTTGCGCCTTCAGATCGGACAGGGCGAGTTGTTCTTGGGTGGGCTGGTCATCAAGTGTCATGGAAATACTCACGTCCCACGGCGCAAGGCTGCGCGGGATACGGGTTTGAGGAATGTCATAGCTGTCGCTATCCCGGGACCGGGTGCATGGGCTCAGATAAGGGCGTGCGCGCCGCGAGTCAACGACTTCAGAATTTCACGACCACCGACAGGACGATGAGGACCATCAGCAGCGTCGGCACCTCGTTCATCATTCGGTACTGCTTGCCCGTCAGTATGTCACCGCCTGCGGCAAACACCTTGCGCTGTTTTGCCAGCCACCCGTGAAATCCTGACATGGCAAGGATACCCGCCAGTTTGGTCCAGGGCCAAACGGCGCCCCAATCAATCACGCCGGGGATCAGCGCAAGCAGCAGGCCAAAGATCCAGGTCGCGATCATTGCCGGGTTCATGATCACCTTGAGCAGTTTCAGCTCCATGGTCTGGAACAGCGCGTGGGTCTCGCCATTCAACCCAACCTGCTCACTGTGATAGACATACAGACGCGGCAGGTAGAACAGTGCGGCCATCCATGCGATCACAGACATGATATGGAATGCCTTGATCCATGGATACAGACTGGCCAGCAGGTCGATCATGTTGGTACTCCCTCTCGGCACGGACCCTAATAATAAATAAAAGAAAAGAAAAAGGATGATGATTTGGTAGGGGAACGGATTTCTGGGGATTATCGTGTTTTCCAAGTGATTTTCCCGGGTGGGGACAGGATGTCTGGCCTAAGTTTACACTCTGTTAATTTTTCCTGATAATGTAATGTTTCCAATTATTTAGCTGCGGCGTAGCGATCATGAAACGTGAGCGTCCATGTGGATAAACATGTATACGCTTTGTTATGCACACGCGTGCACTTATCCTTGCCCCGCGTGGAGGAAAACTTGGTAAATCGGTGAGACTGGGGTGTTTGTGCCCACTTGTGCCGGACACCGGTTTTCCTCAGACATTCGACCACAGATCATCGCGTCGTTTCGCACAAGGTTATCCGCATGGATGTCCCCATCCTCCTGGCGTCTGGTTCCTCGATCCGGGCCACTTTGCTCAAGAACGCAGGCGTACCGTTCGAGGTCGTGAAACCCCGCGTGGACGAGGATGCGATCAAGGCAGCATTGCTTGCGGACGACGCTCCGCCCCGGGATATTGCTGATGTGCTGGCCGAAGCCAAGGCGCGCAAGGTGCATGACAAACGGCCCGATGCCATGGTCATTGGATGTGACCAGGTGCTGGCGTTGAACGGCGAGGTGTTCGCAAAACCCAAGTCACAAGATGATGCGATGGCCCAGCTGAACCGTTTGCGGGGAGAGCGCCACACGCTTCTGTCTGCGGCTGTCATCTATCACGAGGGGAAACCGATCTGGCGACATGTCGGGCAGGTCCGGCTGCGCATGCGCGCCTTTTCCGAGGACTATCTTGCGGGCTATGTTGCACGCAACTGGGCCGACATTCAGCATTGCGTGGGTGCCTATCAACTCGAGGCCGAGGGTGTGCGGCTGTTTCATTCGGTGGAGGGGGATTACTTTCACGTGCTGGGTATGCCACTTTTGGAGATACTGGCGTTTCTGACGCTACGGGGTGTGATCGAAGGATAGAGCGGCACGACAATGACGGAACGGATTCCGCTGGCTGGGGTCATTGGCTCACCGATTGGGCACAGCAAGTCACCACAGATACACAAACATTGGCTCAAGACCTACGGATTGCGCGGCGACTATGTCCCCATGGACGTTGAGCTGAACGATCTGCGTCAGGTGTTGGAGGTTTTGCCCAAGGCTGGGTTTGTCGGTGTGAACGTCACGATTCCACACAAAGAGGCCGTGTTGGACATCGCGGACCTGATCACCGATCGGGCGACGCTGATCGGTGCTGCGAACACGCTGATCTTTCGTAAGGATGGAAAGATCCATGCCGACAACACCGACGGTTACGGGTTTATCGAAAACCTGCGCGCCGGTGCGCCGCGTTGGAACCCCAAGGCAGGGCCTGCGACAGTGTTGGGTGCTGGGGGTGCAGCGCGCGCCGTGGTCGCATCATTGGCAGATGCGGGCGTGCCGGAGATTTTCCTGACCAATCGCACCCGTGTCCGGGCAGAGAAGCTGGCCGCGGATTTCGGCATGCGGATCAGCGTGGTCGATTGGGTGCAGGCAGGCAATATCCTGGAGGATTCCAACCTGATCGTGAACACGACATCGCTGGGTATGATCGGAAAGCAAGAGATGCGGATACCGCTGGATGGGTTACGCGCCGGGACAACGGTCACGGATCTGGTCTATGCGCCCTTGCGAACACGTCTGTTGATCGATGCCGAGGCGGCGGGCTGTGTGACCGTGGATGGGTTGGGCATGTTGTTGCATCAAGCGGTGCCGGCATTCGAACGATGGTTCGGCCAACGGCCGGAGGTGGACAGCGCGACACGCGCGGCGGCCCTCAGATGAGTTTCAAGCTGGGCCTGACCGGGTCCATCGGGATGGGGAAATCCACAACAGCGCAGATGTTAGCCGACGCAGGCTGCGCGCTGTGGGATGCGGATGCTGCGGTGCATCGGCTGTATGCACCGGGCGGTGCCGCGGTCGAACCCATGCGCGCCCTGTTGCCCGATGCCATTGTGGACGGCGCCGTATCGCGAGACGCGTTGAAGGTGGAGATTGCCAAGCGTCCGGACGTCCTGCGCGACATCGAAGTCATTGTGCATCCGCTTGTCGCCGCAGATCGTGCGCATTTCATTGCGCAGGCTGATGCGGACATCTTGGTCTTTGACATCCCGCTGTTGTTTGAAACAGGCGGTGACAAGGCGATGGATGCCACCGCCTGCGTCACAATTCCCGCAGAGGAACAAGAGGCGCGGGTGATGGCGCGGGGAACAATGACCCGCGATCAGTTTTTGGCGATCCGAGCCAAGCAGATGCCCAACGATGAAAAATGCGCCCGCGCAGATTTCGTGATCGTGACGGATACGCTTGAACACGCCCGCGCGCAGGTCCATTCTGTCATCTCTCAGATCAAGGACAGGCTGGCAGATGCGTGAAATCGTGCTCGACACAGAAACCACCGGATTCGACCCGGAAAGTGGGGACCGAATTGTCGAGATTGGTGCAATCGAACTGATCCGGCACGTGCCGACGGACAACCAGTTTCACGAATACATCGATCCCGAACGGTCCATGCCGCAAGAGGCGTTCGAAGTTCATGGGCTGGGCGATGATTTCCTGCGCGGCAAACCGAAATTTGCACAAGTAGGTCAGGCGTTTCTGGATTTTATCGGCGATGCGAAGCTGGTGATTCACAACGCTGCGTTTGACATGAAATTCCTGAATGCCGAATTGAAATGGATGGGCCTGCCGCAGATCCCTTATGATCGGGCTGTCGACACGCTCGACATTGCGCGGCGTCGGTTTCCGGGCTCGCCCGCATCGCTCGATGCGCTGTGCCGCCGGTTTGGCATCGATAACTCGGCCCGAACGCTCCACGGCGCTTTGCTGGACAGTGAAATCCTGGCCGAAGTGTACCTGGAGCTGATTGGCGGACGGCAGCCGGACTTTGCACTCGCAACCTCGGAAAAGGCAGGCGGAGACGGTGCGTCTCATGCCACCTGGACAGCACCGCCACGGCCGCGACCACTGGGCAACCGGGTTTCGGAGGATGAGCGCGCCGCCCATAGCGCGTTTGTCGAAAAGCTGGGTGAAACCACGCTTTGGAACTGAAAAAGCCCGGCGCTGAGCACCGGGCTTGAACCGTTCTGACCAAATGCATCAGGCGTCGAGCTTTTGGCCCTCGCTTTTGCGCCGTTCAATTTCGTTCCGGTACAGCGCCACGAAGTCGATATTTTCGAGGTTCATGGGCGGGAAGCCACCATCGCGCGTGATGTCACTTACCACGCGGCGAAGGAACGGGAAGATCATGCGCGGACATTCGATCAGCAGGAACGGGTGCAACTGTTCCTGCGGAACACCGTCGATGAAAAACACGCCGACATAATCGATCTCGAGCACGAAGAGGATGGTATCGCTGTCCTTGTCCTTGGACGTCACATTCAGCTTGATCGACGATTCAAACTGATTGTCGCCACCGCGCTTTTTCGCATCCAGGTTCACCTGAACCTGCACGTCCGGTTTCATGTCCGGTTGGCCGCCCTTCTGGGCCACGATGTTTTCAAACGACATGTCCCGGATGAACTGGCCAAGCACCCGCATCTGCGGCTGCTGTTGTTTAGGCTGTTCTGCGGCTTTTTCTTCTTCTTCGGCCATCTTGGCGCTCTCCTGAAAGCAATCGGATTTGCGCTCTGGTATCAGCTTGGGGTGCAGGCCTCAATGCTTGGTCCAGCCCGAAGGGCCAGAGATGTCCTGCTGATTTTCCGGAACTTCCGTGTATTCGCCGTCGATGACGTCGGAATGTGCATGCGGCGGGCGGTGTGCCGGTCCGTGGGTGGCAAAGCTGGCAACCTTCACCTTGGTCCGAGCCCATTTAAAAACAGCGAGCCGAACGGCTGGGACAAGCAGCGCAAATCCAACCGCGTCAGTGAAAAACCCGGGCGTCAGCAAGAGCGCGCCGGAAAACAGGATCATCGCGCCATGTGCCAATGCCTCGCTCGGGTCTTGCAGCTGGTTGAACGAATTCTGCACCTGTCGCAGCGCTTGCAAGCCCTGCTGCCGCACGAGATAGGTGCCCAACACAGCTGTGATCACGACAATCAGCAAGGTCCAGCCGAGGCCAATCGCGCCGCCGATCTGAATAAACAGGGCAATCTCGATCAACGGCACAGCAAGAAAAGCAACAAACAGCCACATATGCGACATCCTTTCAGCCTGACCCACCAAGGGCCGCGGTGGACTTGACCCACCCCCTCACCTACATAAGGACCCTGACAGGCAATCGCCACCCGCGCATACCCCGCGCACATCGTATTGAGGTTTGAATGAACTCTCCGCTGATCCAGCTCTTGGTCCTTGCCGGCATTGCCGTCTTTCTGATCTTGCGTCTGAAAAACGTGCTTGGCTCCCGCGAGGGGTTTGAGCAGCCGCCCCTGCCCCGTCAGGACAGCGGGCCCAGCACACGCCCCGATCTGGAAGTGATTGAAGGCGGCCCCGACCTTGATATCACAGACCATGTGGACGAGGACAGCGACGCCGCCAAAGCGCTGACCGAGATGAAGCGGCTGGAGCCATCGTTTCATGTGGCCGACTTCCTGCAGGGTGCGCGTGGCGCCTATGAGATGATCGTGATGGGCTATGAGAGCGGTGAGCTGTCGGATATTCAGCCGATCCTGGCCGAAGACATCTATGAAAGCTTTGTCGATGGCGTCGCCGCACGCGAAGATCAGGGCCTGACCATTGAAGCCGACTTTATCGGCGTGCGCGAGATGAAGCTGGTCAATGCCACCCTGGACGAAGAGACCAACGAAGCGGAGGTCACGATCCGCTTTGTGGCCGAGCTGACATCGGCGGTTCGTGACAAGGGTGGCGACATCATCGAAGGCAGCCTGACCGAAGTGAAACGGCAGAAAGACACCTGGGCCTTTGCGCGCATTATGGGAGCGGACGACCCAAATTGGTTGTTGGTGTCCACAGACGCATAATTCATGTCGCCGCGGCGCTTTTGGCCTGGATGTGCGCGGTGAGTGCCCAGGCCGAAGGCGAATTGCGCTATACCGTGATGGAATTTTCCAGCCTGGATGGCTGGGCAACGGATGATCACGCCGCAGCGCTCGCGACATTTCGTAACACATGTCAGGATATGGATGACCCCGATTGGGGCAACCTGTGCGCGCTGGCCGGTGACATCCCGGACCCGCGCGCGTTCTTTGAGCTGTTCTTTCGCCCGGTTCTGATCGAGGACGGACAGCCCGCGCTGTTCACAGGATATTTTGAGCCTGAATTGAGCGGCAGCCTGCGTCGTTCCACCCGTTACCGTTTTCCCGTCTACAAGATGCCGCCTGAGGCAAAACAGATCCGTCCGTGGCTGACCCGGCGCGCCATCCTCGAAGGGGATCGCATGGCCGGTCGGGGCCTCGAGATTGCGTGGGTCGATGATGCGGTTGAGTTGTTTTTCCTGCAGGTGCAGGGATCCGGGCGGATCAAGCTGCCGGGTGGGCGTACGATCCGCGTGGGATATGGCGGCTTCAACGGCCATCCTTACCGCTCGATTGGGCAAGAGCTTGTGCGGCGCGGGACCTATGAGCCGCATCAGGTCAGTGCGCAGGTGATCAAGAACTGGGTCAACCGAAACCCCGAGGCGGGGCGCGAACTGCTGTATCACAATCCATCCTACGTCTTTTTCCGCGAGGTCAGCGAGGTGCCCAGCGACCAGGGTCCGCTCGGGGCGATGAACCGGTCGATCACCACGATGCGGTCGATCGCGGTCGATCCCGCCTTTGTCCCGCTGGGCGCGCCGGTCTGGGTCGAGAAAGATGGCAAGGATCCCATGCGCCGATTGATGATTGCGCAAGACACCGGGTCAGCCATCAAGGGCGCGCAACGGGCTGATGTATTCTTTGGCACGGGCGATCGGGCCGGACGGCAGGCGGGACGCCTGCGCGATCCCGGCCGGATGCTGGTGCTGATGCCGATCCAGCGGGCCTATGCGCTGCTGCCCGAAGGTGAAACATGACCCGGCGTCGTCATTTGCGACCAGATGAAGAGGCACTGTGGCGCAAGGTTGCCGACCAGACCGACCGGCTGCATCCGCAACGCAACCTGCGGCCCGAAGATTTTGTGGAAACACCTGTGCGGAGCGACAAGCCCCTGGCGTCGTTTGTGCCTGTGCCGTCATCGCGGCCCGTGCCTAGTGCGGAACCGACGACGCGCGTCGACCTCTCCGCGACATTGGCCGAGCAGTTGAACGGGCAATCTGTCCATATGGACAAGAAGGCGTTCGCCAACATGAAACGGGGCAAGCTGCGCCCGGAGGCCAAGCTGGACCTGCACGGCATGACGCTGGATCGCGCGCACCCGGCCCTGACCCGCTTTATCCTGTCGGCACAGTCACAGGGCAAACGGTTGGTGCTGGTTGTCACTGGCAAAGGCAAGGATCGTGATGAGGGGGGTCCGATCCCCGTGCGGCTGGGCGTGTTGCGCCATCAAGTGCCGCAATGGCTGTCGGTCCCGCCGCTGTCGTCGGCCGTGTTGCAAGTGAGTGCAGCGCACAACCGGCACGGGGGTGGTGGCGCGTATTACGTCTATCTACGCAAACGCCGTTAGTGCCGAGCGGGACCGGGTGATTCCGATCCACATCATGCCACTTGCGACGACGAAATAGAGTGCGACGCCCAAATATTGCGTATCAAGCGATATGCCCGCGTCGATCAACACCCCTGTCAGCCCAGGCCCGATGGCTGACCCGAGGACCATGACAGCGGCCGCCATCGCCTTGATCGATCCGATATTGCCGGTGCCGTAGAACTCCGCCCAAAAGGCGTTGGGCAGCACCGCATTTGCGCCCGTCATCAGTGCAAAAAGAACGAGGCCGACCGCCACATGCACCAGCGACGTGGCAAGAGCAAAAACGGCAAAGGCCAGAACCAGAGGCAGCTGATAGAATGGGATCAGCCGCGCCGTGCCAAACCGATCCAGTGCCAAGCCAGCGGCAACCATCGCCGCAATACCCACCAGAGTATAGATCGGGAACAGTGAAACGAGCGCCAGATGCGTCCATCCCTTGAGCGTCGCGTAATAGACCTGATGGAAGAAAAACGCGGTGCCAAAAGCCGACGGGCCAATGAGCGCCGGCACCATGAACCAGAACAGCGGATGCCGCAGCGCCTGCCCGCGGGTCCAGTTGCGCGCATCCATCCCGAGGCTTTGGTTCTCGCCTGCCATGGATTGTGGTGTGCGTTCCGTGCGCAGCAGGGCGGCCAATAGCGGAATGCCCGCCAGCGCGATCAGCGCCGCGATCACCCACAGGATCCGCCAGTCCATCACGGCCAAGAGCGCGACAAAGATGATCGGCAGCACCGCTTCGCCCAGCGAAAACCCGAGGGTTGCAATTGACAGCGCCCGACCACGCGTCGCGACAAACCAGCGGCTCATCGCGACAATGGCAATGTGGCTGGTCATGCCCTGCCCTGTCAGCCGTAAGGCAAAGATGATCACCGGCAGCAGCACCGCATATGGATTCAGTGCCATGGCCAGACACGACAATGCGAGCAATACCAGCACCAAAATGCCAAGGCTGCGGGCACGCCACTGGTCCGTCAGCCCACCGGCCCAGATCATCACCGCCGCGGAGGCCATCGTGCCGACGGCATAGATCATGCCCCATGCGCCATGAGACAAGAAGAACGCCCCTTGCACTTCGGCGGCGAAGAGCGAGATGAAAAACGTCTGTCCAAAGGATGACAGCAACGTCAGCACGGCACCCGCTGACAGCCACCGGGCGTTCTGGCGCAAGAATGCGCCCCAAGGCTCAAAGGGTGGTGGCGGTGGCACTAGCGGGTGCGACGTGACGGCGCGGTTACCTCGATCTCGGTCGCGCGGCTCAGGATGCGACGTTGGCCCGGGATCACCAGGGTTGCGCCTGTACGACCCTCTACAAACTCGCGGTCCAGATCGCCGCTGCGTTTGAGCAACTGGATCAAGGCAGGGGATCCTGCCGCGATAAAGTGATTGCCCGATTGTCGGTCTCTAAAGGCCGACACATCAATCACTGTCACGGGCAGATCGCCAATATCGTCAGTATCATCGATGTTGCCCAGCTGCGACGGCTCACCGCGCAATCTAGCCGACAGTCGCAGGATGATGTCACGCCGCGAGACGATCACCAGGAACGGGTCCGGCACGGTTTCAAACCGCTGGATCTGGGTGCGGAACAGATCGACGTTCAGGTCTGGCGACATCAGGATCACACCGCGCAGCGACCGCCCGGCCCAGCCCGGTTCTGCAATCTCGAGCTGGCGCAACGTTTCCATCACCAGATAGCTGCCCATGGAATGCGCCACGAGGATGATGTCGGGATTACCCGCCGCAGAAATGGTGCGCAGCAGGTCTGCCAACCCGTCGCGGGCAAACAGGGCACTGTCCTGATCGTATTCGTAACCCAAAGGGTTGGCGCGGCTGGGCCAGGAATAGCTGACCAGCGCACCCGGCACGTCGAGGTCATGACCCATCTGCGCCATCCGAAACGCGGAATCGGCAAAGCTGTTGTTGAACCCATGCACAAACACCGTGACTTCACGCCGCCCGGCCTCTGAGCTGCGGTCGATCTCGCGGCTGAGCGATGCGGCAAAGGATTGGCGATCATTGTGCCGATCCAGTGAAGCGAGGACAAAGTCACGCTCGGGCTTGGGCTTGTCGAACCCGTCCGACATCGACCCGATCTCTCGATCCGGGGGAATGGAAACCTCGCTTTGGAGCAGTGACAGTGTCGGACTGCGACCGATGCCGAATTCGCCCGCTGCGTTCATGGCACGCGTCGTCCCGATAAACACGGTCCGGTTGATACCGATATTCAACGCTTCGGGAAGGACGGGCGCGGCGGTCCGATCGCTGCAGGCCATCAGCACCGCCATCGAAATCAGCAAAAGCCAGCGCATGTCACTTGTCCCAGAGTTACGTCTTGCCGAGAGGCGTACGCCAATTGCGCGGACGTGACTAGAGGACGTAGCGGCTCACATCCGCCGATTGGGCGAGTGCGCCCAGATGTTCGTCGACAAAGGCGGCATCCACCGTGATTTCGTCGCCCGCACGGTCCGGTGCCGTGAATGACAGCTCTTCGAATACGCGTTCGAGCACAGTGTAGAGGCGCCGCGCACCGATGTTCTCGACGCTTTGGTTCACCTCCGCTGCGATGCGGGCCAGCGCCTTGATGCCCTCGGGATCAAACGTCACCGTGACCTCTTCGGTCGCCATCAGGGCGGTGTATTGCCGGGTGAGGGCATTGTCCGTCTCGGTCAGGATGCGGACGAAATCCTCTTCGGTCAGTGCGCGCAACTCGACCCGGATGGGCAAGCGACCCTGCAGTTCGGGCAGCAGGTCAGACGGCTTGGCGATGTGGAACGCGCCCGACGCGATAAAGAGGATATGGTCGGTTTTGACCGGCCCGTGCTTGGTGCTGACGGTGGTCCCCTCGATCAGGGGGAGCAGATCGCGCTGCACACCTTCGCGGCTCACATCACCGCCGCGCGCATCCGTCCGGGCGCAGACCTTGTCGATCTCGTCCAGAAAGACGATGCCGTTTTCCTGCACCGCCTCAAGTGCGGCCTTGGTCACAGTCTCATCATCCAGCAGCTTGTCGGCCTCTTCGCCGATCAGCACGTCATAGCTTTGCGCGACGGTGAGTTTCTTGCGTACCGTACGCCCGCCCATCGCCTTGCCCAACAGATCACCGATGTTCATCATTCCCATATTGCCGCTTGGCTGGCCTGGGATATCCATCATCGGGAACGGGCTCGAGGTGTCGGCGACGTCCAGCTCGATCAGCGTGTCGTCCAGTTCACCACTCTTGAGCTTCTTGCGGAACATTTCGCGCGTGGCATCGCGGGCATCCGTGCCTGCAATCGCCTCGATCACGCGGTTTTCGGCAGCAGCACGGGCGTTGGCCTTGACGTCGTCGCGCATATGTTCGCGGGTGTCGATGATGGCTGCGTCCACCAGATCGCGGATGATCTGTTCAACGTCCCGCCCGACATAGCCCACCTCGGTAAATTTCGTCGCCTCGACCTTGAGGAACGGTGCGCGGGCCAGCTTGGCCAGGCGGCGGCTGATCTCGGTCTTGCCCACGCCGGTGGGGCCGATCATCAGGATGTTCTTGGGATAGACCTCATCGCGCAGATCGTCGCCCAGCTGCTTGCGCCGCCAGCGATTGCGCAGGGCCACCGCCACGGCGCGCTTGGCGTCCTTTTGCCCGATAATGAATCGGTCGAGTTCGGAGACGATTTCGCGGGGGGTCAGATCAGTCACGTGCAGCCCATGTTTTACAAAGTGTTTCAGCTACCTATGCGAATTCCGCCAAAACGCAACCTGCGCCCCCGTATTCGGCCCGATTCCGTCACAGAGACGCGAGCCGGGTATATTTTGAACCGAATGGTTCCTATCTTGGCCGCACCAGTTGATATCGGAGACCTGACATGACCAACCGCCGCTCTTTCCTGATCGCCTCGTCCGCCTTGCTGGCATCCACCGCCCTGCCCGCCTTTGCCGGGGGTCACGGCCGTATCGGCACCTTCACCGGTGCCAGCAACCACGTCACCCGCGGCCGTGCCGAGGTGGTGACAAATAACGGCCAGACCGAAGTCGTCCTGCAGGATGATTTCTGGTTCGATGGTGCACCGGACCCCAAGGTCGCGCTGGGCCGCAACGGCTACGATCCCGCCACGCTGATGGGCAAGCTGTCCAAGAATGCGGGCAAGCAAAGCTATGTTGTGCCCGCCGGTATCGACGCCTCGCAATACAACGAGGTGTGGATTTGGTGTGAGCGGTTCAACGTGCCGCTGGGTGTGGCGAAACTGAACTGAAACGTCTCTGACACGCGCGTGTTCGGGGCTGCCCTGGTACCGGGCGGCCCCTGTTCACGACAACGCTTTGGTCAGTGGCTCATCCGTCATGACGCTGTCGAACCAATGGGGATAGCGTTTGGCTGGCGGCGCAATCGCGGAAAGGTCCGCTATTTCGTCGTCGGCCAATGCCACGGTCGGCGCGGCCAGGGCCGCATCCATATGGGCCATCTTCGACGCGCCAAAGATCACGGTATGCGACCGATCCTGCGCGAGGAACCACGCCAACGCCGCCGTTGCAACGTGGCAGTCATGCGCCTTGGCGATGCGCGCCAGTGTTTCGATCATCTGCCGGGCGGTATCCACATCCGTCCCGAGGAAGTCGCCCCCTTCGGCCAGGCGCCCCTCACCCTCTTCCAGCTTGGCGGGATCGTACTTGCCCGACAGCAATCCACCCGCTAACGGCGACCACGCCATGAGGCCCGCGCCCATCTCCGACATCATCGGGAGCACGTCCAGCTCGATATCCCGCGCGACCGCGTTATAGAGGAACTGGCCTGCCACAAAGGGTGCCATGCGATGGTCGCGTTGATATTGGATCGCCCGCGCCGCCTGCCAGGCATTCCAGTTCGACACCCCGATATGGCGCACCTTGCCATGCTCGACCGCCGTTTGCAGGGCAGCGAGCGTTTCTTCCATCGGCGTGGTGAAGTCTGTTTTGTGCAGCACGAGCAGGTCGATGTGATTGATGCCCATCCGTTCCAGACTGCCCTCGATCTGCTTGATCACATGCCCGCGGCTCAGCCCGGCATCGGTCAGCAGGTCGGTCTGACGAAAGCCCAGCTTGGTGCAAATGACAGCCTCGTTCCGGCGTTTTCCCAACGCTTTGCCCAGGATCTGTTCGGATTCCCCGTGGGAATACCCGTCGGCGGTGTCAAAGAAATTCACGCCGTGATCAAGCGCGTGCGCGACCATCCGGTCCGCATCCGCCTGTTCGATCTTTGCCACGCCTGGAATCCAGTCGGTGCCATGGGTGAATGTCATCGTACCAAAGCACATGCGGCTCACGACCAGCCCGCTGTTGCCAAGCCGGGTATACGGCATATCGGTCATGCGCTGATCTTCTCCACGGTGAGGTTGCCGTTGGTGTAGACGCAAATGTCAGCGGCGATGGCCATGGCGTCCCGCGCGACGGTTTCGGCGTCCTTGTCCGTACTCATCATGCCCCGCGCGGCGGCGAGGGCAAAATTTCCGCCCGAGCCGATGGCGGCGACATCGTGTTCGGGTTCCAGTACATCGCCCGCGCCGGTGATCACGAACATATCCGCGCCATCAGTGACGATCAGCATCGCCTCGAGCTTTTGCAGGTACTTGTCGGTCCGCCAGTCCTTGGCCAGTTCCACGGACGCACGCGCCAATTGGCCCGGCGTCGCCTCCAGCTTGGCCTCCAACCGTTCCAGCAGCGTGAACGCATCCGCCGTGGACCCCGCAAAGCCTGCAACCACGTCATGGCCGCCGGGGCTGAGCCTGCGCACCTTGCGCGCCGTCCCCTTGATCACCGTCTGGCCCAGCGACACTTGCCCATCGCCCGCAACGACAACCTCGCCGCCCTTTTTGACTCCGATGATGGTGGTGCCGTGCCAACCGGGAAAGTCTGTGTTTGCCATGTCCGCCTCATTCCGTGATCTGCGCCTATATGCGCCTTTGCGCTGGTGGCTTCAATCCAAGGGGCGGATGTGGTCAGGTGCCGTCATGCGTATCGGGCAAGATCCTCGGGTAATACAGGCGCTGGACGCTTGGGCGGAGATTGCGCCGACGCTGGGCCTCGATCCTGCCGCGTTCCGGTCCAAACTGATTTGGGACAAGGTGGACGCAACGCGCAGCCACGTGGTGCTGCGTCTGATCGGGCCGCAGAAGTTGATCCTCAAGATGGTGGAGCGTGGCCCGGCAGAAGAGACGCCCGCACAAAACGCCGTGGCCATACGTGCCGCGCACGCCGCACTGCAGTCCAACCCGAGGGCCCATGCGCCGGATGTGCTGTTTGCCAATGATAACGTCATGGTCATGACAGAAGCCGTCGGAAAAACGCTCGAGGCGCAGCTACGGTCAGGGCGTGCGCATGGCCCTTTGTTGCGACGTGCCGGGGCGTGGCTGGCGGCATATCATGGCGCCGGAGAGGTCGAACCGCGCACCTACCGTCCACACTTCGTGCTGGATCACATTGCACGGCAGGCCGACGCGGCACGGGCGGGCAGGCGGAAAGTGGCGGAGTTGGATCTGTTCCTCGCCTGCTGTGATGCCTTGCCGGACCGTGCGGTTGCGGGGCAGACGACCCTTTCCGCGCCCAAGCATGGTGATTTCAACATGCGGAACCTGCTGCTGGGACCCGAAGGTGAAACCGCGCTGGATTTCAAGCCGCCGTCCAGCGCGCCGGTCGGGTTCGATATCGTCCGGATGTTGATGGATTATGCGGAACTCCACCAACCGTCCGGGGCCGATCTACTGTCACAGGCAACGCTGGATGCGTTTTTCAAAGGGTATACGGTCGTTGGTCCGGATGATCCGGCGGTGCGCTTCTTGCCGCATGTTCAGCTGCTCAATGACTGGATGGCCATTCCGCATCAAGAGACGCAGCGCAGTTGGCGCCAGGCGACGCGGCTTGCCGGAATCGTTACACTGGCCAGCCAAAGCCTCGGCAGGTCATAAAAAAGGCCCCATGTAGGGGCCCTTTCACTGCGACTGTTCGGCGGGTCAGATCGATTCTTCGATCCAGCTTTGCAGCGTGGCCTTGGGGGCAGCGCCCGCACGGTTCGACACGACTTGACCGTCCTTGAAGATGAACAGCGCCGGGATGCCGCGCACGCCCATCTGAGCAGGGGCGTTGGGATTCGAATCGACGTCGACTTTGACAATCTTCACTTTGCCTTCCATCTCGGCCGACAGCTCTTCGAGCGCGGGGCCGATCTGCTTGCAAGGTCCGCACCATTCGGCCCAGAAGTCGACGACGACCGGCAGGTCGGCCTCTTTCACTTCGCTGTCAAATGTCGCGTCCGTAACGGCTGTGGTTGCCATGGTCATGTCTCCGGAAAAGGGGCGTCGGGCGTTGGACTGGCAAGGTAAGAACCCTACTGGCTGGCGTCAAGATATGGCGTGTCCGCCAGTGCCTGGGTCACGATATCGTGCGGCAATGGCATGAGCGTGGCCGTATGGGTCCACAGAATGGCGCAGCGGATGCTGTGCCGGGGATAAATCTGTGCGATCGCATGCGCATAGGCACCCATCTGACGCAGCAGCCCATCGGGCACCCTGCTTGGTTCATCCGGAACAACCCGATTGGATTTGAAATCAATGATATCAATCCGCTCGGGTGTGATGATCAGCCTGTCGATGGTGCCCCGCAGTACCTGCGCGCCCAACTGTGCGACAAACGGAACCTCCGCCAGCGTGTCGGGATGAAAGACATGGGCAAGGTCGGGTGCGTTTAGCACGGTCAGCGCCTCGCGCCGGGCAGTCTCCGCGATTTCGGGTGGCAAGGCGCTTTGCGACACAAGGCCGTCCGCTATGGTATTCCAGATCGCTATCGGGCGGGGCGGCAATTCCTCGAGCAAAATATGCACCAACGTTCCGTACGCGGTGGCGGTGTCGCTATCTCTCCCATCACCGAGCAATGCCTTGGCACCGCCCAGATCGGATGGTGACAGCGGCCCTGCCACTTTGACCGGTATCGGCGCGGGGCGGGTAAAAACGCCTCGTAACTCGGGCAATGCGTCGGGCGTTTTGTCACGGGTCAGATCGCCTTCGGGCCAGATCGCATGGGATAGCCGCAACCCCTGCCCCATCGGCGTCTCCAGCGCGACTGCGCCACCGGCCTCCATGCCCGCTTCGACCCGTTGCCACCAATCGCCGCCAGCCTTGCTCAGCTCACCGGAGGCCGCAACGATCAACCACTTTTCCGCACGTGTCAGAGCCACATATAGCAGTCTCAGCGACTCCGCCTCTTGCGCGCTGCGCATGTCCTCCAGCCGGTCGCGCATCGCCTGCGGTCTTTGCCCCTCCGGCATGCGCCAAACGGGGATACCATCCATCTCAATCAGTGGATCGGTGATGCGCACGGTGCGTTTTCCACATTCCGGCAGGATCACAATCGGTGCTTCCAGCCCTTTGGCGCCATGCACCGTCATCACGCGGATCTGGTTCGACGCGCTGTCGATCTGGCGTTTGATCTCCAGATCATCGGTCTCCATCCAGGTGAGGAACCCGGTCAGGCTGGGGATCGACGCACGCTCGTAGGCCAGCGCCTGAGACAGAAGCGCGTCGATCCCGTCTTCGGCCTCGACGCCCAATCGGGCCAGCAGGTTTCGCCGCCCAAGGTGTCGGGTCAGCATCCGTTCAATCAGATCATAGGGGCGCAGAAAATCGATCTGAGATCGCATGTCCTGCAGCACGGCGACCGTCTTGCCATGTGCCTCACTGGTGCGCAGCGTCTGCCACAGAAAGTCCGTGTCGCGCCCGTGCGCCAGTTGAAACAGCTTTTGTTCCGTCCATCCAAACAGCGGCGAGCGCAGCGCGGTGGCCAGCGACAGGCTGTCCTCGGGTGTCGCGAGAAAGGCCAACAGCGCCCCCAGGTCTCGCACTGCCAGTTCCGCCCCGACCTTGAGCCGATCTGCCCCGGCAATCGGCAGCTCCAGCTCTTTGCAGGCGCGGATCAGATCGCCGAAAACGCCGCCGCGCCGCTGGACGAGGATCAGGAAATCTTTCGGCTCGACCGGTCGCACCGTATCGCCGTCCGGTATCGGCGTGCGAGTGTCGAGCATCCGCTTGATCTCATGCGCGATACCCAACGCAAGCACCCGATGCTCGTGTTCGGGGCTGCGTCGGTCCACAGGGTCGTACCAATCGCGCTCGGTTTCCTTTTCGGGCTTGGGGACGACGGGCCACAGGTCGACACGGCCCGGCATATCAGTGTGAAACGCGATGTGGTGACCGTCGCCGGGAAAGCCTGCGTCTTGTTGGAACACCATGTCCACCAGCCGCAAGATCGCGGGCGATGACCGAAACGAGTAATCAAGGGTCAGATCATTCAGAATTTGACCCGAACCCTGCAATTTAGAGCCGAATTCCCATTGCATCCTGTCAAACGCTTCGGGGTCGGCACCTTGGAAAGAATAGATCGACTGTTTCTTGTCGCCGACAACAAAGATCGTGCGTTCGATACCGTCCCGTACGCCGGTTCCGCTCGAAAATTCCTCGGCCAATTTGCGGATCACGTCCCATTGCATCGGGCTTGTGTCCTGTGCTTCGTCAACCAGGATGTGGTCGATACCGCCATCCAGCCGGTAAAGAACCCATGCCGCGACCTGCGGGTCCGACAGCAACTGCCGCGCCTTCATGATCAAGTCATCAAAATCGAGCCAGGCGCGCGTCTGTTTCGCGGCCGCATACCGGTCGGCAAAGCGGGCGGCGAAACCATGTAAGCGAAGCGCATGTTCTGCCGCGATGAGGCCCAGATGCGCCTCGCGCGCGTCGGCGACACGCTGCATCAAGGCGTCGAGCGCCGGCATGAGATGTTCGGCCGTGGCTTGCGTCGCTTTGGTCGGAAAGGAACCAATCTTGGGAAACCCCGCCTTCTGGCCGGAGCCATAAACAAACACAGCCGTCAGCGCGGGGATGGCAGCGAGGTTGAGATCGGGGATGGCTCGCAATTTCTCCGCAGCCTTTTGGTCGTTCGCTGACCCGGCCGCGAGCAGTGGGATAAGCTCTTGGATCAACGCGGCATCACCCGGGCCAAACGTGTCTGCCACCAGCCGCTCGGGCGTCAGGTCAGCAGGCAACCCAAACAGCGCCAACGCCTCGCCAGCCGATTTGAAGGTAAACTGCCCTGTCTGAGACACGATACGCGCCGTTACCTTCAAAACCTCATCGCCACTGTAGATCTGGGCAAAAGTGGCCAGCACAGGCGCGTCCGGCCCTTCGGCCATTTGGTCCAGCAGCTCACCGCGAAGCAATTCGGCAGCGCGGTCTTCGATCTCGGTGAATTGGGGGCTTACGCCTGCCTCCAGCGGGAAACGGCGGAGCAATGCAGCACAAAACGAGTGGATCGTTTGGATCTTTAGCCCGCCTGGCGTTTCGATGGCGCGCGCAAACAGGGTGCGGGCGCGGCGCAAGTCCGCATCGGCGGTGGGCCCGGCATATCCCAGCATCTGCAGCGCACCCCGCAGGTCGCCATCATCCAGCATCGCCCAGGCACCGAGGCGTTTGAACAGGCGATTTTGCATCTCGGACGCGGCGGCCTTGGTATAAGTCAGGCACAGGATGTGCTGCGGCTGCACATCCTCAAGCAGCAGCCGGGCAACGCGGTCTGTCAGAACGCGGGTCTTTCCGGATCCGGCATTGGCAGACAGCCAGGTCGATTGACCGGGCTGCGCGGCATCGTGCTGGCGGCGGGTCGCTTCGTCGAACGGGGTCACGCCACATCCTCCGGCAGGGGGTCGTCGGTGACGTCCCATTCGCCGAAACGCGCCAGTTGATCAAAATCGCGCGCTTCGCGATCTTCGTACAGTGCACGCCGGGATGTGTAGCCTTTTTCTGGCTCCAAATATGCGGAAAGCAGCCCGGCAAGGTCCGCCAGCACCTTGGCAGGAGGCTCTTTGTCCAAGGGCACGTCAGCGGTTTTCTGGCCACTGAGTCCAATGAACTGCGCCGCAAAAACAGCTCGCGGACCCAGCACGTCAAAGCCACCCGCCTCGACCATCGCCGCCTCGATCAACAGCTGCTTGTCAAAGAACCGCTGTTGGTCAGCGCTGGGCGGCATGCTGCTCTTGTAGTCGTAAAGGATGGCGTTGCCCTGCGCGTCGAGGTCGATCCGGTCGGCGCGGCCCTCGATCGTGGTGCCAATCGCCGGTATCTCCAGCCGCCCGATCGCGTCCTTTTCCATCGCGATCGGGGTTGCTCGGGTCTGCCGCTGTCCCTCGGTCTCGACGATCCAGTCTGCCGCCCGGGCAATACGCGCGTGCCAAAGCATGCGCGCCGCAGGCCAAGGCACCGCGCTGGTGAGGATGTCGCGCGCATGCTGCATCAACACATCTGTTCGACACGCGTCCGGCTGGTCGAGCGTGTCACGCACAAACCGTTCCATGACGTCATGCAACAGAATACCGCGCAGCAGCGCATCGGCAGAAGGAACCAAGGGGCGCAACGGGCGCAGCCGCAAGATGTGTTTGGCATAAATCGCGTACGGGTCACGAATGAGCGTCTGGATTTCCGTAACGGTCAAACGACGCGGCCTGGCTGAAACCGGCGGGCGCGGGGCAGGGCGCTGCGCCTTGTCCACATCGGGACCACGATCCAGGATGCGCGCCTGGTCCAGCCACTGCGCGCCGCGATCCCGCATGGCATCCCAACAGGCGTTCCCAATGCCCTGCGGCAGCCCCGTCATCAGGTTGCGAAGCCGGTTGATCCAGCGCGAGGGCACGGTTTCGGCATCGTCAGACCGGATTGCGCGGGTCAACCACACCTCGGGTGCGCCGATGGCTTGTTGAAAGTCATGAGCCGACAGACCAACACGGCGTTCCGGCAGCAACAGGCCCGCCTCCGCACGCATCTTGCGGTTCAGCCAAGGGTCGGGTGGTGGTGCCTCGGGCCAGGTGCCGTCGTTCAACCCGGCAAGGATCACAAGCTCTGCGCCTTGTACCCGCGCCTCGAGCGTGCCCCAAATCATGATCGTTGGATGTGGCGCATCGGGGTTGCGCACTTCGCCCGCGGACAAGAGGCCGGACACAAGTGCACCGTAGTCACGTCCGCTCAGCGTTCCGCCATGTTCCGCCTGCGTGGTGAAGTCTTGCATCAACGCCAGTGCCGCCTCACCCGCATCTTTCTGCCACAGCTCGGAGGCGCCGGTCGGCGCCGGACCATCGGCAAGCGCCTCAGCCAGTGCGACATGCCGGATTACCCAGTCGGACAAAGGCCGGGCGGTATCATCATGCGCACCGTCCAGCGTTTGAGCAAGCCAGTCTGCCCACGCCGCCATCGCATCGGGGTCCCGCGGTGCTGCGCGCAATGCACAGGCTTTCAGCAGTGGGCCGGTCGGGTAGGGCAGCCCATCCTTGCGCATCCGCAACTCGAGCCGTTGGGTGTTGATCTGATGCTCATTCCGCCCTCCTGCGGAGTGGGTGAGTGGATGCTTGAGCAACGTGATCAACGCCTCTGCATCAAGCGGCCTTTGCATCAGATCAGCGACGTGGCGCAAAAACCGACCGGGCGGAGACAGATGCAACGGCACGCCAGCGCTGTCGTCGGGACGGATGCCCCAACGGTCCAGCGCCGCTGTAACCTGACGTGTCAGCATGCGGTCCGGCGTGATCAGCGCCGCGCGCTGTCCATCCTCGGCGGCGGCCCGCAGGCGCAAGGCGATGGCCGTGGCTTCGTCTCGGGCGGTCTCGGCTTCGATCAAGGTGACCGCTTCGGTCGCTGACGACAATTCCGTCTCTAACGTAGGCCCTTCGGCACGCCAGGCATCGGTGATCGGAGCCGGACGCAACGCAAGCGAAACCAGTCGGTTGCGCATGGGCGACGGTGCTGCGGTGTCCATCCACGGTGCAATCGCAGCAGGCGGCACATCCATGCCGTGCATCATTTGCGCAAACCGAAATTGTGGATGATCCTCGTCGCGCGGCATGTTTGCGTCGGTGATACTGCGCGTCAGCTGATCCCAGACCGCGGGAGGCGCATCGAAATCGAACCCGGGCAGGATCAGCGCGCCCTGCGGCAGGCGGGCCACGGCCTCCATCAGCAGTTGCGTTGTGCCGCGTGACCCGGTGGAGCCCGCGACGAGGATCGGATTGCGGGGTGGATCAGTCGCCCAGTGGGTGGCGAGCCGAAGCACGGTGGCGCGCTGCCGCGCTTCCGGGTCGGGCGCGTCGCTGGTGGTGGTGATGTAGTCCTGCGCGATCCCAAAAAACTTCTGCGCGCGTGCCCAATGGCCCGATTGGTCCGTCACGTCGAGGCGCAGAATATCTTCCGCCTGCACGCCCTCACCCTGCATTTCGTCCATCAATTGCGCGAGGCTGCGGGCCAGATCAAAGCTTGCGCTGCTGCTGTTCAAATCTTGCTCTTGCTCGATCAGCTTTGCGACCAAAGGCTCAAGTTCGAGCAGGCGGCGCAGCGGTGGTGTGGCTGCAGGCATCGGCGCATCGGGAAGCAGCGCGTCGAGCTGCGTGATCAGACTGACACGCGGCAAAAGACGCGGTGGGCCCAGCTCGAACAGTTCGGACAGGCGCCGGGCCATCCGTTGCGTGTTGACCAGGATTGTCACCCACGCCATCGCATCGGGGGGTGTCCCGTCCATCCGCGCCGTCAGGCCGCTGATCAGGGCGTGGGGAAAATCGACGCCGGGGGCGCACCCAAACAGGCGCGGATGGTCGCTTGGCTCAAACATTATGTGCGGCCAGCATGGCTTCGGCCTCGGCGATGCCGCCGGGATGGCCGACATCACACCAATGCCCCTCATAGCGCAGACCATACAGACGCTGGTCTTCGGCCATCGCGTTCCAAACCACATTGAGCGAAAACGCGGTGTCAGGCACGTCATGCAAGCGCGCGGTCTTGAGGATATGCGCCCCGGCATAGACTGCGTCCGGTCCTCGGACGATCTGACCGTCGGGCCGCAGGATAAAATCGCCAGACCCTGTTCGCCCGTGCACCTGCGCCATGGGCACACACAGCAAAAGGGCGTCCATCCGCGCAGGATCCCAGGCATCGATGAGCTGCGTCAGCGGATTGGGCCCGGCCCAGACTGCATCGCTGTTAAGGGTCATGACCGTGTCGCTGCCCAAGACGGGCAGCGCATTGCGCAGCCCACCACCGGTATCCAGGATATCTGGCGTCTCGCGGATTGTGTGCACGCTGCGATTGGCCAAATGTGCCTCGAGCATCTCGGGACGGTAATGCAGGTTGCTGACGATCCGGGTGATCCCGGCATCCTCGGCGAGGGCCAGGGCGTGATCGATCAGTGCTTGTCCGGCCACGTCGATCAGGGGCTTGGGCCGATGTGCCGTCAGCGCACCCATGCGCGTGCCAAAACCGGCGGCAAACAGCATGAGGGGAAACGTCACAGCGGCATGCTCCCGCATTTGTCCTTGAGCGTGGCGCAAACCAGGGGCGTCGGTTCAGGCAGGTGATCGGTGATGTGCGGCGCGAGTGCAGCGAGGGCAGGGTGTTTGAGTGTCGTCATCAGGTGCCGCCAGACCCGCGGGATCAGATCGACATAGTGTGGCTTGCCGTAGGCCAGCGAGAGCCGGGCAAAAACGCCGAGAATGCGCATGTTCCGCTGCATGCCAAGCAGGGCACACGCGGTGGAAAATGCGTCGGCGTCCCTGCGCGTTTTGGCGACATAGCGGTCGATCATGCTTTGGGCCATGGCAGGTGCAACATCGCGACGCGCGTCCTGCAGGATTGATACGACATCGTAGGCACGGTGGCCCCGCATCGCGTCCTGGTAGTCCAGCAAGCCAACCCGCGCGACACCGTCGCGATCGGGCAGCCAGAGCAGGTTTTCCGCATGATAGTCACGCTGGATCAGGACATCTGCCGCATCATCGAGCGGGGACAGCGCGGCATGACAGGCCGCTTCGAACGCGGCTTTGGCGGACGGATCCTGCGCGCCGGTGGCGCCGGGCAGATACCAGTCAAAGGCCAGTGCCGCGAGCGGCGTCATGACCTTGGCGTCATAGGGCGGCAGGTCGGGGGCGGGCCCCTCGTGCAGGTGGACAAGCGCGTCAATGGCCGCCTCATAGAGCAGTGTTTCAAGGCTCGGATCGTCGCGCATGACCTTGGCAAACAGATCATCGCCCAGATCCTCGAGTAGGAGGAAACCGTGCGCCGCATCCGCTGCAAGGATCGCCGGGGCCGACAACCCGCGCTCGCGCAGCTCTTGCGTGATCCGGACAAAGGGGCGCACGTCCTCACCCTTGTCCGGTGGGGCATCCATCAGAACGGCCGTGTGCCCGGTATCCTGCCGCAGCCGGTCGTAGCGCCTGTTGGAGGCATCACCGGCAATCGTCACGCGTGCCGCAGCGCCCCAGCCGTACTGCGCGAGAAAGGCCGTCGCAAGATCGGCGCGTGTTTCAGACATCGGTTCCCCTCATTGGTAGCCGTTCTGCCCAATCTCCTGCCTGCCATGCAAGGGTGACCACACGCCCATCGCCTGCATCTGCAAAGGAAAGGGTGAGCGCATTTGCAGGTGCGCCCACAAAACGGTCCGGCCACTCGATGAGGCAGATGGCTGTGTCAAACGCCTCCGTCAGGCCGAGCTCTTCGACCTCGCCAGGGTCACTCAGGCGATAGAGGTCGGCATGCCACAGCGGGCCGCGCGTGGTCTCGTAGATCTGGACCAGAGTGAAGGTGGGGGAGGGGACGTCCTCGGGAACGTGCAGGATCGATTGGATGAGCGCGCGGGCGAAATGCGTCTTGCCAGCGCCGACCGATCCTTCCAGCAAAACAGTGTCGCCGACGGCCAGCACGCGGCCCATCGCGCGGCCCAGAGCGGTGGTTGCGTCGGCATCAGGCAAGGGGATCGTGTAAGGGGAGGCCAGCATGACGTCACCCTACCGGGCCGTGCGCCCGCCGCAAGCGGATGGTTAGGCAGCAGTGGGTGAAACGGGCACTGTTGCGAGCACAGTGAACCGGATCATAGTGGCACCGGCCACGACGGGGGACAGCTGAACATGCAGACTGCGACCGTCGATATGCTCCACCTCCGTATCCCATGGCGCGCGTTCGCCAATCTTCATGACAAAGTCGCGGATGTCGCTCCAGGCCGGGTCGGGGCTGGAGCGTTCCTGCCAGACCTTTTGCGAGTCGATGATCGTAATGTCGGCAAAGCTGCGATCGGGATCCATCTTCCACATGTCGCGGTAGGCCGCATTGCAGAATGTCAGAACACCTGTGGAGGAAAAGACGACCAGCGCCTCCTCAAAGGAGTCCATAATGGATTGGCCAAGCTCCAGCTCGGCGCGGAAATTGCGGGTCAGGGAGATTTCGGCGGTGATATCCTCGATCAGAAAGGCGACCGCCCCGTCGGGATGCGGCCGGCCGCTGACCCTGTATGTGTGGCCGGTATCAAGGCTCCACGTTTCTTGATAAGAGCTGTGGGTTGCCGCGGCGATCACGTCGGAGATTTCGTGGCGCCATGACATGTAATTCTTGGGTTCGGGCATCACGCGATTGTCCCGGAGCCTGTCGAAGAACGACAGAAGCTGCGGCCTCCCGGACAGGAATTCCACGGGCAGGGAGGTCAGGTCGACCAAGGCCGGGTTGAACAGCGCCAGCTGTCCGTTGCGGTCAAAGATGGCAAGGCCGATGGAAAGCTGCGCGAATGTCTTGGCCAATGTCTGGACAAAGTTGCGTTGCGCAATCTCGGCCTGGATTACGGCGTTGATGTCCACGGCATGGCAGATCGACCGGTCATTCCGCTTGGTGATGGTCACATCGTACCACGTTTCGCGCCCGTCCCCCGGCGATGTCACAGAGGACCGGGCAGATCCCGAATCCGTATGGTCCAGCGACGGAATATCAAACAGCGGTTGCGTGGTATCGCCTGTGCCATGGGTTTCCAGCAGCATGCCGTAGCGCGGATTATGCCAGATCACCGCCCCTTTGGCGTCAAGCATCCAGATTGGATAGGGTGCCGCTTCGGCAGCTATTTCAAGGATGTCATTGCGCGCTTGGAGCGCACGGATCGTGTGAATGGTATAGGCATCACCGGGTTCACTGTCGGAGATTTCGACATGCACCATCTCATCCTCGCGCGACAGGCGGACAAGGCCCGTATCCATCGTGGCCGTGGCCGGGATGACGACATTTCCGATTTCGCGCAATGCGTCCGCGTCGGGCAAGTCGGGAAAGCGGTGCGCGAGCGTGGCCCGCAAGGCATGCCAATCGGTTTCGGCCGATATGGTGGACAGAAGGGCAGCGCCAGCGGGCGTGGCATGCTGTAAATCGCAGTCGCGAAACAGGAACGACACATCGGCACGACCACCGCTGGCCAGCGGCGTAGGGTTTTGCCGACCGGCGTGCATGTAGGCCACGCCAGCCGTCGCAGCGAGCGCGGCACAGGAAAGGACAATGATGAAATCGAAAACGGACACGCCAAGAATCCCTGTCGCTCGTGCCCGATCACCGTCTCAAAGACCGGTTAACAGGGTATTAACCAATGGCATCAATTCGGTGAATGGTCAGACGGCGATGGGTTCATTCCGGCCACGGACCACCGCGTTTTCGCCTTCACGGGCGTCGATCTTGGGCCGGGGCCAGCTGACCTCGACGATGGCGCCGACATGGGGAATTTCGTTATCGCCCGAGGAATACGGATCCCCGCCATTGGCGAAGGACAGCTCAGCGCCCGAGCGCTCCAGCAGAGTTTTGGCTATGAACAGGCCAAGACCCATCCCCTCGTATTCCGGTCGCTGCTGCCGGTCGCTGCCGGATTTGCGCCGCCGGACAAACGGATCGCCGATCCGCCCCAGCACTTGTTGTGGAAAGCCACGACCGTCATCCATGATGCGCAGGGTGATCATCTGAGCGGTCCAATGCGCTTCGATCCAGACATTGGCAGCGGCGAAATCGACGGCGTTTTGCACCAGGTTGCGCAGGCCATGGATAATCTCGGGCTTGCGCAGGATAGACGGCTGGTCAATCTCGTCCCCTGCATCCGGATCGTGCGTGTAGTGCACGTATTTGCCGCGGTGGGTATGCGGCTCCGCCGCCTCTTGCACGACAGTCATCAGGGGCGCTTGGCGCAGGTGCAGGTCGTCTTTGCCCGCGCGGCCCATGTCGCGCAGAATGTCCCGACACCGGTCCGCCTGTTCGCGGATAAGTGCGGCATCCTCGCGCAGTTCGGGCCGGTCATCCAGCTCTTCGATCAGTTCGGCGCTGGTGAGTTTGATGGTCGCAAGAGGTGTGCCCAATTCATGCGCCGCAGCAGCGACTACGCCGCCAAGGTCGGTCAGCTTTTGTTCGCGCGACAGCGCCATTTGCGTGGCCGACAGGGCATCCGACATGGAGTGGATTTCGGACGTCACACGCCGCGAATAGGCCCCGAAAAAGCAGATGGCGATCACAAGCGCAATCCAGTTGCCAAAGACAAAGAGATCCGGAATGCGCAGGATGAAACCCTGTTGTGTCCTGAGCGGCAGGTGAAATTCACTCAGCAGTGTCACCAGGACAATTGCGGTGCCACCCACCAACAAGGTCGAACGTGTGGTCAGCACGGCGGCCGAGATCGACACCGGACCAAGCAGCAGGAGCGCAAAGGGGTTGTGCAACCCGCCGGTGAGGAACAGCAGGAACGCAAGTTGCAACAGGTCAAACATGACCATCAGCAGGTTTTCCGTCTCGGTCAGGCGCTTGTTCTCGGGAAAGACAAAAATGGCGATCAGGTTGCCGATGACCGACACGCCGACGGCCAGATAGCACAAGCCCAGTTCCAGCTGCAGGCCGTAATAGCGTTGTGCCACGGTCAGCGCCACAAGCTGGCCGCAGATCGCGACCCACCGCAGCAGGATCATCGTCCGCAGACGGATCCAGTTGGACCGTTGTTGCCCGGTCAGCAGGCTGATGTCTGGTTGCGCCATTCTGTCACTTTAACGTTGGTTGAACTGGGGCTGTGAATTGATAGCTAACATATAGCTCAACATGATCTGAGGTCCGCTATGATGCGTTATGCCGCCCCCCTTGCCGCGATTGTTGCTGCTCTCTTTGTAGGGGGCATCTGGTGGATGTCGCAAGGTGGAGGTCAGCAGACGGCGTTTGCGCAGTGTGGCGCCGCGCAGATTGCCGGGGATGGCAACCAGATTGGTGGGCCGTTCGAGTTGGTCAATGCCGAAGGGGAAACCGTCACCGACAGCGATGTGATAACCGAGCCGTCGATCCTTTATTTCGGCTACACATTCTGCCCGGATGTCTGCCCGCTGGATACCGCGCGCAACGCGGAGGCCGTGGATGTGCTGGCAGAACAGGGATGGTCCGTCACGCCGGTATTTATCTCCATCGATCCAGAGCGGGATACGCCCGAGATTGTGGGCGACTTTGCCTACAACCTGCACGAAAAGATGATCGGCTTGACCGGGTCGCCGGAACAGACCGATGCGGCAAGCAAGACGTTTCGCACCTACTACAAGGCACATGACAAATCCGACGAGTTTTACCTCGTCGATCATTCGACCTTTTCTTATCTGGTGCTGCCCGAACATGGCTTTGTCGAGTTCTTCCGGCGCGACGTCACGGCCGACGCGATGGCCGAGCGTGTTGCCTGCTTCGTTGAAAACGCCTGATTTTTTAGCAAAAGTTTGACGCATGGGGGGTCGCGCGCCATAGTCTTGTCCAGCCAACCAAACACGGGAACTGGAGAATTGCATGGCGAATGCCGCGGTGAATGAGATCGGCGAAGACCGATCGCTCTTGCTGGTAGACGATGATGAGCCTTTTCTGCGTCGCCTCGCCAAGGCGATGGAAAAGCGCGGGTTCGAGATTGAGACAGCTGAAAGCGTCACCGCGGGCAAGGCCATCGCGACCGCTCGTCCGCCGGCCTATGCGGTGGTGGACCTGCGGCTCGAGGATGGAAACGGGCTGGATGTGGTCGAAGTGCTGCGGGAAAAACGGCCCGATGCACGGGTTGTTGTGCTGACCGGTTATGGCGCGATTGCCACAGCCGTGGCAGCGGTCAAGATCGGGGCGACGGATTACCTGTCGAAACCTGCAGACGCGACGGACATCACCAATGCATTGCTGGCCACCGGGGATGATCTGCCGCCCCCGCCTGAAAACCCGATGAGCGCCGACCGCGTGCGGTGGGAGCATATCCAGCGGGTCTATGAGTTGTGCGACCGGAACGTGTCGGAGACGGCGCGCCGGTTGAACATGCACAGGCGGACCCTGCAGCGCATTCTGGCCAAACGCTCACCCCGGTAAGGCGGTCGGACTGGGGGCCAGCCCCCAGACCCCCGGAGTTTGTTCGCCAAGATAAAGCTGGGGATTAAAGATCGTAGCGCTTGAGGATCTTGTCGACGGTTTGGCCGTTCTCAAGCTGGTAGTCCTCGATGCGCCCGTAGTCGACAAAGCCGCGGGACTGATAATAGATCAGCCCGCCTTCGTTGTCGGCGCGGATATTGGCGTTGATCCAGCGATACCCGATGGATTTGGCCGCTTTCTTCGTCGCGTCGAACAGCTTGGAACCGATGCCCAGCCCGGTCTGGCCGATCTGTACAAAGGTTGCGATTTCGGCAGCCTCCTTGGGCAGATAGTCCGCGCCGGGTGCAATCCATTGGAAACCCACAACCTCTTCGGCGCTGTTGACCGCCACGTGCCATGCGGCTTGCCCGTCATTTACCGCCATCCAGTCGGCAAGATCCGGGCCGGTGACCGCGGAGGTGATCGCCGTGGTGCCGCCTTCCTTGATGATGGCTTTCAAGAGACGCGCCATGGATGCTGCATCCAGGGCGATGGCCGGACGGACATTGATCATGCGCACTGCTCCAGCAATTCGTTGTGGCGCGCCGTGTAGGCGTTGCGCGTCTCGACCGGCGGGCGCAGCACAATGTCGAGGCCATCCATGAGCGCGGGGTTCGGTGCACCGAAGAACTTGTCAGCCTCGGCTTTGGTAAAGCCCGCAATGTGCGTGGCTTCCATCCAGGCGCTGATGCGGTCGGCCTTTTTGATCTGACGTTTGACCTGCTGGGGCACTTTGGCAGGCAGGCCAAAGCGCAGATGCACTGCCGCCTCCAGCCGTTCGTCAAGTGCGCCGTAGCCCGGTCCCACTGCCGCTTTGACCGGAGAGATCATGTCGCCGATCACATATTCCGGCGCATCGTGCAGAAGCGCGGCTAGCCGCCATTTGGCCGGTGCCTTGGGCGCGATCCGACAAAAGAGCGTTTCGACCAGCAAGGAATGCTCGGCCACGGAGTAGGCGTAATCGCCCCGGGTTTGCCCGTTCCAGCGCGCAACAAAGGCGAGGCCGTGGGCGATATCCTCGATCTCGATATCCATCGGGGTCGGGTCGAGCAGGTCGAGCCGCCGACCCGACAGCATCCGTTGCCATGCGCGCGATTGTTTCATGTGGCGTGGAATACTAATCGAGTGCGGGCCGGTAAACCGAGTTATGATCCAGCCGCCCGGCATGGACATATCCCGCCCCGGGCGCCAGTTCGGTCAATGTGTTCAGGTAGGTGCGCACATTGTACGGTTTGATGCCTTCGAGCACGACGATGGGCTTGCAGGCGGCCAAGATGCGCGAGGCACCGCGCAGGGCATCCACCTCGAGCCGTTCGACATCAAGGTGCAGAATGCTGACCTTGCGGCTTTTGGGCACAAGGTCGTCGATGGGCACGATGGGCACGTCGATCGTGTTCAATGTCGTTTCGCCATCGGTCATGATCCGCATACCCGCGGCGAGGCTTGCATCGTTTTTGCCCCTTGACACAGCCAGGGGGGCCACGCCCCGTTCGTGCCCGACGGCGCAGCGGTGCAATGTCACCTTGGTCAGGTTGTTCAGCGCCATTGTCATGGCACACGCGTCGAAACTGTCGGGAAAGGGTTCGAAACTGTGCAGGCGCGCGGTTTTGCCAAGAACCTCGTGAAGCGCCGGGAAGAAGTCGCCGACAAAGGCACCCCCGGTGATCACATCTCCGGTCCCGACGTGGCGGCGCAGAAAGGACAACGTTTCTTCCTCATACACCTTGCCTGCCCGCAGTAGCTTGGGCACCTCACGCCGCCGAAAGGCAGTCGGGATACAATAGGAGCCGTACCTGTTTGACGCCAGAAGATGCGGGATCTTGGCGGCTTTGCCCGTTTTGATCGTGACATGCTTTGCAGTGGGCGGGCTTGGGTGGATGTTCATGATGCGCAACTTGTGATTTCGGATGCAGCAGCAAGCTGCCATGGACCGGCGCATAAAGATAGCCTGCCGGATACCGAGACCGCGATTTCGGTTCTATGGTCGCACCCGTTGTCCCCGACCCTTTGCGGTGCTATCTGCCCGACTAACTGAAGGTAACAGGACACCCGTTCAGATGGCAAAAGACTACATCGTCAAGGATATTGCGTTGGCCGATTTTGGCCGCAAGGAACTGGACATCGCCGAGACCGAGATGCCGGGGCTGATGGCCTTGCGCGCGGAATATGGCGAAGCCAAGCCACTGGCCGGTGCCCGTATCGTCGGCTCACTGCACATGACGATCCAGACGGCGGTTCTGATCGAAACGCTCACGGCGCTGGGCGCTGATGTGCGCTGGGCCTCGTGCAACATCTTTTCCACGCAGGACCATGCCGCGGCGGCGATTGCGGCCGGCGGCACGCCTGTGTTTGCGATCAAGGGGCAAAGCCTGGAAGAGCATTGGGATTACCTCGATAAATCCTTCCTCTTCGAGGACGGGCCAAACATGATCCTCGACGATGGGGGTGACGCCACGTTGTACGTGCTGTTGGGTGCGCGGGCCGAAGCGGGCGAAGATGTCATCCCCGTTCCAACCTCCGAAGAAGAAGAGGTGATCAAGGCGCAGATCGCCAAGCGGATGGCCCAGAGCCCCGGCTGGTTCACCAAGATCCGCGACCAGATCAAGGGCGTATCCGAAGAGACGACGACCGGGGTGAACCGCCTGTATCAACTGGTGCGCGACGGGCAGCTGCCCTTCCCCGCGATCAACGTGAACGATTCCGTCACCAAGTCGAAATTCGACAACAAGTACGGCTGTAAGGAATCGCTGGTCGACGGTATCCGCCGGGCCACGGACACGATGATGGCGGGCAAGGTTGCCGTCGTCATGGGGTACGGCGATGTGGGCAAAGGCTCCGCCGCGTCGCTCGCCGGTGCCGGCGCGCGTGTGATCGTCACCGAGGTCGATCCGATCTGCGCGCTGCAGGCGGCGATGGACGGTTTTCAGGTGACGACGCTCGAGGATGTCGTGGCCACCGCTGATATCTTTGTCACCACGACCGGCAACAAGGACGTGATCCGCATCGAGCATATGCGCGAGATGAAGGACATGGCCATCGTCGGCAACATCGGTCACTTCGACAATGAGATCCAGGTTGCCAACCTGAAGAACCACAAGTGGACCAACATCAAGGAACAGGTGGACATGATCGAGATGCCGAATGGCAATCGTCTGATCCTGCTGTCCGAGGGCCGTCTGCTGAACCTTGGCAACGCGACGGGCCACCCGTCCTTTGT
This sequence comes from Pseudomonadota bacterium, assembly GCA_038525585.1. Classification (GTDB taxonomy): domain Bacteria; phylum Pseudomonadota; class Alphaproteobacteria; order Rhodobacterales; family Rhodobacteraceae; genus Tateyamaria. Next base: position 137,615 of record JBCBHM010000001.1, read on the forward strand.
GATGTCGGCGTCCTTCACCAACCAGGTGCTGGCGCAGATCGAACTGTGGACCAAGGGCGAAGACTACAAGAACGAAGTCTACATTCTGCCCAAGCATCTGGACGAGAAGGTGGCGCGCCTGCACCTCGACCGGATCGGGGTCAAGCTGACCCAGATGGACAGCGAGCAGGCAGCCTATATCGGCGTGAAGCCGGAAGGCCCTTACAAACCCGAGCACTACCGCTACTAAGCGGTCGATTTGCTACGACACCTTCGGCCCCGCTGCGCATGCGGCGGTGCCGTTTTGTGTATGGTGACGTCGTGGTCAAGAACGGCGTGGACTGAATAACTTGAGCAGAACGGCGCGTCGCCGTTTCGATCGAGCTGCGGTCAAGATGAATTGGGGCACATTGGCGCTTCGCCTGCGCGTTGCCAATTCGTCAAGTCGTCTGCACCGAACGCCGTCTCATTCGAAAACTCTGAAACGTCAGTCGTTGTCGAGCGCCCGGCCGACGCCAACGGCCGATCCGATCAGGCCAAAGATCGTGCGCACCGAATTGACCGGGCTTTCCGTTGCCACGACGAGGTCACGCGGGTTCACCTGGAATTTGTTCGCGGCAAAGAGGCCATCAGCGGAGGTCAGGTCGATGGTGAACACCACCTGCTCTTTGTCCGGGCCGGTATCATCCAGACGCACCTGCTTGCTGCTGTACTCACGCAGGATCAGGACGCCTTGCGGGTTGGCGCGATTGTCTTCGATCCCGCCCAGCAGTGCCAACGCTTCGATTGCCGTGATGCGCTCGCGGTTAAAGGGCACGATCGTTTCCGCCCCGGTTGCGCCAAGGGCGACGAAATACCGTTCGTCCTCTTCAACGATCACCTTGTCGCCCCCACGCAGCACGACGTTGGCTGACGCGCGTTCAAACAGCGTGTCCGCGCGGATTTCGAACGTGTTGGCCTCGCGGATGACCCGGACCAGCGGATTTTCGAGGGTGTCAACAATTCCGCCTGCGGCAGAGATGAGGCTGAGCAAGGAAAAGTTGCGATTGGGCAGGGGATAATTGCCCGGCGCATTGAACCCGCGCACAGCATCGACGGTGTTGTCGGGGCCTGGCATGACCGACAATTGCACCTGAGCAGCAGGCACAACAATTTCGAGGTCCGAGGCGATGCGGTCCCGCGCGGCTTCGGGGGTCTGACCACGCACCGGCACCTCGTTGAGGTAGGGGACAAAGATCGTGCCGCTTGGCGACACGGTCAGCCCGGTCATCGTCACACTCTTTTGTTCCGCCGAGGTCAGCAGCGAGTTTTGCTGGTTGTCCCAGATCACCAGATCAATCTGGTCACCCGTGCGGATCAGGTTCGACTTGGGTCCACGTGCATCACTGAACCAGTGATACTGCCCCGACCAGCCGGTCACGGGCCATTCGCGCAATGAGGCGATGTTCTCCCGGTTGATCGGCACGACGGCAAAAGGCGCGTCGTCGGCGTTTTGGTTGCGTGTGATCTCGGCCTGGATAGCAGCGCCACGCGGTAAGGTGCACGCGCTGAGCGCGACACTACACACGCAAAAAATGACAATGCGGAAAAATCCGTGCACGATATGTCCCCCGATGGCCTTGCAGCTTTGGCCTTTCGACCGTGTGTATCGGGAATTGGAACGCAGACCTAGGGCGAAAATGACACGCGCCATGTCTGCATCCGCTTTTTTCCGCCGATGCCGATCAGGCCGACTTCTGTGTCGGATTGCCCAGGTCTTCGGCCTCGATGACGTCATCGCTTTCGTCGCCACGTGGGGTCAGCGGCACAATTGCATCGGATCCATCGGCTTCCTTGGGGCCGATGAGCAGCGGCAACATCTCGGACCCTCCCGGCAGCGAGACCTCGCTGCCGGGCGGGCGCTTCCAGGTGAGCGTGTCGAACGCACCACAATTGCCACATGTCGGGGTCCAGGCCGACAGGATGTTATGACAGTTGTCACACACCCATTGCGGGCCACGCGGTGCCGTGACCGCGCGGGCAAGCCACCCTTGAACCACCGCATCACTCGCACCTTCGCCGCGTTCAATCGCTGCCATGAGCGTGGCGGAGCGGGTGGTCAGATCCGTCTCGACCAGATCACCCAAGGCACGCCGGGCACCGGGAAAGTCTTCGGCGGCGAGGTTCAGCTCAGCCAGCAGCATCTTGGTTTCGGCGCTGTCAGGCTTGGCGCGTGTCAGCGGTGCAAACCGTTTGAGGCGCGCCGCCGGCGTCTCGTCCGGTTCGATTTGGGCAAAGGCGGCGGCGAGGTCGGGATGGGGTTGCGTCTCCCATGCCTTTTTCAGGACACGCGTTGCGTATTTCTTCTGGCCCTTTGCGATGTATCCTTCGGCCGCCATGATCGCCGCCGGGATCAGATCGGGGGACAGGCGGTTGGCTTCGATCGCAGCCTCGCGCGCTTCGATGCTGGATCCTTCGTCGATCACCGCCTTGGCTTGGCTCAGCGCCAATACAGCGTCGCGGCGCTTGTGTACGTCACGCGGGAGGCTGCCATGTTTCAGCTTGGCGTTCAGCGTTTCGCGGGCGCCTGACCAGTCTTTCTTGTCCGCTTGCAGTTGCAGCAGGACGTCTTGGGTATCGACATGTTTCGGCTTCAGCGCGAACGCCTTTTCCGCCAGTTTAAGCGCGGTGTCCGTATCCCCATCCGCCAGCTTTTGCTTCATGATCCCGCGCACCCCGACAAAGCGGGTCGCATCGTTTTCCACCAGCTTGCGATAGGTTTCTTCGGCCTTTTTCTTGTCGCCCGCCAATTCGGCCGCTTGTGCCGTCAGCAGGTTGGTCAGCTCGGGCCTGTCCAGATACCGGTTTGCCTTTTCGGCCTTGGCGAGCGCCAACCGCCCCTCACCCGAGGCGAGCGCCATCATGCCTTGCGCCAGCGCATCGAACCCCTTGGCCGCGCGATTGCGATCGAAAAAGCGCGAAATCGCGGTTTCATCGCCATTGAGAAATTTCCACGTCGCAATCAGCAGACCCAGCAGTTTGAGGCCGATCCACACAGCGACGACCAGCAACCCCAGGCCAATGACCGATTGCAGCGGTCCGAACGGGTATTCCGTGCCGCCCACGACAACGGTGATCCCGCCCTCGCTTTCCAGCAGCCAGCCCGCGCCGAGCGCGAGCGCGGCAACAGCGACGACGAAGATGACGATTTTCAGGAGTGACCAGATCATGAGCAGGCCCCTTTCAAAGTGCCGAGAGGCGTTGTGCAAGTGCATTGGTGGCCGTGACGGCCTCGTGACGCTGGCGCGCCTGTGTAAGCCACGTGTCCATGGCTGCCTGTGCCGCGTCGGGCAGCGCGTCCGCCTCGGTCAGGGCTGTTTCGAGGTCACCCGCCTTGGTGGCCGCCTCGATCCGGGACAGGACGGCATCGGCATCCGATCCTTCGCGCGGCACGACGGACCGCCCACCAAGCTGGCGTTCGAAAAATGCGCCCAGGCCGCCATCATCACTAGCCGCCCGCGCGGCGTTCAGCGCGTCGCGCGCGGCATCCGGGATGCGCGCCTGCAATTCGGAGAGGAGGGCGACCCCGTCCGGGGCGGCATCCGCCAAGATGCTGGGGACCTCGACCAGATCGGTTTCCTGAACCGTTGCGAGGGGGTCGGCAAACCCAGCACCGCTGTCGAGCGCGGTAATGATTTGCGCAACGGCAGCACGCGCCACGGTCGCTTTGGCAGCGGTTTCATTGGCGGCGCGTGCGGCGGCCGCCTCGGCGATCAGCGCGTCAATCTCGTCTTGTTGTGCTTGCGCCGTTGCGCGCAATTCGCTGAGCGCACTGTCAAACGCTGCCGCGGGTAACGTGCCGTCGGCGGCAGGCTGCGTTGCCAGGTCATCCACACGGTCCGTGAGTGCGTCGATGCGGGTCGCCTGTTCGGCAACTGCCGTTTCAACCTGGGTGAGGTCCACAGGCTCCGGACTGTCTGGCACGACGGGTTCAGGCAGGTTTTCGATGGTCTGTTCCAGGGTGGAAATCCGTTGGAGAGCGGCGTCCAGCGCTTGAGAGCTGTCGTCATTGGATTCGAGCGCGCGCGCAGCGATAAAGCCAAGCGCGGCGGCAATCACCCCGCCGATGATCAGGGGAAAGAAACCGCCGCGCTGCTCTTGCGGGACGGGTTGGGGCGCAGCATGCTGCGCTTTCTCAGGCTCAGGCTCAGGCTCAGGCTCAGGCTCAGGCTCTGCTATGACCTCGTCGAGTGTGTCGGCAAGTTCCGATGCGCGTTCGTCCGGGACCGTATCGGCGTCGAGCAGCGTATCGTCACCCTGCGTTTCCGTCGCGTCCTTGTCAGTCGCCTCCGTATCGGTGGCACCCGGCTCAACCAATTCTACCGTCTCAACATCATCGTCTTGTAGAATGGGCTCTTGCAAGGCGGGCGCAGCCTCATCAGCGGTCTCAGTGGTGTCGTGGCCGATGTCGGCCTCGTGCGCTTCGGTCTCTGGCGATGTCTCAACGGTCTTGGCGTTGTCCGTGCCCGTGGCGGTTTTCTGCGCGGAGGGCTTTTCCGTGCTCTTCTTCTTGGCCAAGGTCTTCCCCCTCCGATTCTCGCGGATCGCGATGTACCGCCGAAAGTCTACTCTGCCCCCACCGGCCTCTCAACCCGCAGCCAACTGATCAATGGTCGTAACCAACGCTTTGACCATCGCGGAGGCTGTGGGTGTTTCCGAAACAACCACGTCCTTGCGCAGAAGTTCCGGCGCGCAATCTGCAATGGCATCGCTGAGTGCGAGCACCCGCGCCTGCCGCACGTCCAGCGCCGCGTCAAAGAACTGCACGGCGGTGCGCGGCGAAAACAGCGGCACAAGCGTGGGTCCCGGTCGCCCAAGTGCAGCATGCGCGGCTTGGGTCAACGTGCAGCGGATCTGGTCGTACAGCGCCACATGTTCCACCTGTGCTCCGGCGGCCTGAAGGCGGGCGGCAACGTTGCCGCGCGTGTGGATGCCTGCGAGGTGAAACAGTCTCTGATCAGGGAGGTTAGATACCATTTCCACCACAAGCTGTTCGGCAGTCTCACCCGACTTGACCGCAGTCCAACCGCGGTTCTCGGCGGCTTGCGTTGTTGCCGTGCCAACGCAAAACGCCTGGCGTCCAGCACCATCGGGGGCAAAACGCACGCCGTTGGTAGACGTAAAAATCGCGGCGTCCTCCGCGCCAAGATCCACGGATCGACCTGTCGGTGTGATGCGCAGCAAGGGCGTCTCGATCACGGTCACCCGTGACAGGACCGACATTGGCAAGCTGGCGACAAAGGCGCGACCGGCGTCCAACGGGCGCGTCATCAAGAGCGGGAATGGGGGTGTGGATGGATTGTTTGGCACGGGCCTTGGTGATACCTCGCGCAGGGTATCAACGCAACGCACGTGCCCCATGTCCCGACCTTTCACCATCCTCGGCATCGAAAGCAGCTGTGATGACACGGCCGCCGCCGTCGTCCGCGGCGTGCCCGGGGAGATGACCGTTTTGTCGTCCCAGGTGCACGGGCAGACGGCGCTGCACGCCGATTTTGGCGGTGTTGTTCCAGAGATTGCCGCCCGTGCGCATGCCGAGCGGTTGGATACCGTTGTGCAGGCAGCGCTGGATGCGGCGGATGTCGATCTGCGCGATCTAGACGGCATTGGTGTCACATGCGGCCCGGGTCTGATCGGCGGCGTTGTATCCGGTGTGATGATGGCCAAGGGGATCGCTGCGGCAACGGGCCTGCCCCTCTATGGCATCAACCACTTGGCGGGCCACGCGCTGACGCCACGTCTGACGGACGGCGTGGCCTTTCCGTATCTGATGCTCCTGGTGTCGGGTGGCCATTGTCAGTTTCTGATTGCCCGTGGGCCCAGCGCATTCACCCGTCTTGGCGGCACCATCGACGATGCACCCGGCGAGGCGTTCGACAAGGTTGCGCGGCTGATCGGTCTTGGCCAGCCGGGCGGTCCCGCGGTGGAGGCTGCGGCGCGCGATGGTGATCCGGAACGCTTCGATCTTCCCAGACCGCTGCTGAACAAACCGGATTGCAACCTCAGCTTCTCCGGTCTGAAAACGGCGGCGCTGCGTGCACGGGACGCGGTCGTGGCCGAGAACGGGGGTCTGCCACGGCAAGCGCAAGCCGATCTTGCCGCGGGATTCCAGCAAGCCGTCGTGGATGTCTTGGCGTCGAAAACGCGGCGGGCGCTCGATCTCTACCTGAGTGATGGCCCACGTGTTCCCACTATGTGTGTCGCAGGCGGTGTGGCGGCAAATTCTGCGATTCGTAGCGTGTTAGAGACGGTTTGTGCTGAAAATACCACGGCGTTCGTGGCCCCGCCGATGGCACTGTGCACGGACAATGCGGCGATGATCGCCGCCGCGACCATCGAGCAGATGCAGGATCGGTCCCCGGACGACATGACGCTGTCGGCCCGACCCAGGATGCCCCTCGACACCGCAAGCACACCCATGATGGGTTCCGGCAAAAAAGGGGCAAAGGCGTGAGTATCGCCGTTCTTGGCGCGGGTGCGTTTGGGACGGCGCTGGCCATTGCACTGGCCGACAAGGGGCCCGTCACGCTGTGGGGTCGGGACACGGATCACTGTGCTGAAATGGCCGATATGCGCATCAATGCCCGACGCCTGCCAGCATGCCCATTTCCTGAAAGTGTGAGTGTAACCGATCATATAGAGACTGCTTTGCGGGCCGAGACCGTGTTGATTGCCATACCGATGCAGGCGCTGTCGCGCTTTGCGGCCGAGCATGACTTGGCAGGCAAGACCATGGTCGCCTGTTGCAAGGGCATGGATCTTGCGACAGGGCGTGGCCCCAGCCAGGTGCTGGCATCGGCGGGTGCAGTCGCCGTCCTCACGGGCCCCAGCTTTGCTGCTGATATCGCGGGCGGGTTACCGACCGCGCTGACTCTGGCTTGCACCCAAGCGGATGTGGGTGAAACGCTGCAACATCATTTGTCGACCAACACGCTGCGGCTGTATCGCAGTACAGATGTGATCGGTGCAGAGCTGGGCGGCGCGCTCAAGAACGTCGTGGCCATCGGATGCGGTGCGGTCATGGGTGCAGGGCTTGGTACCAGCGCGCGTGCCGCGCTCATGACCCGTGGATTTGCTGAGATGCAGCAGGTCGCGCTTTGCCTTGGGGCGCAGCCGGACACGCTGATGGGGTTGAGCGGGTTTGGTGACCTTGTGCTGACCTGCACATCGGAGCAATCGCGGAACTATCGCTTTGGTGTCGCCTTGGGCGCAGGCGCGCCGTTCGACACCACAGTCACGGTCGAGGGCGCGGCGACCGCTGATGCTGTTGCCGCGGTGGCCAAAGACCACCGCCTGGACATTCCGGTATTGCAAGCCGTTGCGGATCTTGTTGCAGGGCGGATAGATGTTCAGGCGGCCATGGCCCGCCTCTTGGCCCGCCCACTCAAGGAGGAATGAGATGTTGTATGCCCTGATGGCCTGGGACAAACCCGGCGCGCTGGATCTGCGGTTGCAAAACCGCCCCGATCACCTTGCCTATCTCAAGGACGGTGGCGTTGTGCGCCAAGCCGGACCATTTCTGGATGCCGACGAAAAACCCTGCGGGTCGCTGATCATTCTCGAGGTGGACGATATGGCGGCCGCGCAGGCCTGGGCTGATGCAGATCCGTATGCCAAGGCCGGGCTGTTTGAAACGGTGCGCATCGCGCCTTGGAACCGGGTGCTGGAGGCATGAAATATTGGCTCTTCAAATCCGAACCGTCGACCTGGAGCTGGGATCAGCAAGTCGCCAAGGGTGATGCGGGTGAGGAATGGGATGGCGTGCGCAACTATCAGGCGCGCAATTTCATGCGCGAGATGGCGGTGGGCGACCGGGGGTTCTTCTATCACTCTCAGTCGGAAAAGGCCGTCGTTGGTATTGTCGAAATCATCGCCGAAGCGCACCCCGACAGCACCACGGACGACGAGCGCTGGGACTGCGTGGACATCAAGGCGATCGGCCCCGTGAAAACGCCGGTGACCCTCGCCATGGTCAAGGATGACCCTCGGTTGGAGGATATGGCGCTGATCCGCAATTCGCGCCTGTCTGTGCAGCCGGTGACCGACGACGAATGGAAGATCGTCTGTGAAATGGCAGGCGTCGATCCATAAACCTGTTTGCCTTTGCTTAACCTTCTGGCACCGTAGTTTTGCATGATAGTGCCGAAGGGAGGGGCAGATGGGTTTTCTTGCAGTGATCGCAGCGGGTGTGGCCGCGTTTGTTTGGGGTGCGATCTGGTACACCGTCATGGCCAAGCCATGGATGGCCGTGTCGGGCGTCGAGGTGGACGAGACAGGGCAACCGGCCAACAGGACAAACCCGGTTCCCTACATCACGAGCCTCGTCGCTGCGATCCTCGTTGCGGGAATGATGCGCCACGTCTTTGTCCTGAGCGGGGTCGATACGGTGGGGGAAGGGCTGGTGTCGGGCCTTGGCATTGGGCTGTTCATGTCGGTGCCGTGGCTTGCGACGAACTATGGCTTTGCCGGGCGACCCATTCGTCTGACACTGATCGACGGTGCCTATGCCGCAATTGGCAGTGCCGTGATTGGCACCGTGTTGACGCTTTTCTAAGGGCACAAAGAAAAAGGGTTCTGACGCGTATGGTCAGAACCCTTCTCACCCACACGTGCACTCCCAAAGGCCACCACACGTTCAGTTGAATATCGGGTCTGACCATTCTGGTCGGACACCTGATATGTAGCCAATCGGGCCCGATAACTCAAATGCAGAGTGCTTTGCATTGGACCCAAAAAAGAAACGCCCGCTTAACAGGCGGGCGTTCACGTTCATCTTTTGGCAACGGTCTCAGCCGTAAACGGCCTCTTTGCCAAAATGCTTGGTCAGCATGTAATAGACGACGGCGCGATACTTGTTCCGCTCGGATTTGCCGTAGGTTTCGATGACCGAGGCAATCGCTTCGTCCAGCTTGGGCCCGTCGGCGAGGCCGAGCTTTTTGATCAGAAAGTTGTTTTTGACCGTTTCCAATTCGCCAGGCTGGCTGGAGGCGACGGTGGAAGCGTCAGCATCATAGATCGATGGGCCGCAGCCGATGGTGACCTTTGTCAGCAGGTCCATATCCGGCGTCATGCCGCATTTGTTCTTCAGATCATCGGCGTATTGCGCGATCAAATCGTCCCGTTTGCCCATTGTCATTCCCTTTTGTTGGACTTGGCCATGGCTCTGACCTTGCTCGAAACGTTAATTCAGCAAGCGCGGCGGAACAAAGGAAAAAACGCGCGGAAATTCCCCGTTGGCGGGTTACCGACGTCAGAAGCGGTTGATCTTGATGTCAGGTTTGCTGTCCTGACCGCCGCTGAAGGTGATGACACTGCCCAGATCAATGCTGTCCCCGCGAAAGTAAATCGAATTTGGTTCGGTCATTTGCGTCGTCTGCCACACCCAGCGTTCGGAGTAGAGCAGCGCCCATCCTTCGGGGTGGTGATGCACCAGATTGTGCATGCCCAGCAGTCCGGCCCAGAAACCCAAAGCCACCAGAACCATGTGAAGCGATCCTGTGAGACGCAGCAGGTAGGCGCACATCACGGTCAGGCAGACGGACATGCCACCTTCGGTCAGCATGACGATATCCGCATCGCTAGTCGGGTCGGGCGCGCCAATGAGATGCAGGAGGATCAGCCGCGTCACGGCGACCGCCAGGAACCCGATCAGACAGGCAGACAGCAGCGAGCTGATATAGCCGAACCGCCGCGCATGCCCGGACTGCTGCGCCTGCCCGACGATGCCGGACGCGCTGGGCTGCGTTTCGTGCGCAGCGTGCAGACGCGCAATGCGGGCCGCAAATAGCTCTTGTTCCTGTGCCACAACTCACCTGTGCCAACGCCAATACAAACGGTAGCGTAGGCGCAAAAACCGCCGTAACCGTGTCAAATGCCGGGCAATGTTTGGTCAAATTGTTCGAGATGCCGGTCAGAACCGGTTGATCTTGATCTCGGGCTTGTCCGGGGTGGTCGCCTCTTGGGCGATGGCGCCGCTGAACGCAAAGCTATAGCCGCGAAAGTAGAACGAGCGTGGTTCGGTCATCTCGGTGGTGCGCTCGACCCACGGTTCGGAAAACGCTGAGGCCCAAAGGCCCGGATAGTCGTGGACGAGGTTATGCATGCAGGTCAATGCGATCCAGATGCCCACCGTTTTGGCAGCCAGATGAACCTTGTCCGACATGTAAAAGGCCATGCGCAGGATAATCGCGATGGCAAAGGCCAGCGCGCCGTCGATGATCATGATCAGGTCCGGATTGGCCTCGGGATCTGGCGCGCCATTGATGTGGAACATGCAGTAGCGCGCGAGGATGACCGACAGCAGGCCGAGAATGCAGGCCCCGACAATCGAAGCCGGATACCTGAGATTGGTCACCCAATCGGGCCGTGATCCGCGCGCGGCGTGCGCCTTTTGGGTCTGCGCCGCGGCACGTACCGTATGCTCTGCCCCCAACCTGGCGAGCCGTTCTGCAAACGCGTCCTGTCCTCGGGCCATTTTGTTTCCCTTCCTCCCTCCGGCCAAGCTCTCATGACGCGCAACTGCGCCGGGAATTTGGCGAGACTGCGAAAAGAAGGAGGTCGCCGCGCGATGTCCTTGCGATCACGATCTCTGAAAACTGCGACCCAAAAGATAGAGCGTGTTTGGTTCGGTTGCTTGGACGACGTGCGCCACCCACTCTGGCGAAAATGCCTGCGCCCACTGGTCGGGATAGGCGTGCACCGCGTTGTGCAGCGTTGTCAGCGCGATCCAGATGCCGATGACCTGCGCAGTCATGTGCGCCCGTGATGTCACGCTCAGGATCACGCGCACCAGAAAGAATGCGATGCAAAAGGCAAAGAGCGCATCGATCGTCATCACAAATTCTGCTCGCGCGGCGGCACTGGGCAGCCCTTGGCTGTGGTACATGGCCAAGCGCAACAGCGGAACCGAGAGGAACCCGATCAGCCCTGCCCCGGCGATCGATAGGGCCCGCCCGACATCCATCGCATGGCGCGGTGCGTTGTCGACACCGCGATCCATGCGGCGCGAATGATTTTGGTCCAATCGAACCAGCCGTTCTACAAATACTTCGTCCTGCCACGTCATAATCTGACACCCTATTAACGATGCTTACCTTGGGTAAGGTGACGCCAAAGCGCGGCAGGAAAGGGGCAGGGTTGTGGAATTGTTACGGAATTGACGACAATTCTTGGGATTGTCTACCGAACCGTCAGAATTTCACTCAGCGGTTTCTTGATTTTGGCCATCTTGGGCACCGTCGCATTTTGGGCGGGGTGACCTGCGGCGATAATCATCGTCGCCTTTTCATTGTCGGGACGGCCCAGCAGATCGCGCAAAAAGCCCATCGGATTGGGTGTGTGCGTCAACGTCACAAGCCCTGCAAGATGCAGCGCGGTCAACAGCATGCCGGTGGCGATGCCAACGCTTTCCGGCACGTAGTAGTGCTTTTGCTTGGTCCCATCGCCCTTGGTCCCCCACCGCTGGGCAAATACGACGATCAGCCACGCAGCATCTTCGAGATGCGGTTTGTCCGCATCTGTTCCAATGGGCGCCAACGCCTCGAGCCATTCGTCCCCCGCGCCGCCCTCGTAGAACTTGCGTTCTTCGGCTTCGGCCGCTTCGCGGATCTGGCGCTTGGTCTCGGGATCACGCACAGCGACAAAGTGCCAGGGCTGTTGGTTCGCACCCGACGGGGCAGTGCCTGCCGCGGCAATGCACGCCTCGATGACCTCTTGGGGCACCGGTGCTGGGTCATAGTCGCGCACGGTGCGGCGGGTCGCAATTTCGGCGCGGAACGCCTCGGCCCGGTCCAGCGCGTCGGCGTCCGTGACCTTGGCACGGTCGAGAGTATCGTGCCCGTCCGCCATCAGAAGTCCAGGTTCTCCACGCTCAGCGCGTTTTGCTGGATGAACTCGCGCCGCGGCTCCACCACGTCGCCCATCAGCTTGGTGAACAGATCGTCGGCCTCGGCCATATCCGCCACCTTCACCTGCAAGAGCGTGCGCGCGTCCGGGTCCAGCGTGGTTTCCCACAGCTGATCGGGGTTCATCTCACCCAAACCCTTGTAGCGTTGCAGGCTCAGGCCCCGTTCCCCTTCCTCCAGGATCGCATCGAGCAGGTCGAGCGGGCCCACGATCGCTTGCACGCGGTCCTTGCGGATCAGGGTTGCGGGCGTGCCGTAAACATCCTGCAGAGATTGCGTGAACGTGCCCGTGCGCCGCGCCTCTCCCGAGCGGAGCATCGGCCCGTCAAGCGTGCGCACCTCTTCGACACCGCGCAGGATCCGCGCAAGGCGAATGCCCTTGTCGTGGGTAATGCGCCCAAGCCAGCCACGCTCCCATTCCAGCGCGATCAGGTTCAGCCGATCTGCAACGCGGTCGGCCACACCTTGCAGGTCGGCGTCCACCGCACCGGGCACGAACGCCCCGGCGATGGCTGCCTGTTCGAGAATGTGGCGCGGGTAATGCGTCGGGAACGCATCGAGGATGCGTTTGAGCTGCCGCGCCTCGTCGACGACGCGCACCAGGTCCTGGCTAACGATCTCTTCGCCATTGCCCTGTCGCAGCATGGCACCGTCGATGCCCTGCTGGATCAGGTAATCCTGCATCTCGGCCTCGTCCTTGAGGTACACTTCGGACTTGCCCCGCGCGACCTTATACAGCGGCGGCTGCGCGATATAGAGAAAGCCGCCCTCGATCAGCTCGGGCATCTGACGATAGAAGAAGGTCAGCAGAAGCGTCCGGATGTGCGCCCCGTCCACGTCCGCGTCGGTCATGATGACGATCTTGTGGTAGCGCAACTTGCTGATGTCGAATTCGTCGCGACCGATGCCGGTGCCCAACGCCATGACCATGTTGCCGATTTCCTGGCTGCTCAGCATCCGGTCAAAGCGGGCGCGCTCGACATTCAGGATCTTGCCCTTGAGGGGCAGGATCGCCTGGGTCTTTCGGTCGCGTCCGGTCTGGGCCGACCCGCCGGCGCTGTCACCCTCGACCAGGAAGATTTCCGTATTGGCGGGGTTCTTGTCCGAACAATCCTTCAGCTTGGAGCTGAGAAAGTTCATGTCCATCGGGTTCTTGCGTCGGGTCAGTTCACGCGCCTTGCGCGCTGCTTCGCGGGCCATCGCGGCTTCGATGATCTTGCCCACGATGATCCGCGCCTCGTTCGGGTTTTCCTCGAACCACTCGGCGAGCTTTTCGTTCACCAGTCCCTCGACAGCGGGGCGCACTTCGGAGCTGACGAGTTTGTCTTTGGTTTGCGAGCTGAACTTTGGATCAGGCACCTTGACCGACAGCACGCAGGTCAGCCCCTCGCGTGCGTCATCACCGGTAAAGTTCACCTTTTCCCTTTTCGCGATGCCGGAGGTCTGGGCGTAGTTGTTGATCGTGCGCGTCAGCGCCCCGCGAAAGCCCGCCATATGCGTGCCGCCATCGCGCTGCGGAATGTTGTTGGTAAAGGGGAGGACGTTTTCATGGTAGCTGTCGTTCCACCACATCGCCACTTCCACGCCGATCTCGTCCCGTTCACCGGTGATAAAGATCGGCTCGGGCATGACGGAGGATTTGGAGCGGTCGAGATACTTCACAAACTCCTTCACGCCACCTTCGTAGAACAGTTCGGACCGCAGATGTTCGACGGGGCGTTTATCCACCAGTATGATGCGCACGCCGGAGTTCAGGAACGCGAGTTCACGCAGCCGTTTTTCCAGCGTCTCAAACGAGTATTCGAGGTTCGAGAATGTGTCCGTCGAGGCGAGAAACCGCACCTCCGTTCCCGACTTGCCCTCTGCGTCGCCCACGATCTTGAGGTGCTCGACGGTGTCGCCATGTTCAAAGCGCGCGACGTGTTCCTTGCCATCGCGCCAGATGCGCAGCTCCAGCCAGACCGACAGGGCGTTCACAACCGATACGCCCACACCGTGCAGGCCGCCGGACACCTTGTAGGAGTTCGAGTCGAATTTACCGCCTGCGTGCAGCTGGGTCATGATGACCTCGGCCGCCGACACACCTTCTTCCTCGTGGATGCCCACAGGAATTCCGCGCCCATTGTCACTGACCGAGACGCTGGAATCGTCATGGATCGTGACCGTGACGGCATCCGCGTGTCCCGCCAACGCCTCGTCGATGCCATTGTCCACGACCTCGTAGACCATGTGGTGCAGGCCGCTGCCATCGTCCGTGTCGCCGATATACATGCCCGGACGCTTGCGTACCGCTTCCAAGCCTTTGAGAACCTTGATGGAATCTGCGCCGTAATCTTCGGGCGCTTGCTCGTTTTCTGCCATTTATGGGCCCTTTGTATTCTTGACCCAAACATACTGTTTTTTCGCGGGAATGTCACGCAACTGACACAAGATTTTGTGGCGCGGCGAAAGGAGTTAACGGTTTCGCCGCGCTTTCGGGATCACGCTGCCCGCGCCCCGATTTTCTGCACTTCGGCCGCCCAGCGATCCACAAGCCCGGGCTTGGGGTGGCTGGCCCCGGCAAAGTAGGTGAACCGCGTCGGTTTGATGCCGACAAAGCCAAAGATCTGGCCCGTCAATTGCCGCAGCAGCGCGCTGCCATAGGCCAGCCGCATGAACCAGCGCGGGCTGTCCGAGGTCAGGATGATCCGCCCCGTCTTGCCCGTAAACAGCGGCGACGGCATCCCCATCTTATTGAGGTTGCGTGTATCATAGGCGCGTCCGGGCAGCAGGATACGGTCCAGCAGCCCCTTGAGCTTGGCCGGCAGCCCGCCCCACCAGATGGGCGACGACATGACCACGTGGTCCGCCCATTCGAGGTCCTTCAACACCGCTTCGATCTGCGGCTCGAGTGGTTTCCAACTGCCGTAGCCGCCGTCGCCGAAATCCATGTCGAACTCCAGTTCGGACAGGCGCACGACGCGCACGTGGTGGCCCGCATCCTGTGCGGCCTTGGCGTAGGTGTCGGTGAACAGGCGCGACAGGGAATTTGCGCCGGGATGTCCGTCGAGAACGGTGATGCGTTTGGGGGTCATGTGAATCTCCATCGTGTAAAATTGACTATGGTCATTTTAATAGACTCATAAAATGACCGCGGTCAATATTTAATTTGACCCTGGTCACTTTTTCTGCCAAACGAGTGCTATGAACAAACCTGTCCAGGCCCGCACCCTCAAAACCCGCGCCAAGCTGTTGGATGCGGCCAGCGCCGTTGTCGCCGAAGCCGGTTACAAGGCATTGCGGGTCGAAGAGGTCGTGAGCCGCGCAGGCGTCGCCAAGGGCACGTTCTTTGCGCATTTCCGCGACAAGGATGCGCTGATGGATCAGTTGATCGGCGCCCGTGCACTCGACATTCTGGAGACCATCTCGGCCGGGCCACAACCCAGAACGGCGCGGGACATGGTCCACGCACTCAAACCGTTGATCGATTTTGTGACCTCCGAACGGTACGTGTTCGACATTGTACTGCGCTACAGCGGTGCGGCGGGCATCAGCGACATCGGCCCCATCGCACAGTCCTTTGAGCGTCAGTACCTGCTCTCGCTGCAATGGGTATCGCACCCGGACCTGCCGGTCCGTGACGACATCCCGCTGGAACTCGTGGCCGAAGGCATCGGCGCCTTCCTGATACAGGCGATTTCCCTGAAATTCTGCGCTCTTCACGGATCGGTCAGCGTCGAGGACAGGCTTGTCCCGTATATCGAGGCGTGGCTCAGGTAAGCGGGATCACCAGCCCCACAAGGATCAGCAAGGCGCCCGCGCTCAGGTTCATCCGGCGCAGCGCCGACGGCGACGACACCAGCCGCCGGGCCCGGTCGATGAACACCGCCATGCCCAGATTGCCCACCAGCGGCACGACCGCCGACAATCCCACGATGGCGGCCACGTCCCACGTGGTCAGCCGCGTCAGGTCAAAGAAGCCCGGCAACATGCCCATGTAGAACAGGATGGCCTTGGGATTGCCGAGGATCACGGCCAGCCCCGCGACAAAGCCTGCCCACATGCCGGGCCGGGTCAGGCTGCTGTCGGCGCCGATGGTTTTGTCGGCACCGCGGATTACGGCGACGCCCATCAGGATGAACACGGCCGCCGCGACCCATTTCAGCACCTCGAGGATCCCGCCATACAGCGACAGGATCCACTTGATGCCAAAGATCGCCAGTAGCGACCACAACACATCCCCGATCACGACGCCCAAGGCCAGTGGCCACGCGGCGTGAAACCCGCCCGACAGGCTGCGCGCAATCAGTCCGACCCAGACCGGGCCCGGTGTCAGGAACAGGATCGCCAGCGCACCCGCGTACAGGGCAACGTCCAAGGGCGAGAGGGTCATACCTGCGTGGCCTCGCTCACGCCATCTGTCTCGGTCACATGCAGATACTGCGCCCGGTCGCCCAGCGTATCGAACAACTCCGGGCCCGTGCCGGTCATCCACGCCTGTGCGCCCAACGCACATATCTCATCATACAGCGCGGCCCGACGGTCCGCATCCAGGTGCGCGGCCACCTCATCGAGCAACAGCAATGGCGGCGCGCCGAAGTCCCGCGCCAACGCCCGCGCATTGGCAAGGATCAGCGACACCAGAAGCGCCTTCTGCTCCCCTGTCGAACAGTCCTTGGCCGGAACACCCTTGGCTGCATAGACCCCATAGAGGTCGGCCCGATGCGGCCCCATCAACGTCCGGCCCGCCGCCAGATCGCGCGTGCGGCCCTCCGCCAAAGCTTGCGCTGCGTCCTCCGCCGTCTCGGGCATCCCCAATTCACCTGGCTGCAGGGTCAGATCGGCCGCGGGAAAGGCCGTTTGCGCGCCCGACTGCGCCTCTGCCAGGTCGCGCAGTGCTTGCATCCGGTTGGCATGGATCGCGACGCCCGTCTCGGCCATCCGCCGCTCCAACGCGGCGTACCAATGCCCGTCCCGCACCATATCCTTGAGCAGGCGGTTCCGCTCGCGCATCGCCTTGTCATAATCCAGCGACAGCTGCGCATGATCCGGCAGAAAGCTGAGCGTCATGCGGTCCAGAAATCGCCGCCGCCCCTCGGCCCCTTCGATCCAAAGCCGGTCCATCGAGGGGATCAACCATAGGACCCGCGCGATCCGCCCCAGCGCCGTTTGCGCCGCTGCCTTACCGTCGATCCGCACCTGCCGCGCGGCACCGCCTTCGGACCACGTCTCAAGCTCATGGACCTGCGCCAGCGACTGCAGCACGCCGGACACCTTCCACCCCAACGCCTCCGGCCGCCGGGTCATGTCCTCGGCCGAGGCGCGGCGCAGTCCCCGACCGGGGGACAGCAGCGACACCGCCTCCAGCACATTGGTCTTGCCCGCACCGTTGGGTCCATGGATCGCCACGGGCCGGCGATCCAAGGCAAGCCGCGCCACCCTGTGCGAGCGAAAATGCGAAAGGGTCAAAGCAGAAAGGGACAGCGTCACAACTGTCCCTCACGTCGTCTTCTGGCCAAGGATACCACTGCCCGCGGCAAACGTCTCAGACGCGCATCGGCATGACGACATAGATCGCCGATTGGTCATTGCCTTCGCGCATCAGGGTCGGGTCGCCGGACGAATTGAACATGAACACCGCATTCTCGCGGTCCACCTGGCTTGCAATCTCAAGCAGGTACTTCGCATTGAACCCGATCTCCAGCCGCTCGTCGCCATAGGCCACGGCCAGTTCCTCTTCGGCGGCACCGCTGTCCGGGGCATTCACGCTCAGGATCAGCCGATCCTCGTCCAACGCCAGCTTGACCGCGCGGGACCGTTCGGACGACACGGTCGCCACACGGTCCACTGCCTTGGCGAAATCGCCTGCGTCCACCTCAAGCTTGCGCGTGTTACCCACCGGGATCACCCGCGTGTAGTCGGGAAAGGTGCCGTCGATCACCTTGGAGGTCAGCGTGATGTCGGGCGTGGCAAAGCGTACTTTGGTCTCCGACACGCTCACAGCGATCTGCATCTCATCATCGTCCAAGAGCTTGCGCAGCTCCCCCACCGTCTTGCGCGGTACGATCACGCCCGGCATGTCCGCCGCCCCCTCGGGCAGGTCACTGTCGATCCGGGCCAGGCGGTGGCCATCGGTTGCCACACAGCGCAACGACTTGCCGTCTTCGCCCTCTGACACGTGCATGTAGACACCGTTGAGGTAATACCGTGTCTCTTCGGTCGAGATCGCGAATTTCGACTTGTCGAACAAGCGCCGCAGCTTTGGTGCAGCCACCGAGAAGTTCGAAGCATATTCCGACGAGGCCATGACCGGAAAATCTTCTTTGGGCAGGGTCGCGAGCGAAAAGTTCGAGCGCCCCGCCTCAACCGTCAAACGCCCCGCGGCCACATCGGCGTTGAGTGTGACCAACGCCCCATCGGGCAGCTTGCGAACAATCTCGTGCAGGGTCGTGGCGGCGACCGTGGTGGCCCCAGCGCGTTCCACCTGCGCGGGGGCCTTGTCGACCACCTCGATATCCAGGTCGGTCGCGCGAAAGGTCACGTCGGACCCTTCCGCCTCGATCAGGACATTGGCGAGGATCGGTATGGTGTTGCGCCGTTCGACCACCGATTGCGCCTGGCTCACGGCCTTGAGCAGCACACCGCGTTCCACACTGATCTTCATCTGTCCCTCTCCCACCAGATAGCCGGGATGCGCACCCTAGCCCAAAGTCCGCCGTTCACAAGCATTTTATTGCTTGTCAGACGTGTGCTCAGCGCCGTCAAGCCAGGGCGTTGCCAAAATGAAAAAGGGCACCGCGATGGATGCCCAGATGCTTCATTTTGGTAGCGTTTCAGGCTTCGAGGGAGCGACGCAAAAGCTCAAGGTCCTCGGCGATCTGACCGTCCGACTGGCGCAGCTCTTCGATCCGGCGCACACCATGCATCACGGTGGTATGGTCCCGACCCCCGAAGCGGCGGCCAATCTCGGGCAAGGACCGTGTGGTGAGTTGCTTGCACAGATACATCGCGACCTGACGCGGGCGGGCATAGCTCCGCAGGCGTTTGGGGCCGATCATATCGGACAGGCGGATGTTGTAATGTTCGGACACTTTGCGCTGGATCTCTTCCACGGTGATCTTGCGTTCGGAGGCGCGCAGCACATCGGCCAGACAATCATTGGTCAGATCCAGATCGATTTTGCGACCAACCAGCGACGCAAAGGCAAAAAGGCGCGTCAGCGCACCCTCGAGCACGCGCACATTGGTCGAGATGCGCATCGCCAGGAATTCCAGCACACCATCCTCGACCCGCAGGTCGGGATAGGTCGCCATCTGCTGTTCGACCTTGGATTGCAGAATGCCCAGGCGCAATTCGTAATCGGTGGGGTGCAGATCCACCACGAGGCCACATTGCAGGCGTGATTTCACCCGGTCCTCGAGATCCTTGATCTCGCCGGGTGCCCTGTCGGCACTGATGATAATCTGCTTGTTCTGGTCCACCAGTGCATTGAATGTGTGAAAGAACTCTTCCTGCGTGCTGTCCTTGCCGGCGATGAATTGCACGTCGTCGACCATCAGCACATCGACCGACCGAAAGATGGATTTGAAATCCATCATTTTGCGGTCGCGCAGCGCTTGAACAAAGCGATACATGAACTGTTCGGCCGACAGATACAGCACATTGAGGTCGGGCCGCCGCGTCTGCAGCTCCCAAGCGATGGCGTGCATGAGGTGCGTTTTGCCCAGCCCGACGCCGCCGTATAGAAACAGCGGGTTGAACGTCACCGGGCCCCCTTCGGCGACGCGCTTGGCCGCGGCGTGGGCCAGCTCGTTGGGCTTGCCCACTACAAAACTGTCAAAGGTAAATCGGCGATCCAGCGGTGCCGCGGACAACAGGGAATGTGCGGGAGCGGGCGTCTGCGAGACGATCGGGGTGGGATGTGTCACGGCGGCTGTGGGTTTCGCTTGTTTGTTGGCAGGAACGGCAAAGCTGAGGCGGCGGATGGTGTCATCCTCGGACTTCAGCTCGTGCAAGATCAGATCGGAGAAATTCTCGCTGACATACTTGCCCAGGAAATTGGTCGGCACATCGAACGTCGCCACCCCGTCCTTCAAGTCCCGAAACTTCAGCGGCTCGATCCATGTTGTGTAATTGTTTTGGCCTACCGTCTTGAGCAGCCGTTTCCTCAGCTGTCCCCATTTTTCTTGCGTCATGCGAGTATACCGTCCCTTCTGCCAACCATTTTCCCATCAGCCCGCGCACCGGGCCTTACGTTAACTCAGGCCGACCGAACTTACCCCGCCGCCTACGGCGCGAGCCCGATCCCTTCGGATAAAAACAGATAGTGCATCATGCCGCGCCGAGATGTGTCCCCGATCAAACGTCACGTGCCTTCCGCACACCAAATTTTTGACAGGTCAGCGGACGAAATATTCCGTCTCTACCAATACCAGGTCCATTGCCAATGTCCCTGTCCCAACACTGCTGCAAAGCGTCGATGCTCTAGCGGTTGGCCTGTCCCCCCAAGGCGACTCGTGTCGCACGGACGGTGGTAGCAAGTTCGCGCGCGGGCCGTCCACAGAACTTGATTATTGACTCTGTCTTTTTTTTGACAGAATCGCCGCGCCCCTTGTTTTCATGGCAAAAACTAAAAAAGCGCAGCATTCCTGCCGCGCTTTTCACAGTCTCGTCATGAGGGAATCAGCCCAGCGCTTTGACCCGCGCCGAGAGCCGCGACATTTTGCGCGACACGGTGTTCTTGTGGTACACACCCCGGCTCACGCCGCGCATCAGCTCGGGCTGAGCGGCCTTGAGCGCGTCGTTGGCTGCGGCCTTGTCGCCCGAGGCAATCGCCTCTTCGACCTTGCGCAGGTAGGTGCGGATGCGCGAGCGACGCGCCTTGTTCACTTGAAAGCGTTTTTCGTTTTGACGGGCCCGCTTTTTGGCCTGAGGCGAATTTGCCATGATTATCTCGTCCCAATCTATTGGTGCGGTAGTTACAGAAACCGAGCGGATAGGCGGATTCTCGGGGCAAGTCAACGCCGGGCTCAGCGATGCAGCGCCGAGCCAAAGCAAGCCTGTCCCGACTGTGCTATACTGGCCCACACGCACGCACAAAACGGAGGATGACATGATGCAACCCATGGCCATTTCCCAACATGCCCGCGCCCTCTACCGCACGCATGGTGACAAGGCCGAAGCCGAGGCTGCGCAACGCGAACGCATCGCAGCCCAGGAAGGCAAGCAAACCATCGCCGCAGATTGGCGCAAGATCCGCGCCCAGGTTCGGCAGATGCGCGGCGCAAACCAGACCTGACACCGGACTGCTGCGCGAACCCCCCTTGATCCATGCACCGCAATCGCGATGATCCGGGCATTGATCCAAGGATTTTGCATGCCCGATGTTTTCGACAAGATCGCCGACTGGCTGACCGACCAGTCGCTGGATGGCGCTGACCTTCAGGACACGGTCGCACATCTCGTGGATCGGCTGATCAAGCTGGGCATGCCCTTGTCCCGCTTTGTGATTGGCCGGACGATGCTGCACCCGGCCATCGGCGCATATGACCTGACATGGTCCGCCGCCACCAACCGTGTCGATGTCAGTACGATCCCCCGTGAACAGACCACGCTCTCCATCAAGGGGGCGACAACGCCGTTCGGCACTCTGGCGACGCGCCGGGTGGACCATATCCGGGCGAACCTGACCGACGCGGGCGAACGCAACCAGTATCCCGTGTTCGCGACGCTTGCCGCCGATGGCATCACCGACTACGCCGCCTGGCCGCACATGTTGACGGTCGACGGCACCAACCCGTTCGAAGCGCACGCGCTTTGCAGCGCGGTGTCGATCTGCACCAAACGTCTGACGGGTTTTACGGATGCCGAAATCAGCGGGTTCGAACGGATCCTCAAGCCGCTTTTTATCCATGCGCGTCTATCGACGGAGGCGTATCTGGCGCGGGTTCTGCTGGAAACCTACCTCGGTCCCGGCACGGGGCAAAAAGTGCTGAGCGGGCAAAGCGCCCGCGGCATGGGCGAAACCATCGACTGCGTGCTGTTCTACAGCGATATGCGCGGCTCGACCGCCTTGTCGCAAGAGCTGGATCAGGACGCCTACTTCGCCGCCATCAACCAGTATTTCGATTGCGTGGCGGGCGCGGTGCAGGATCACGGTGGCGAGGTGCTGAAATTCGTGGGCGACGGGGTGCTGGCGATCTTTCCGATCGACGCCGACATGCGTCCCGTCGACGCGATGTGCAACGCCGCCCTGTCGTCGGCGCGCGACGCGATCGCCCGTGCAGAACGGTGCGAAACCTGCCCCACGTTCGGCGTGGCGCTGCACGTGGGGCAGGTCGTCTACGGCAATGTGGGTACGCGGGAACGGCTGGATTACACGGCAACGGGCCTCGCCGTCGCGGTGGTCTGCCGTTGCGAGGCGCTGACCCGCGCGCTCGACAGCACAGTGATCGCGACGGGTGACTTTGCCGAAACCTGTGCCGCGGACGCAACGCCGCTGGGTGCGCATTCACTGCGGGGGCTCGATGAGTCCATGAAGCTCTTCGGTTACGCGGCCACCTAGCGGTCGCGGAACTGCGCCTCGCGCTTTTCAAGGAAGGCCGCCATGCCTTCCTTCTGGTCCTCGGTCGCGAACAGCGAATGGAATACGCGCCGTTCGAACAACAGGCCCTCGCGCAGCGGCGTCTCGAAGGATCGGTTCACCGCCTCCTTGACCGCCATGACCGATACCATGGATTTTTCCGCGATCTTTTCCGCGGCGCCCATCGCCTCGTCCATCAGCTTTTTGCCCGGCACCACGCGGCTCACCAACCCCGAACGTTCGGCTTCTTCGGCATCCATAAAGCGACCGGTCAGGTTCATGTCCATCGCCTTGGCCTTGCCCACCGCACGAGTGAGGCGTTGCGTACCGCCGATCCCGGCCATGACGCCCAGGTTGATCTCGGGCTGGCCGAATTTTGCCGTATCGGACGCGATGATGAAATCACACATCATCGCCAGCTCGCACCCACCCCCCAAGGCATAGCCTGAAACCGCTGCAATGACCGGCTTGCGGACCCGCACAATGGCATCCGTTTCCGGGCCGAACAGGTCTTCGGTGAAAACCTCGACATAGCTCTTGTCCTTCATCATCGCGATGTCGGCCCCGGCGGCAAACGCCTTGTCGGACCCCGTCAGCACGATGCAGCGCACCTTGCCATCCGCCTGACAGGCCGCCATGGCGTCCGCCAGTTCGCGCATCAGCTGGTCGTTCAGCGCATTGAGCGCGTCAGGTCTGTTGAGGGTGATTTTGGCAATGTGGTCTTCGACGTCGAGGATGATCGTCTCGTAGGCCATGGATGCGCTTTCTGTCGTTGTATGTGACCTTCGTGCTTATCACGGGTGACATGTCATTCAACCTATGTTTGGCACGACCTGCAGTAGAACGATGAACGCCCCGACTGCACAATGCGTTCCACGTGGCGGGCGCATCCTTCGGTGCGGCAGGGTTCGCCCTCGCGGCCGTAGACATCGAACCGATGCTGAAAATATCCGAGCTCGCCATCGGCTTGGCGGAAATCGCGCAAGGATGAGCCACCCGCCTCGATCGCTTCGGCAAGGACTTGCCGGATGATGGGGACAAGGGCGCCCGTGCGCCGTGCCGCGATGCGCCCGGCCTTGCGCGTCGGCGAGATGCCGCAACGGAAGAGCGCCTCGCACACATATATATTGCCGAGGCCTGCGACGATTCTCTGATCGAGCAGCGCGGATTTGACGGGCGTGTTCTTGCCGCGGAACGCGTCGATCAGATGCGCTTCGTTGAAATCATTGCCCAGCGGTTCGGGCCCCAGCACCGCAAGCAGCTTGTGGTGTTCAGCGGTTGCAGTCGCCATCAGGTCCATCGCGCCAAAGCGGCGCGGATCGTTGAAGGTGATGCGCGCGCCGTTGTCCATGTGAAGGACGACATGGTCATGCTTTTCCGGCGCGGGGTGATCATGGACAAACTGCCCCAGCGGGTCGCCCGAGATCAACATGCGCCCCGACATGCCCAGATGGATCAGCAGCGTCTCGCCCGTGTCGAGATCAACGAGGATGTATTTCGACCGCCTGCGTAGGCGTTCCACCCGTGCGCCGGTCAGCCGTGCGGCCATGTCCGCCGGAAAGGGCCATCGCAGGTCGGGCCGGTTCACGTCCGCATGCGCGATCACCGCCCCCTCCATCGCGGGCGTCAACCCGCGGCGGACCGTTTCAACTTCGGGCAATTCGGGCAAGGGCAACTCCGGTCGGCAGGTCGCCCTGAAATAGGCCGCGCCGGGCGACCATGCAATCAGTGTCCGTTATCCTCGAGCTGACCGATCATGAAGTCGCGCAAGAGGTCGTGCCCTTCGAGAAAGCGCGGGATGGCGATCTTGCGCCCATCGGCAAAGTACAGCTTGTAGCCGTCCTTGGTGGTCTCGGCCCGGATCAGCTGCGTCAGATCAAAGCGGCGGGTCATCATCGAACCGGTGGTGCACGTCATGTCGATCCCGTCAATCGACAGCCGGAAGCGCCAGATATAGATTGCGGTGTAAATCAACACGGCCAGGATGAGCAGGTAAAATGCCATGGGTGTCTGCCCCCCAAGGTCTGTCTGCCCCTCGATGTAGACAGCCAGCGCCATCATGCCCGGGCTGACAAGCAGAAACCCGTATCGCCACCCGGCAGCCGCGCGAAAGACGGTCGCCGTCCCTTCGCTGCGCGCATCTTTGCTGCCAAAGGCAAAAATGGTGGCAAGGTTTTCCGAAGGGTTGCCGACGGGCGACAGAACGCCGAAGGCGGCCATGACGATGCGCTGCAACAGCGTCTGTTCCTCGCGGATGTCGCGCGGCGCGTGCATCCCACCGACAAATGCCCGCAGCCGTTTTGTCAAAAACCAACTCGCGACCCAGAAAAGCGCGACAGCGAAGAGTGTGAATATCATGACCTGCGTCCTTTACGCCGATTGACGATTTCATGCTTGTCCCGCAGGTCATTAGGGACAAATGAGACCTGATAACGACGCAATTGGACCGTTTGCATGACTGAAAGCCCTGAAAACAAGACGCATTTCGGATTTACCGACATCCCCGAAGGCGACAAGGCGGGCCGGGTGCAAGGTGTGTTCAGCTCGGTCGCGTCCCGCTACGACGTCATGAACGATGTGATGAGCGCGGGGATCCACCGCCTTTGGAAAGAGGCGATGATGGACTGGCTCGCATCCCGTGCGGGGCAAAAACTGCTCGATGTGGCGGGCGGCACGGGCGATATCTCTTTCCGTTTTCTCAAGCGCGCTGGGCACGGTCACGCCACTGTGCTGGACCTGACAGAGCCGATGCTGACCGAAGGTCGCAAGCGGGCCGAAGCCGAGGCGATGCAGGACAGCCTCGACTGGGTGGTGGGCGACGCCATGGCGCTGCCGTTCGAGGACAACACATTTGACGTCTACACGATCAGCTTCGGCATCCGGAACGTCACCCGCCCCCAAGACGCGCTGACCGAGGCATACCGGGTGCTCAAACCCGGCGGGCGGCTCATGGTGCTCGAGTTCAGCCAGTTGCCAAATGACGGCCTGCAAAAGCTCTACGATCTCTACAGCTTCAACGTCATCCCGCGCATGGGCCAGGGCATTGCCGGCGACCGCGACAGCTACCAGTATCTGGTGGAAAGCATCCGCAAGTTTCCCGATCAGCAAACGTTCCTGAATATGGTGCGCGCGGCAGGCTTTGGGAATGCCAAGTACCGCAATCTAAGCATGGGGATCGCCTGCCTGCATTCAGGTTGGAAAATCTGAACCCATGCGCGGCCCGCACAACATCTTTCGCCTGATCCGTACGGGCGCGACGTTTGAACGGACAGGTGCGATGAACCTAATCCTGGATGCGTTCGACGCGCCCAAACCCTTGCGATTTGTCGCCAAGGTTCTGGCAAAACCCTTTGCCTGGCTGGGCGAAAGAGGCGATCCCAATATGCCGCCCGCCACACGCGCCTTGCAAGCGCTGGGCCCGGCCTACATCAAGTTCGGTCAGGTCCTGTCCACCCGCCCCGACGTTGTCGGCCCCGAAGTGGCCGCCCAGCTGCGCGTCCTGCAGGACCGCTTGCCGCCCTTCTCGATCGAAGAGGCCAAGGCCGAGGTGGAAAAGGAATTGGGTGCGCCCATAGACACCCTCTTTTCCGAGTTCAGCGAACCGGTCGCCGCCGCCTCCATCGCGCAGGTGCACAAGGCCCGATTGGCCGAGACGGGCGAAGAGGTCGCGGTCAAGGTGCTGCGCCCGGGCGTCGAGCGCGCGTTCTCCCGCGACGTCGATGCCTTTTACTTCGCAGCCAAGTTCGTCGAGATCTTTGCCCCCGGTGCCCGTCGCCTGCGCCCCACGGACGTGATCACGCATTTCGACAGCGTCGTGCAGGGCGAGTTGGATCTGAGGCTCGAATCCTCCGCCGCCGGTGAATTCGCCGCGAACACCAAGAATGACCAAGGGTTCGTCCTGCCGCAGATGCGCTGGGATTATTCCGCCCGCCGGGTCATGACGCTGGGCTGGGCCGATGGTGTGCCCATGGGCGACAACGATGCCATCGA
This sequence comes from Pseudomonadota bacterium, assembly GCA_038525585.1. Classification (GTDB taxonomy): domain Bacteria; phylum Pseudomonadota; class Alphaproteobacteria; order Rhodobacterales; family Rhodobacteraceae; genus Tateyamaria. The sequence goes on from JBCBHM010000001.1 coordinate 164,087, forward strand.
CGGCGCAGGCCACGACCGTCGCGAGCTCAGCGAGCGTGTGCTGCGCCTGTTTCTGCTGCACGCCCTGCGTGACGGATACTTTCACGCCGACATGCACCAGGGCAACCTCAAGGTCGCGCCCAACGGGGATATCATCGCCTACGACTTCGGGATCATGGGGCATATCGATGAATATACCCGCCGCGTCTATGCCGAGATCCTCTATGGTTTCATCCGCAAGGATTTCAAACGCGTGGCAGAGGTGCATTTCGAGGCGGGTTATGTCCCCGCCGACCGCGATGTCGACGAATTTGCCCGCGCCCTGCGCGCAGTGGGTGAGCCGATCTTTGGCATGGACGCCTCCAAGATCTCCATGGGCCGGTTGCTGGCCTATCTCTTCGAGGTCACCGAACGCTTTGGCATGGAAACCCGGACCGAGCTGATCCTGCTGCAGCGCACCATGGTGGTGGTCGAGGGCGTGGCCCGCTCGCTCAACCCCAATATCAACATCTGGCAGGTCGCGGCACCAGTGGTCACGAACTACATCGAGAAAAGCATCGGCCCCCGCGCCATCTTCAGCGATTTGTCCAAAACCGCGCGCGTCCTGACCCGCTTTGGCCCCCGCTTGCCGCAACTGGTCGAACAAGCCCTGATCGCCCAAGCCAACCCGGCCCAACCGAAACGCCGCGGGTTCTGGCGCTGGATCATACTGGCCCTTGTTCTGGGCAGTATGTTTGGCGCAATTGCGACTGTCGTCATCGAGGCCTTGACCTGAAGTTCGAACGGTTTCCGGTGGCGATGGTGAATGGCGGTTGTGAGCCCAAAGTGACGGATGCTGCGCGTCGCATCAATGCCCGCTTTTGACACGCTGGAGACGATATGCGTCCCCCCAATTCAAGGCGCTACATCGCGTCTGAACGAGTCAGTCGCTCGATCATTTCAATGAAACTCGTTCGGTCTGTGTGCCGAAGATTTGCGTGTTGCAGTTCGCCCGCGTTTGCCATCAGACTTTGGGTAAGGGCATTCGCCAAAAGCGGCCCAAAGACGATTTGGTCGATATCCTGGGCATTTAGGGTACGATATCCCGGCGTCCTTTCGGCATCGGAATAGATGCGGCGCAGCCCGGCGCGAAATCGCGAGATAACCTGTTGGTGGTAATCGCGCGCCACCGTGGGGATCTGGTTGCCGGTTTGCGCAAGAACCGGCAACATGTGCCCCATGGCCCCTTTGAAGACCGCGTCGTGGGCATGGCCCAAGGCCGCGCGCCAGCGCTCTGCCGGGTCGCCCGGTTGCGCCGCGAGGCGTTCGATGGCCTCCAGAGGTTCAGACGTATCCATCGCGAGGGCCGACACGAAAAGCTCTTCCTTGGTCGCAAAGTGGTGATAGAGCGCGCCCTTCGTGGTGCCGATCTTGCGGGCAACATCGGCCATCGACGTGCCAGCATAGCCTTGCGACGTGAACAGCTCCAAAGCAATCAGGGCGATCTCGCGACGACGCGCAGAGCCCTTGAGCGACGACATGTCCTTTTTTGCTGTGCCGGGCATTCTTTCCCTTGCTCCCCCTCGAGATGGAACTACCTGACCGATCGGTTAGTTGACCGAAGCGAAGGCCGACGCGCTCGGCCCTTGCACCCAAGCGTAGGAGCACGCGATGAAAATCAACACCCTCAAAGAAGCCTACCTTTTCGGCATCCAGGATATGAACAACGGCTGCCAGAAGTCGATGGAGGGCATGAAAGCGATGCAGGCGGCGGCGACGCACCCCGACCTCAAGAAGATGATGGAGGGGGCGATCGGGTCCATGCACCATGCCCTTGGGATCTTCGACACCATCTTGACGCGCCACGGCGTCACCCCCGACAAAGACCACCAGAACAAGGCGCTCACCGCTTTGGGCGTCGAGGGGAAAGAGCAGACGGTCGATCTGGACTATGCAGACGACCGCATCCGCGATGCCATGATCATCGCCAAGGTAAGAAATGTCGCGCACTATCCGCATTCCGGCTTTCAGGCCTTTGTGGCGCAGGCCAAGGCGCTTGGCCTCGAGGATGATGTCGAAACCCTGCAATCAGGCGGCGCGCCTGAGGACGGGCAGATCAGCAACGAAGATGCGTTTTCGATGATGGCGCGCCTGGAGGCCGAGCTCCTGTCCGCAGACGACCTGCCGAAAGCAGCCTGACCTAGAGGCGGCACCGCCCCCGGTGCCGCCCACGACCAACATTGGAGTAAAGACATGGCAGGACACGGATTCACGGAAAAGAGTTTCGAGTTTTTCGAAGAGCTCACCGAGAATAACAACAAGGAGTGGTTTCAAGCCCACAAGCCTGACTTCAAGACGTATGTCGAAGACCCGTTCCTCGATCTTCTGGAGGCACTGACGGACCGGCTCAGCGATGCCGAGGTCCCGCTACGTGGCAACCCGAAGACAAAGTTCCGCATGAACCGGGATTTGCGCTTCAGCGAGGATAAATCGCCCTACAAGACCTCCATTGCCGCCTTACTGACGCCTTCGGGCACCAAGCAAGAGGGCGGCGGCGTTCTTTACTTCCATATGGATGCGAATGGCGGATTTACCGGAACAGGTTGGCACATGCTGCCTCCAAAAGCGCTCAAACCTTTTCGGCGGGCGATGGTCGATCAGGCCGAGACGTTCGATAAGGTCCGCAAAGCGCTGTCAGATTCCGGGCGTGGATTCGCCGACGACAATAGCCTCAAATCAATGCCCCGCGGTTTTGAAGACTTTGACGACCATCGTCATGCGGACGCGATCAAGCTGAAATCCCTCCTCGTTTCTGAACCGCTACCGAAAATAGCGTTTACGTCCAGCGACGTGGTTGACCGCGTGGAAAAGATGGCGCGCGATGCGATGCCGTTTCTTGTCTGGGGCCGTGAGGTCTCGGCATGAGTTCGGGCAAACTTGCAATTTGGAAAATTGCGCTCGTCCTCGGGCTGCTGACCGCGCTTGGCCCGCTCGCCACGACCTTTACCTTCCCGCCCTGCCTCAGATGGAGGCCTCGCTCGGCGCTGACGCCGCAGGTGTGCAACTGACGCTGATTGTGTATTTCATCGGCTTTGGCTTCGCGCAGCTGATCTGGGGGCCGCTGTCAGATCGATTTGGACGGCGACCTGTTTTGCTCGCTGGTTCAGGGTTGTTTGTTATAGCGAGCATTGGATGTGTGATTGCGCCCGGCCTAACAATCTTGGTCCTTTTGCGCCTGCTGCAAGCCATCGGCGCTGTTGCGCTCATGGTGGTGCCGCGCGCTGTTGTTACCGACCTTTTTGAAGGGTCTGCGGAGGCCAAGCTCATGGGCGTGATCATGATCATCACAGCGGCGTCGCCATTGCTCGCACCTCTCGCAGGTAGTGGTTTGTTATTGCTGACAGAATGGCGGGGCATCTTTGCAATGATGGCGGTTGTTGGCGTCGCAGCCCTTGTCGCGACGCTTCTGTATTTACCGGAAAGCGCCAAGGAACTCCGGCGTGCTTCGCCATCGGCAATCATCATGCATGCAGGAAAAATGCTACGCGATCCGGTCTTTCTATCACCAGCGCTTGCCAGTGCGTTTGGCTTTGCTGCTTTTGCGATCCTGATCGTTGCAGCCCCCTTTGTCTTTGCGAACATGTACGGCTTATCACCCACCGAATTTGCACTCGCCTTCGCTGCGATCGCGTTTGGCTTCGTCATAGCTGCAGGCGCGGGCGGCGTGCTGGCTGACAAAATCGGAGAGCGCCGAACACTATCCCTCGGCCTCACAGTGTATGCACTTGCGGCCTTGGGCGCCACCATGCTGGCGCTCATCGGACTGCCGCCCCTATAGCTCACGATCACCAGCTTATTCTGCGTGACACTTGGGCTTGGGCTCGTCGTGCCAATATCCACCGTGCGCGCGCTCGGCCCGAAAGGTGGCGAAGGTGGTTTGGCATCATCTGTGCTTGGTGCCTTGCAGATGCTTGTAGGCGCGGCGGCAGCCGGAATGCCCGGAATTATTGGAGTATCTGGCTCACTTGCTCGGATGGCCGGGGCAATTTTAGTGGCAGCGATTTGCGCGCGGGCCAGTTTTTACCGGCTCTAGTGGCTTCTCTTAGCCCCAAGTAGAACAACGATTTTCTGACACATGGAACCTCAGAAAGTCGCTAGCAACGGAGGTTATCATTGCTTAGAAGGGCGTGAAGCGGACGTTAAGGCGTAGAAATCAGAAGGCAGCTCGGTCCCACGCTGCGGTCATCTGACATCCTGGATTGCTGCAATCCCGACCAAGGTCCGCTATGCGGGTTGCACTCGCAGCATGACGGTGGACGGGTCAATGTCCGGAATGGGCCGTTTGTAGGCTTTCTGGGGAGAACACCCGTGTTTTGTGTCGGTGACCCTTTGAGAGCCAGCCTTTATATGCACCATATCTCGCGCATCCGAACAATCTGCACTGACCTGGTTTCAGGGCATCAAACGCCGACGCGCCGCATGATGTGCTCGGCGGTGCCCACGATCCGCGACAGCGTGTCGTTTGGGATGGCGGGCGCGATGGCAAAGCGCTTGCGCGCGCCTTGGTTGATGAAGTTCTCCTTGGCGGCAAGCCGGGCGCGCCGGATGAGGTCTGTCCATACCGGGGTACGCGCCTCGGCATAGGGTTTGGCGATCCGCGCCCCGAAGTCCGTTCGGAAGGCCTGCGCCGTGGGCGCCTCAGTCACGAAATCCGCAATGCGCCGGGCCAGCCGCTCCGCGTCTTCAATCGCCAGGCTCGCCCCCATCCCGATGGTCGGCATCAGCGCGTGGGCCGCGTCGCCAATCAGGACCGCATTCACATCGGCGACGAAGGGGTCTTCCAGCGCGTCGGTATCCTCCATCTTCCACAGGTAGATCTTGTAACTCTCCCAATCCTCCACATGGGACAGCGCATCGGCATAAAGGCTGTCATGGGGGCAGGCGTCTTTGGTCAGGGCGCGGGCAATGGCCTCGCGCTTCTCCGCCGGAACATTCTGCCAGTTCGTCTCGGCCGCCAGGCCCTGATCCGCCCAAAGGCGCGCCTTGGTCGCATGGTCGAAGCCAATGCCATAGGCCAAGCGATTGTCGCCCAGGGGAAACAGCGTCAGCGTCGAATTGCGGCCCATGATCAGCTGGCTCGTCCCGCCATTGGCAAGGTGCAGATAGCGTTCATCCGCCCTCGTGGGATCGCTGGGGTCAAGCAGCATGTAGATGCAGGAAAACCCCTGATCGGTCTTTTCCGCACTGCCCGGAAAGAACTGCCGCCGCACGGTCGAGAAGGAGCCGTCGCAGGCGATGACGGCATCGAACGCCTCTTCGATGACCTGACCGTCTTGCCTCTCGATCCGCAGGCAGGCGCTATGCTCTGATGCTGCGACAACCTCGATGACCTTGTGCTGCATACAAATCTGCGTGCGCGCCACCAGGTCGGCCAGATCGGTTAAGAACTCTTGCCGGACAACGCAGCGCGTATTGTCGGGGTCGCTCTGGATGCTGCGAAACGTCTTTTCGAGTCGTGAGTTGTAGAATTCGATCCGGTGCGCGCGGACCCCACGCCGCAATGCCCGCTCCTTCACGCCAATCCTGTCGAGCGCACGACACGCCCGCGCCTGGATCCCGTATTCGACACCTGGATAGTCGATGACGGACTGGTTTTTGTCGAATAGCACGATCTCGACATTTGATGTGTCGATATATGCCTCGAGCGCGAGCGCCATCGTCAAACCCGCGGGACCACCCCCGATGATGCCGATGCGGATCGGGGCAGGGGCCTGCGACTTTGTATCTTGAATGTCCGACACGGGTGGTCTCCTATATTGAACGTAAGCGTTCAGATAATACGTGAACGCCATCGTTCAAGAAAGAAGATCACATGCGTGACGAAAAACCAGCGGGGCGCCCCAAGGACCCGGAAAGGCGACACCGCATCCTGCGCGCCGCTCGCGCGTTGTTCCTACGCGACGGATTTGATGGCACATCGGTCGAGGCCATCGCGCGGGAGGCGGGCGTATCGAAAGTCACAGTCTACGGTCATTTCGGCACGCTGTCGGCGCTGCTCGAAGCGGTGGTGGAGACGGAGGCGCGGGCAATCAACCGCGCTTTGTCGGCCCATCCGATCTCGGAAGGACCGCCGGAGACGCGCCTGACCGACTTCGGCTTATATCTCATGGCACTGCTCCGCAGGCACGATGCACACGAACTTGAACATCTCGTCTCAGCGCGCGCGCGTGATCAGCCGAACCTTCCGCAAACCTACTTTCGATCCGGTCCCGCGCGCGGGATGAAGATGATCGCGGATTTGCTTAGGCCAGACCTAGGGGATCGGGCCCAAGAGGCCGCGAGCGCGCTGTTTGCCCTTTGGAGCGGGGGCGAGCAGCATCGCGCTTCCTTGGGCCTGCGCGCGCCTTTGACGGATGAAGAAATGGCGCGTCATGTGCGACAGTCTGTCGGCATTGTCAGAAAGGCATTTTTTTCGCCCTCGGAGTAATGGCTGCCATGCGCGAGCAGCACCGGGCCAACGGCCGCGAGATGCACATGGGCTAGCTATCTTGCTCCAGCGGGATATCCAGTCGGAACACTGTGCCCGTTGCATCCGATGTCGCCGCGATTTTTCCACAATGAGCTTTCGCGATCTGATCCGCGATATAAAGCCCAAGACCTAGGCCTTGAAGGGAGTCGCTTTTGTCCGCGCGCACAAATGGCTCGAATAGGTTTGAAAGAGCGTCCTTGGGAATCCGCTTTCCGGAATTCTCTACGGACAATACAAAATGACCGTTCTCTTCATATGTGGCGACGGTAATCGGTTTGTTTCTTGAACCATGGGTCACTGCGTTGGCGACCAAATTCGAGAGAAGCTGATCCAATCGTGCGGGATCACAGACCAATGCAGTCTCAAATTTCAACGACTTTTGAATATGCCGGTCGGGATGGGTGAGACGTATTTCATCGACCACATTCTCGAAACCATCATTTAGATTTTCCACCCGTTTCAGGTCGACAGGGATACCACCGCCAAGGCGGGCCCGCGCAAAGTCCATGGTGCTGTCGATCAAATTCGCCATCCGTTCTGCGCTTCCGTTTATGGCTGCAAGCATCGCCGCGACTTTTTCATCGTTAGGTTGGCGTGATGCTATGCGGACAGCCGACCCGATCGCTGCGAGAGGATTGCGCAGGTCGTGTCCTAAGATGGCAATGAACTGCTCTCGCAAGAGGGCTTCATCTTCGGAGGATTGCAGAGCGCGTGCGTTCTCTTTGTCCAGCGTGACGTCCCGCGCACTGCAAACGAAGATCTCCCCTTCAGGCACGGCCACCCATGACAGCCATCGGTAGTCGCCATCCTTGCATCTGTATCGGTTCTCAAAGTACAGGGCAGGTTTGCCTTCTTTCATGGTGGAGAACAGCGCCAGCGTACGATCTATATCGTCCAGGTGAAGAAAGTCGGTGAAGACCATGCTTCTGATTTCGGCATCAGACCAGCCGAGAACAGCCTGCCAGGCCGGATTGGTTTGCACGAAAACCCCTGCCTGATTGACGATCCCCAGCAAGTCGGGGGAAACCTGTCAAGTCAGGCTGTGTGTGTCTGTAACAGATGTCATTATGACAGCATAACAGAAGGTTAATGATTGTCATGTGACACGCAGTTGGCAACCAATTGTCTGATTGGGATTATCAACAGCGGCCATTCGTCCTCGTAAGCCAGAGGTCCGCTCCGTCCGCAATCCGGACCTATCAAAAAATAGCTTCATTCCTCCCGCTCAATCGCCAGCGCAATGCCCTGACCGCCGCCGATGCACATGGTGATCAACGCCTTGGAGCCACCGATGCGCTCCAGTTCATACAGCGCTTTCACCGTGATGATCGCACCCGTGGCCCCCACGGGATGGCCCAGTGCAATGGCGCCACCGTTTGGGTTCACTTTGGCGGGATCAAAGCCGAGGTCCTTGGATACCGCGAGTGCCTGTGCCGCAAACGCCTCGTTCGACTCGACGATGTCGAAATCCTCGGGTGACAGCCCCGTCCGGTCCAGCAGATTGCGCACCGCCGGAATGGGTCCGATCCCCATCACCTCGGGCCGCACGCCTGCATGGGCATAGCCCAGCACGCGCGCGCGTGGTTTCAGCCCCGCCTTCTCTGCCGCGTCCGCCGTGGCCAGCAACACGGCCCCCGCCCCGTCATTGATGCCGGATGCGTTGCCAGCCGTCACGCTGCCGTCCTTCTGGAACACCGGGCGCAGGCCGCCCAGCGCCTCCATCGACGTGACCTTGGGGTGTTCATCCACCTCGAACGGGACCGTTTCCCGCTTTACCCGCACCTCTACCGGTGCGATCTGGCTGGCAAAGCGGCCGTCTGCGATGGCATGCGCCGCGCGCTCCTGACTTTGCAGGGCAAAGGCGTCTTGCTTTTCGCGCGTGATCTGGTGCTCGGCGGCCACGTTCTCCGCCGTCACCCCCATATGCCCCGTGCCAAACGGACAGTTCAGCGCGCCCAGCATCATGTCGAGTGTCTTGACGTCGCCCATTTTCTGCCCCCAGCGCTGGTTGGGGACAATGAACGGGCTGCGCGACATGTTTTCGGCACCACCGGCCAGGCCAAAGTCCGCATCGCCCAGCATCAGGGACTGAATGACCGACACGATGGCCTGCACGCCGGACCCGCACAGCCGGTTCACGTTCATGGCTGGCGTCGTGTCAGGCACGCCGGCCGCCATCGCCGCCACACGGCTCAGATACATGTCCCGCGGTTCGGTGTTTATGACATGGCCAAAGGCCACATGGCCAATCTGCCCGCCTTCGACCCCTGACCGATCCAGCGCCGCTTTGGCGGCTGTGGTGGCAAGGTCGATGGGCGGTGTTGCGGCCAGCGATCCGCCAAACGTGCCGATGGCCGTGCGCGCGCCGCCGAGGATAACGATGTCTTGGGTCATGGATGTCTCCTTTGGCAGCACCATGCCTTGTGTGCAGGGCAGTGTCAGCCCTTCACCCTTGACGCGGACGCGACGGCACGTACACCGTTCCGTTATGACGGATGATAACGATGCCATACTCGCCCTTCTGCCGACACGGCTGCGCGAGGCGCGCCAAGCGCAAGGCCTGAACCTGGACGCCGTGGCGAAACTGTCGGGCGTGAGCCGGTCGATGGTCAGTCAGATCGAGCGGGGCGAGTCGTCGCCGACGATCGCGACCCTGTGGAACCTGACGCGGGCCTTGCAGGTGGATTTCGCGGGCTTGCTCGAGGAAAGCGGTGGTGACGCGATCGACGTTCTGCGCGCCAACGATGTGCCAAGCATCGACAACCGTGGCACGGGGTGTACGATCCGCATCCTCTCTGCCCCCGAAGATGCCGGGCGGCACGAGGTCTATGAGCTGCGGCTGACCGAAGGCGGCCTGCTCGACAGCCAGCCGCATCGCCGTGGCGCGCGCGAGCAGTTGACCGTGATCGAAGGCCACGTCGCTGTGACCAGTGGCGGGGCCAAAGACACCGCGCATCAGGGCGATACGCTGCGCTATGCAGCCGACGTGCCGCATACCATCATCGCGGACCGGGCAAGCCGGGTGTTTTTGATCGTTCACGACGCCTAGCATCCGCTGTAACGGATTATTGTCCGGTATTGTGAAATCCTCTATTTCGGAATCGCATCCGGCATGTTAGATGCTTAGACAAAGGAGCATCCCCATGACCCATGCGTTTCTCGCCCATGTCACCGACACGCTTGCCCAGATCGAAGCGGACGGGATGACCAAACGTGAACGCGAGATCACGTCGCCCCAAGGCGCGCGAACGATGGTGGGCGAACGGGAGGTGCTGAACCTCTGCGCCAACAACTATCTTGGCTTGGCCGACAACCCCGCGCTGACGCGTGCCGCACAGCAAGCGATGGACAGCAACGGCTTTGGCATGGCGTCGGTTCGGTTCATCTGCGGGACGCAGGACCTGCACCGCGATCTGGAACGACGGCTGGCCACCTTTCTCGACAAGGATGACGCGATCCTGTTCGCGGCGTGCTTTGATGCCAATGGTGGGCTCTTCGAGCCACTGCTCGGGCCCGAGGATGCCATTGTCTCGGATGCGCTCAACCATGCGTCGATCATCGACGGCATCCGGCTTTGCAAGGCCAAGCGGTATCGATACGCTAACTCGGACATGGACGATCTTGAGGCGCAATTGAAAGCAGCGCGCGCGGCTGGTGCACGCCACATCATGATCGCCACCGACGGCGTGTTTTCCATGGACGGCTACCTAGCCAAACTGCCCGAAATCACTGCGCTGGCACGGTGCTATGACGCGCTGATCATGGTCGATGATTGCCATGCCACGGGTTTCATGGGCCCAAAGGGCGAAGGGACGCCCGCGCATTTTGATGTCGATGTGGATATCCTGACAGGTACGTTGGGCAAGGCGTTGGGTGGCGCCATCGGCGGCTATATCGCGGGTCCGCAACCCGTGATCGACCTGCTGCGCCAGCGGGCGCGGCCTTACCTGTTTTCCAACTCCCTTCCGCCCGCGATCGTGGCGGCAGGCATCGAAGCGATCCGGCTGGTGGAGGAAGGCGATGCCCTGCGCGGGCAGCTGTTCGAAAACGCCGCATACTGGCGCAAGGGGCTGACCGATCTGGGCTTCGACCTGCTGCTAGGCGAGCATCCGATCATCCCCGTCATGCTGGGCGAGGCGCAGCTGGCACAGGACATGGCGACGCGCCTCTTGGACGAAGGGGTGTATGTCTCAGGCTTTTTCTACCCGGTCGTGCCCAAGGGGCAGGCGCGCATTCGCACGCAGATGAATGCGGCTCTGACACGCGCCGATCTGGACCGCGGCCTTGCCGCCTTTGCCACCGCGGGCCGGTCGCTGGGCGTGATCTCATGAGCCTCACAGCCCAGGCGATTGACGGCTACACCAGCCATGCACCGGCGCTGATCGCGCAATATGACACGGTCGCCTCCGACACGATCTATGCCGGCGTGCGCGACCTGATCCCAACGACGCCCGTGCCGGTCCTGGACGTCGGTGCAGGCAATGGGCGCGACGCAGAGTGGTGCACCGCCCTTGGCCATACGGTCACCGCCGTGGATCCCGTCGCCGCCTTCGTGGTCGAGACGATGCGCCGCGTGCCCGCCGCCACGATTCTGCGGGACAGGCTGCCTGCCCTGACAGCGGTCCGTGGCAGTTTCGGCCTGATCCTTGTGAACGGCGTCTGGCAGCATATCGCCCCCAGCGACAGAAGGGCGGCGCTGACGCGTCTTGCCGGGCTGCTGCATGCCGGGGGGCGGCTGGTGCTGTCGCTGCGCCACGGGCAGGGCCATCCGGACAGGCCGACCGCAACGATTGATGTCGCGGCGACAGTCGCTGCGGGCCAGTCGCTTGGCCTCAGCCTGTTGCGCCAGACGGATACCGGATCGCTGCAGGCGGGCAATCAGGCCATCGGCGTGACATGGACGTGGCTCGTTTTCGAACAGGAGGCGATGACATGAACCAGATGATCGCGCTTGAGAAGACGCACCCGCGGCCGGGCCTCTGGCAGGTTCAGGCGCCCGTGCCCGAGATCGGCCCCGATGACGTGCTGATCCGTGTGTCCAAGACCGGGATATGCGGCACCGACATTCATATCTGGAACTGGGACGACTGGGCGGCCGCCACCGTGCCGACACCGCTGATCATCGGTCATGAGTTTGCGGGCGAGATTGTCGACATCGGCTCTAATGTGCACGATCTGGCGCTTGGCCAGCGCTGTTCCGGCGAGGGCCACCTGATCGGTAAGACCTCGCGCCAAAGCCGCGCGGGCAAATTTCACCTCGACCCCGCAACGCGGGGCATCGGTGTGAATGAACAGGGTGCGTTTGCCCAATATCTGCGGCTGCCCGCATTCAACGTCGTGCCGCTGCCGGACGAGATCAGCGACGACATCGGTGCCATCCTGGATCCGTTGGGCAACGCCGTCCACACCGCGCTGTCGTTCGATCTGGTGGGCGAGGATGTGCTGGTCACCGGCGCGGGGCCCATCGGGATCATGGCCGCCGCCGTTGCCCGTCATGTGGGCGCGCGCCATGTGGTGATCACGGATGTGAACCCCGACCGGCTGCGCCTTGCCGCGCAAGTGGCCGATGTTGTGCCGGTGAACGTGGCCGAGCAGGATCTGGCACAGGTCATAGACACGCTTGGCATGACCCAAGGCTTTGACGTTGGCCTCGAGATGTCGGGCAATGCCCGCGCCTTTGATCAGATGGTCGAGGCGATGACGATGGGTGGGCGCATTGCCATGCTGGGCATCCCGCCCGGACGCGCGCCCGTCGATTGGTCGCGGATCGTCTTCAAGGCGATCACGATCAAGGGGGTCTACGGCCGCGAGATTTTCGAGACCTGGTACAAGATGATTGCCATGCTGCAGAACGGGCTGGATGTGTCGGGCGTGATCACCCACCGGTTCGCAGCGACAGAGTTCGAGGCCGGGTTTGCCGCGATGAAGTCGGGATCATCGGGCAAGGTCGTGCTGGACTGGTCTCAGGCGTAGGCCGGTTCCATCGGCACGCGACCCTTGGCCGTCAACCGCCAAACACGCTCCCCCTCGAACACGGCTGCTGTCAGCGGCTGACCGTAGCCCGCCGCGGTGTCGAGGTTCACTCGATTGCCGTAATGCGTCGCCTCGCGGACGGGCGTGTGGCCATGCACGATCAGTTTGGGGTGCGGCTTGCCGTAGTGATGAAATTCCTGCCTGATCCACAGCAGGTCTTCCTCGTCCTGTTGTGCCAGGGGAACACCGGGGCGGATGCCTGCATGGGCAAAGAACAGGTCTTCCGTCTCAAAGGTCAGTTGCAGGCCACGCAGGAAATCCACATGTGATTGCGGCACGGCGGCAAGTGCGTCGGCATGCACATCCTTCTCCCGCCGCTCCGCGTCGGCATCCACGCCATAGGAGGCCAGCGTCGTGTCGCCGCCCAGCCGCTCGTGCAGCCAATAAAGCGAGACCATCATGTAGGGGTCATGCCGCGGCGGCACCTCCATGAACCATTCGAACATGCGGTCGTGGTTGCCCTTGAGAAAGGTCCAGTTGCGCCCCTGCGCCTTGCCTTCGACCAACGTGTCGAGAACCGCGCGGCTGTCGGGCCCACGGTCGGCGTAATCACCGAGAAATACGATATGCGCGTCGACACCCCCGTCGGTTTCGATCAGGTGCAGGACACGATCCAACTGACCCTTGTGGCCGTGGACATCGCCAATGGCGTAGATGGGATGGGGCATTCAAAATTCACTCGAAACGAAAACACAGCAGCTGGTGGTCAGCCTTAGGGGGATTCGCTGCGTTTGGCGAGGACGTCGGCATGGTATCGCGCAGACCAAGTGTCGCTGGTGGCGTCTGCCAGCTTTTTGGTCGGGACAGAGGTGCGCTGCGCGATATCTTCGGAACGCTTGGATGCGATGCCGAGATACCTCAGAACCCCGGCGAGGCTTGTCTGTGGGTCGGCGACCAACGCCTCATAGGTCAGGGAATGTGGTGTGATCCGGTGCGCGGCAAACCAGTCGCGCCAGGCGCGATTGGCTACGTCGAAGGCTGCGATTTGGTCAGTGATGATCTGTGCGTCATACCCGTCGTCCCGGGTTGGATCGAGCTCTTCGCGCGCGGACCCGTCCGCATTGCGATGCCAGAGCCCGGTCTGTTCCGCGCGCAACAAGGATATGGCCTGGGCCACCGTATCCTGTCTGCGCAGCCAGACGTACCGAGTGGGCCCAAACGCTGCCGCGATCCGCGCCGGGTCCGATGCGCCGTATTCAGCCAGCGCGTTCATGAGAAAGGCAAAGCTGTGCTGCTGCAGGCGAATACCGGTAAGGCCATCGGTCGCCGTGGCACGCACGGCGCGCAGGATCTGATCCAGCGTCGCGCCTTCGGGCAGGTCGAGTCCACGCGCCCAGCTGGTCGGATCGGGTCGGTGAAAAAAGCTTTGCGGTGCGCCCGTGACGCCTGTGGCGGCCAGCATCCCGCACAGCATCGTGCTGCCGCTGCGGGGTGCTGTGCACAGGATGTAGGCGCGTGCGCTCATGTGCGTTGGATGGGCGGTTTTGCTCGTCGTACGTTACGCGACATCAAACGCGAGCGGTTTCACCTGCGTAAACTGCCCCGTACCTTCCAGCGTTTTGAGCACATCGCCCGGAATGGGGTTGTCGACATAGAGCAGGGCGATCGCCTCCCCGCCAACCTCGGCACGCCCGAGGGTAAAGTTCGCGATGTTCACCCCGTTATGGCCCATCGTGTTGCCCAAAAGGCCGATGATACCCGGCACGTCCTCGTTTGTGGTGTAAAGCATATGCGCCCCGATCTCGGCGTCGATGTTGATGCCCTTGATTTGGATGAACCGCGGCTTGCCGTCGCTGAACACCGTACCTGCCACCGACCGCTCACGCTTGTCCGTGACGACGGTAACCTTGATGTAGCCTTCGAAGGCGCCCGACTTGTCCTGATTGGTGGTCGAGATCTGGATGCCACGTTCCTTGGCCACCACGGGGGCGGACACCATGTTCACGTCCGGATTGGCCTTTTTCATGATGCCCGCGACCACGCCACAGTTCAGCGCGTCAAGGTTCATGTCAGCCACCACACCGTCATATAGAATGTTGATCGCCTTGATCGGCTCGTCCGTCATCTGACCGGTAAAGCTGCCAAGGTGACCCGCCAATTGCAGCCAGGGGCCCATGACCTTCGCCTCTTCGGCGGTGACCGACGGCATGTTGAGCGCGTTTTCGACCGCCCCGGTGAGCAGATAGTTGGCCATTTGCTCGGCCACTTGCAGGGCCACGTTTTCCTGCGCCTCGGTGGTGGCCGCACCCAGGTGGGGTGTCACGACGACGTTGGGCAGGTTGAACAGGGCGTTTTCCTTGGCCGGTTCTTCGGCGAACACGTCAAAGGCCGCACCGGCCACATGCCCGGATTTCAGCGCCTCGGCCAAGGATTCCTCGTCCACCAGGCCGCCACGCGCGCAATTGATGATGCGCACGCCGGGCTTGGTCATCGCGATCTTTTCAGCGGTCAGCATGTTCGCCGTCTGCTCGGTCTTGGGAACGTGCAGCGTGATAAAGTCGGCGCGTTGCAGCAGATCGTCCAACTCGACCTTTTCAACGCCCATCTTGTCGGCCTTTTCCTCACCGAGGAACGGGTCGTAGGCGAGCACTTTCATCTTGAGCCCGCGCGCCCGGTCACAGACGATACCGCCGATGTTACCGGCCCCAATAACGCCCAGCGTCTTGCCGGTCAGCTCGGTGCCCATGAACTTGGACTTTTCCCACTTGCCGGCATGCGTCGATTCCGACGCCTCCGGGATTTGGCGGGCGACGGCAAACATCATGGCGATGGCGTGTTCGGCGGTTGTGATCATGTTGCCAAACGGCGTGTTCATGACGATCACACCTTTCTTCGAGGCGGCGTCCTTGTCGATGTTATCGGTACCAATACCAGCGCGGCCGATGACCTTGAGGTTGTCGGCGTGCTTGAGGATCGTCGGCGTGACCTTTGTCGCTGAGCGGATGGCGAGCCCGTCATATTGGCCGATCACCTCGGCCAGCTTGTCCTTGTCCTTGCCAAGGTCGGGTTCGAAATCGACGTCGATGCCGCGGTCGCGGAAGATCTGGACAGCAGCGTCAGAGAGTTTGTCGGAGATGAGTACTTTGGGCATTGTATTGTCCTTGCGGATGGCGGGCGTGACAGCCTGCCTACGAATTAGGGAAAGGTGTGGGCCATTTGCCCGCCACGGTTCAGGTGTTGATTTCGGCCTCGAACGCGTAGGCGAGCCAGGGGAGCATCGCCTCGATGTCTGCCGTCTCGACCGTGCCGCCGCACCAGATGCGCAGCCCCGGAGGGGCGTCGCGATAGGCGCCGATGTCGAGCGCGACGCCGTCGTCGGCCAGACGCTTGGCCACGGCCTTGGCAAAGGCCGCACCGTCGGTGATGCGGTCATCGGTGAACTTGAGGCAGACGGATGTGGTGGACGCCGTCGCCGGGTCCGTGGCGAGGTTTTCGATCCAGTCATGCGCCGCGACGAAATCGGCCACGGCCTGCGCATTGGCATCGGCGCGGGCGATCAAGCCTTGCAGGCCGCCGACGTTGCGCGCCCATGCCAGCGATTGCAGATAATCTTCGACGCAGAGCATGGACGGCGTGTTGATCGTTGCCCCTTCAAAGATGCCGTCGATCAGCTTGCCGCCCTTGGTCAGGCGGAAGATCTTGGGCAAGGGCCACGCGGGCGTATAGGTTTCGAGGCGTTCCACAGCGCGGGGGCTGAGGATCAGCATGCCGTGGGCCGCTTCGCCGCCCAGCACCTTCTGCCAACTGAAGGTCGTCACGTCGAGCTTGTCCCAGGGCAGGTCCATCGCAAACGCGGCCGAGGTCGCGTCGCACAGCGTCAGGCCCGCGCGGTCTGCCGGGATCGCATCGCCATTAGGCATGCGCACACCGGACGTCGTTCCGTTCCAGGTAAAGCAGACGTCATGGTCGTAGTTCAGCGCCGCCATATCCACGATCTCGCCGTAATCGGCCGTGTGGACACTGTGTTCGATCTTGAGCTGTTTGACCGCATCTGTGACCCAGCCTGCGCCAAAGCTTTCCCATGCCACCATTTCAGCCGGGCGCTCGCCCAGCATCGTCCACATCGCCATCTCATAGGCGCCGGTGTCGGAGGCTGGCACGATCCCGATTTTGTAGTCTGCGGGCACGCCAAGGATCTCGCGCGTCTCTTCGATCGCTTGCTTGAGCTTCGCTTTGCCTTCGGCGGCGCGGTGCGACCGGCCCAAAGGGGCGTCGGCAAGGGCATCAAGCGTGAATGTCGGGGGTTTGGCACAAGGGCCAGAGGAAAAACGCGGGTTTGCCGGCCGCGATTGAGGTTTACGCGCGTCGTCGCGCGCTACCGGAGCAGTGATAGCCATCTGATGTTATCCTTACAGATATGCGCCCTTCGTTGGGGAAGGGTGTCCCGTCGCTGCGTTTACGGGGCCGTGCGGGGTGGCGCAACCGGGAATGCGGGGCTATAGCGCCGCCTGAGCCGCATTTTACGACATCGCCGTCGCCTTTCGGAAACCTTGCCCATGTATGTCTGTACCCTTCTGACCTATCCTGCCCGGCCGTCCCTTGACGCCGCACTGGTGGAAAGCCTGCGCAATGCCTGGGGCGGGGGAGAGGCGCAGTGGCTGGCGGTGGATGAGGCAGCGGAATTCGCGCTGCCGGAGGTACCGGACAACCGCTGGGATGTGTGGGCGGACGTACAGGGAATGGGCGTGGATCTGGTCGTGTTGCCCGAGGCCGGGCGGCGCAAGAAGATGCTGCTGGCAGATATGGACAGCACCATGATCCAGCAGGAATGTATTGACGAATTGGCAGACGTGGCGGGCGTGGGCGACCGGGTCAAGGACATCACCGCGCGGGCCATGAATGGTGAGCTGGATTTCGAATCGGCGATCCGCGAGCGGGTGGGGTTGCTGAAGGGCCTGCCCGAAGCAGTGATCGCCCAGGTGTTGGCGGAACGGATCAGCTACATGCCGGGTGGGGCTGTCTTGCTGGCGACGATGAAGGCGCAAGGCGCTTATGCGGCGCTGGTATCGGGCGGGTTCACGGCGTTCACCGGTGCGGTGGCGGCGCAGTTGGGATTTGACGAAAACCGGGCGAATACGCTGTTGGTCGAGGATGATGTGCTGACCGGCGCGGTTGGCTTTCCGATCCTGGGGCAGCAGGCCAAGGTCGATGCGCTGGCTGAGATCACGGCGCGGCTTGGGATTTCCCAGGCGGATGTATTGGCCGTTGGCGATGGCGCGAATGATCTGGGTATGCTGGGCCGCGCCGGGATGGGCGTGGCGCTGCATGCCAAGCCCGCCGTGGCCGCGCAGTGCGATGTGCGGGTGAACTTTGGTGACCTGACAGCACTGCTTTATCTGCAGGGCTATGCGCGGGATGAATTTGTAGCACCCTGAGGGGGCCAGCCCCCTCGCCCTGCGGCGTCACCCCCGGCGTTTCGCCGGCAAGGTGAAGGGGGATCGGCGAATCGTGCTACCCTGACCTCAGCCAACAGGGAGGGAGGGCGCGATGCCGGAGTTCATTTTTGCCTATCACGGGGGCACGATCCCCGAGACGCAGGAAGAAGGCGCGAAGGCCATGGCGGCGTGGGGCGCTTGGTTTGAGGCCATGGGCGAAAACGTGGTGAACGGCGGTAACCCGGTGGGCCGGTCGATGACTGTCACCGCACATGGTGTGGCGGAGGATGGCGGGGCGAACCCGATCTCGGGCTACACCATCGTGCGGGCCGAAACGGCAGAGGCGGCATGCGAGATGGCCAAAGGGTGTCCGATGGTGTCCGATGGATCAGGCTCGGTCGAGGTGGCGCCGGTCATCGTGATGTGACGGTCAGAGCAGGCCGGGTGCCGCGCGCATGTGGCCTGTGACCCTGCCGTCCCAGTTCTGGATCGGGCTGCTGGTAAAGGCGATCGCCTCCGGGTGGAACCGGTCGAGTGCGCCGTGGCGGACCAGTAACTGTGCAATGGCGCATTCCGCAGCGCGCGTGGCGCCGTCGGCGACCTTGAGCGCGATGCCGAGGCGTTGTTCGGGCAGGATCGCGACAAAGAACCCTTCGGCGCCGGTCTTGATCGCGACCTTGTGGTCCATAGCGCGCATGAGACGCGTGCAGGCGCGGCCATCGCCCGCGACCAGTTCGGGGTGGGTGGCCATGGCGCGGGTGAGGTTGCAGGCCGCGCTGCCTTCGCCCGCGGTGGCGAACCGGGCCATCGCGCGCGCCATGCCGTGCAGGGTGCAGGCGAAATTGGGGGCGGAACATCCATCGATGCCGAAACCCGGAGAGGTCTCACCCGTCATCCGCTCGAACGCGTCGAGGCAGGCGCGTTGCACCGGGTGATCCGGGTCGACATAGTCGGGGCCAGCGCGGAGATGTCGGGCCAGCGTCAGGAAACCGGCATGCTTGCCCGAGCAGTTGTTGTGGATGCGGCAGACGGTGCCACCGTCGCGGATCAGCGTGTCGTGCACCTCCGCATCGCGGGGCATCTGCGGGCCACAGCGGAAGTCGTCATCGGTGCAGTCAATCGCGGCGAGCCAGTCGGCGACCGCGTCAATATGGATGCGCCCGGCGTTGTGCGAGGCGCAAGCCAACGCCAGATGGGTCGATCCGAGATCATGTGCATTGGCCGCCCCGCTTTCGATCAGGGGCAGGGCCTGGATCATCTTGGCCGACGAGCGCGGCAGGATCGTAGCCGCGGGATCCCCCCAGCTTTCAACGATATCGCCACCGGCATCACAGACCACCGCATGGCCCAAATGCACGCTTTCCAGAAACGGACCGCGCCAGATTTCGGCAAGCGCTGCGGCAGGGCCTGCGGCATGGGGCATATTTTTTCCTCACGTCTTGGCGAAAAGCTGCCAAATCTTCTTTCCAGCGTCGCGCGTTTCACGTTAATGTGCCACTTGTCGAGAAGAAAATCCGCAGTGCCAATAGATTGCGCGCCAAAGACGCAGTCACCACAGCGGGTCGAGATTGAGGTTTGGACAGCTTGGAGGCTGTGACAATGGGATTTTTTGGAAATCTGATCAAGGCTGTGGGCACCCTGTCGCTCATCGCGGGGTCGGCAGTGGCGCAAGAAGCGACCAGCACGAACCGAGTGGCGGCCAAGACGGATTGGAGTGTGTTTGTCGAAGACAACCCGACCGAATGTTGGGGCGTGGCCACGCCGAAGGAGCAGGTGAACACCCGTGAAGGACGTGTCGTAGCGGTGACGCGCGGGCAGACCCTGTTGATGGTGTTTTACCGCCCCAGCGCGGATGCCAAGGGACAGGTGGCGTTCACGGGCGGATATCCTTTCCGGCCCGGGTCGACCGTCAACATGAACATCAGCGGCTCCGAGTTCGAGCTGTTCACCGAAGGTGAATGGGCTTGGCCGGCGACCGTGGCGGATGACGCCAAGATCGTGACCGCGATGAAGCGTGGTGCCGACGCGGTTGTCACCGGCGTGTCGAGCCGTGGGACAGAGACGCGTGACACATTCTCGCTACTGGGCTTTACGGCTGCGGTGGAAGATGCCGAAGGACGCTGCGGCGGATAACGCGGCACGCACATCAAGTTACAAGATCGTGAGGGGCTGTGCAGGAATGCACGGCCCCGTTTGCGTTTCGGGCAGTTGGGGACTGGGTGGTTCACATCTACCTACTGCATCATCCAACCCGAAAAGGAGACTGACATGGTCACCACCACCGTACACGATCTGGACACCGCGCCCGACGCATCGAAACCGCTGCTCGAGAATTCAATCAAGGCCTTTGGCCGCTTGCCCAGCCTGCATGGCGTCATGGCAGCGAGCCCCGGCCTGCTCGAAGGCTATCAGCACCTGCACCGGCTGGCGATCGAAGGCACTGCCTTTACCCCCGAAGAGCGCACGGTGGTCTGGATGACCGTCAACGTGGCGAACCGCTGTCACTACTGCGTGCCCGCCCACACTGGCATCGCCAAACGCGAGAAGATCGACGACGCGATTGTGAACGCGCTGCGCGACGAGACCCCGCTGCCCGCCAAGCTGGAAGCGCTGCGTGATTTCACGCTGGTGGTGCGCGAGACGCATGGACGCCCAGAGCAGGACGCCATCGACGCGTTCTTTGCCGCCGGATTTGATGAGCGGGCGATCCTCGATGTGATCCTGATCGTGGCGCAGAAGGTGATGTCGAATTTCACCAACGCGATCTTTGACACGCCGACGGATGCCGCCTTTGCCCCGTTTGCGTGGGAGCCGAAACCCGCTGCTGCGGAGTGAGCGTTGGACTGGGGGCCAGCCCCCAGACCCCCGCCGTATTTTGAAAGAGAAGAAGCGCAGGGGATTTCATCTCTCTGCGCTTTTCCTATATAGGGGCGCATCACCCCATTGACTGGACAGAGCCATGGCCGATGCGCCGATCACGCAGGATGTTTTGACGATCCCCCGGAAGTTGCCGGAGGGGCCTGTGAACCTCGTGGGCCTCACGCGACCGCAGCTGCGCGATACCTTGATCGCGCATGGGACGCCCGAGAAGCAGGCCAAGATGCGTGTGGGCCAGATCTGGCAGTGGATCTACCAGTGGGGCGTGCGTGATTTCGATGCGATGACGAACCTCAGCAAGGTCTATCGCGCGCAATTGGCCGAGGCCTTTGTGATCGAGGTGCCGGAGGTTGTGTCGAAGCAGGTGAGCGTCGACGGCACGCGCAAGTGGCTGGTCCGGATCGCGGGCGGCCACGAGGTCGAAGTGGTTTATATCCCCGAAGAGGATCGGGGCACGCTGTGCGTGTCGTCTCAGGTCGGCTGCACGCTGACCTGTTCGTTCTGTCACACCGGCACGCAGAAGCTGGTGCGCAACCTGACCGCAGCCGAGATCGTGGGCCAGGTGATGATGGCGCGCGACGATCTGGACGAGTGGCCGGTGCCCGGCGCGCCGAAGGATGAGACGCGGCTGCTGTCGAACATCGTGCTGATGGGCATGGGTGAGCCACTTTATAATTTCGAGAACGTGCGGGACGCGATGAAGATCTGCATGGACGAGGAGGGCATTCAGCTGTCGCGGCGGCGGATCACATTGTCGACCTCGGGTGTGGTGCCGGAAATTGCGCGGACAGCGGATGAAATCGGCTGCCAGCTGGCTGTGTCATTCCATGCCACAACTGATGCGGTGCGCGACAGGCTGGTGCCCATCAACAAGCGTTGGAACATCGAAACGCTGCTGGCCGCATTGCGGGCGTACCCAAGGGGTCGAAACAGCGAGCGGATCACGTTTGAATATGTGATGCTGGACGGGGTCAACGACACGGATGCCGATGCGCATCGCCTCGTTGCATTGCTGGACGGCATTCCGGCCAAGGTGAACCTGATCCCGTTCAACGAATGGCCCGGTGCCCCCTACAAACGGTCGTCGAACAACCGCATTCGTGCCTTTGCCAACATCATCTATCAGGCGGGCTATGCCAGCCCCATCCGGACGCCGCGCGGCGAAGACATCCTGGCTGCCTGTGGGCAGCTGAAATCGGCGACCGAGCGCGCGCGCAAGTCGCGCAAGGAGATCGCGGCAGAGGTCGGATTGTCCGAGTAGGCACGCTCTGGCCCGGGTCAGTTGGGCGATTCATTGCCGGAATGGACCGTTTTGCGCGAGCCCGACGGCCACTGTTCTCGAAATGGTCACAATCTTTTCGCGATTGCGCACCAATGCCGCCTTTGTCCGCCCGCAGGGTCCGCTGTGGGACAACGGAAAATGGAGCGGCAAAACAATGTCGATCATCAACAATCAAGACGATTTCATCGCAGCCCAGGTGCTGGAGATGGTGAGCCGCGAGCGCAGCCGCGCCTTGTCGCGGCGCGAGTGGAAGCACCGCCTGGCGGGCATGGGTTATGGCATTCGTGAGACGGAGAGCGGCGACCTGATCGAGACGCTGCCGCATCGCGTGCCGGTCTGTGCCTTGCCTGCAGAGTTGAGCGCCTAGAACCGACGCAACACCGTCCGGCCCAGCAATGCGCCCGCCCCGAGGGCGAGGCCGACGGCCAGCACGGGGTTCTTGCGCACGGCATCCTCGCCCGCCTGATAGGCTTCGGAGGCTTGTTGCGCGGCTTGGGCCCGGTAGACATCCGCACGCTCGCGCGCCTGTTCCGATACGGACTTGGCCGTCTCGGTCGCGCCTTGCGCCTTTTCGGCGGCAAGGTCGGCAATCATCGAGGCGAGCCGTGCAAGGTCGGCGCGGATCACGTCCAGTTGTTCGGCCACGGTTTCGGCCTGCATGTTGTCATTCGTCTGTGTCATCTGCGACACCTCCTGGGCATACTGCCCGCACCCAAGAGGTTATGTAGATGGAATTGCGCGCGATTTCAACGCCCTGGGACGGATCCGCGCTTGGATGTGTCACCCCAGCCCTCGATTTCCGCAATCGCCTCTTCGGCGGTCTCGACAAATCGGAACAGTGACAGATCATCCGCCGAGATGGTGCCTGCATCCGCAAGCGCGTCCCAGTTGATGATGCTTTCCCAAAACGCGCGACCAAAGAGGAGGAACGGCACACGCTCCATCCGGCCGGTCTGGATCAATGTCAGCGCCTCGAACAACTCGTCCATCGTGCCGAACCCGCCCGGGAACACGCAGATGGCGCGGGCGCGCATGAGAAAGTGCATCTTGCGGATCGCAAAGTAGTGGAAGTTGAAGCACAGATCCGGCGTCACATAGTGGTTCGGCGCCTGTTCGAACGGCAGCACGATATTGAGCCCGATGGATTGGCCGCCCGCATCGACGGCCCCGCGATTGCCCGCCTCCATCACGCCGGGACCACCGCCGGTGACCACCACATGCTCGCGCCCGCCGGTGGCCATCGACTTTTCGGTCATCAGGCGCGAGAAACTGCGCGCCTCGTCATAAAACCGGCTGAGATCGGCCAGCGTTTCCGTGCGGGCCTTGGCCTTGTCCGTGGGCGCGGGGATCCGGGCGCCGCCAAAAAGCACTATGGTGGAGGTGATCCCGGCCTCGTTCATCAGCATCTCGGGCTTGAGCAGTTCGAGCTGCAACCGCACCGGGCGCAGTTCGTCGCGGCAGAGGAATTCATTGTCGGCAAAGGCCAGACCGTACGCAGGCGACCGGGTCTGTGGGGTGTCGGGCACCCCCTCGACGGCTTTGCGATCGGCATGCGCGTCGCGGAACGGGCTCTGGCGGTCGTCTTTCATCTGCAAAGTCCTCGATCAGGTGTCAGCGCAGCCGGTTTGGGCACCGGCTGGCCTCAGGACGGTGTCATATCGTAGTTCCACGCCGTCTTGAATGCGTTTTTGACCTGATCTTCGTGTCCTTGCGATTTGACATAGGTGAGTAGATCGTTGCGCCTTGCCTCGCCGTCCTTGGTCAGGTGCAGGTCTGTCGGGTCCGCCCAGGCGATCCAGCGTTTGGCGTTTTTCCACCGGTTCAGCTTGGAGACGAGCGAATCCTTCTTTGCGCGGTCGTCGAGGACCTTGGCCAGATCGTAGAGCTCGTCCTGCCCGATGATGGGCCGCCAGATACGCCCCTGCTTGATCCCTTCGAGCAGGACAAAGTCGAACGTTTTGCTGGCGCGCCGTCGCATGGGTGCCTGGGTTTTGGCGTCGGCGGGCGGTTTGGCGTTTGGTTCGGTTGCGGGGGGTGTTGGCGCGGAAATTGGCACGGATCCGGGCTCTGCCATGTTCGAAAGCACTTGCAGATCGCGGGCTAAGTCTGTAATACCATTACGTAATCTTGACCTTAGATCGGGATGTAGACCACCGTTGAGAATATAGAGCAGGCCCCATAGATCATCTTTTCCCATGCCCTTGAGTTCTTCAAGGTGGGCTACGAATCGTTCTGCCTTTGCTCTGTCCAAGCTGTGTCCCCCAGCTGGCATGCGTGATCCGGTTTGTCCCATTCGGATCTTGAGCAATCCCTATTTCTTCGGATCGAATCCTATCTTTAGATCGATGTCAGATGCTATCAATCCCAACCATTTCTGCCGATATCACACCTAATCACGGTACCGTATGGTAAGATACCTCTGAAAATCAACGATATTTTTGAATATCTCTACCTATCAAAATCTTTTTAGATCTCAGTAAAGGTATATCGGCCACTGAGTGGGCACTTCATCTGGTAGCAGGCAAGCGCGCGATAACACTCTATAGCGCTTTGATCTGTAAGCCCGCACGATCCGGGCAGGCGTCAAATTGAGGGAATAATTTCTCAGGAGACTTGCCACATGTTGATATTTACGCTGATGCTGATCGCGTTGACCGCCCTTGCGTTTGCCTTTCCCTGGGTCAGACACCGCCAACACCCGCCCAAACTGCTGCTTTGGATTGCCGTGCTTGCGCTGGCCCTTGTAGCGGTGCTGATCGGTGTTCCGGTGGACAATATCGTGAAACTCTTGCCACGGTGATTGCCGTTGCCTGCGCTAATCTGTATTGCCGCCCGCAACGCACGAGGGAGCCGCCCATGTCCAACGCAGAGCTTGAAACCGCGATCGAGGCCGCCTGGGAGGCGCGTGATAGCATTACGCCCGCCACGCGCGGTGAGGCGCGCGACGCCATCGAAAACACGCTTCATGCGCTTGACAGTGGTAGCCTGCGGGTGGCGGAGCGGCAGGAGGATGGCACCTGGCATGTGAACCAGTGGGCGAAAAAGGCTGTGCTTCTGGGCTTCCGGATCAAGGACATGGAACAGCATGACGGCGGCCCGCAAGCGGGCGGCTGGTGGGACAAGGTCGACAGCAAGTTCAAGGGTTGGGGCGATACCCAGTGGAAAGCGGCCGGTTTCCGTGCGGTGCCGAACTGTGTCGTGCGCAAATCGGCGTTCATCGCGCCGGGCGTCGTCCTGATGCCGTCCTTTGTGAACCTGGGCGCCTATGTGGACGAGGGCACGATGGTCGACACCTGGGCCACCGTCGGGTCCTGCGCGCAAATCGGCAAAAACGTGCACCTCTCCGGCGGCGTGGGCATTGGCGGCGTGCTCGAGCCGATGCAGGCCGGGCCGACGATCATCGAGGACAACTGCTTTATCGGGGCACGGTCCGAGGTGGTCGAAGGCTGTATCGTCCGCGAAGGGTCGGTGCTGGGCATGGGCGTGTTCATCGGCCAGTCGACCAAGATCGTGGACCGTGACAGCGGCGAGGTCATGTATGGCGAAGTGCCGCCCTATTCAGTGGTTGTCGCAGGCTCCATGCCGTCGAAGAACGGCGTCAACCTCTACTGCGCCGTGATCGTAAAGCGGGTGGATGAGCGCACCCGCTCCAAGACCGGCATCAACGAATTGCTGCGCGACTGATCGCCGAAAGCTCCGTGCGCCTGCTTGATTGACCAAGGCTCCGACACTACCTGAAATGGTAAAGTTAGGAGCACTAACATGGCAAGAACGGCAGCAGCAATCACTCTTCTTCTCGCGGCACCGGTTGCGGCGCAGGACGCGCCGCCCGGGTTCTTTGCGGGTGGCTTACTGGGTGTGGGAACGGACATTTATGTGGGCGACAATGATGTCGTCGGCGGTGTGCCCCTAATCGGCTATCGCGGCGATGGATTCTCCATCGGGACAAACGGCGCGTCGGTGACCTTGTTTGATCGCGGCGACGCAGCGCTGGATGTGTTTGCCGCGCCACGCTTCTTTGCCCTGACGGATGTGGACGAGCCCGAGCTTGAAGGCATTGATCGCGACATCACCCTCGATATCGGTCTTAGATATGTCGTTGATATCAGTCCGCGCACCACGCTCGACCTGTCCTTTGCCCAGGAGGTGACCGGAGAGCATGATGGCCAGGAAGTGGACGCGCGCCTGAGCCAAAGCTTTCAACTGGGCGCGATCCCGCTGTCGGCCTTTGCCGGTGTGAGCTGGCAGTCTGACGATCTGTCGCACTATGTCTACGGCGTCTTTCCAGGCGAGGCGCGCGCCGGTCGCCCGGCCTACGATCCGGGCGCAACCACAACACCTTACGTGGGGCTGCGCGGCGGCGTGCCATTGTCGGAACGGGCACAGGTCATCGGATCGCTGCGCGTCGATTTCCTGGGCTCGGATATCGAGGACAGTCCGATTGTGGACGAGGACACTGCAGTGTCCCTGGGGTTGGGCGTGCAGTTTTCGTTCTAGGTCGCTTGACATCCTACCATGCGACACGTCAACGACTGCGGCTATGGCCAAGACAACAAACACCAAAAAACCATCCCGCCAGCAGGTCTTTACCCTGCTGGTCCAGATCGGGCGCAAGGATGGCGACGGCTTGCCGGAAAAGGCAACCGGCGCCGCGCTGATGTGCTTTGCCTCCGGCGTGGATGAGGCTGAGGCCGTGCGCGAGACTGTGGCGATCCTGAAACAGGCGGATACCGCGCCGCTGGATGTGACGGGCTACGGCACGCTCGATGAGCGTCTAGCCGAAGGGCACGACATCGACGACGAAGAGCGTGGATTGATGCAGCGCGCGCTGGACGAAAACGCCGTTATCGTCGCGCAGGTCACCCCATTCTTTGATTAGGCGGCGCGGTTCTCGATCAGCGTGATCGCCTCGAATGACCGCAACACCTGGTGCACGGGCGCGCCGTGTTCCGGCAGCTCCCGGTCCGGGATGCCAGCCAGGACACTGGCAGCGTGCAGGTCCGGTTTGCGGCGAATACGCCCGATATAGAGACTTTCGACAGCAGTGCCCGCGGCCAACAGCGCCTCGTGTCGAGGCAGGACAACCTGCACATATTCGGCGATGGATTGGGTCGGCCGCCACGTCGCGGCATAACCGTTCACAAGATGGCGCGCCGGGACCAGCACGGCCTCTTGCCCAAAGATGTATTCAACCTCGGACCCGCGCAGCACCAGACGCTGCTCTGGCGCGACGACAATGTCACGTTGCAGGCCAAAATACGGCGCATGCAAGCGCACCGGCGCAAAGCTGCCGCGCGCGGGCACGGAGTAGCGCACGCTGTGCAGCACGGTCGACGTCTTGCCCCGATCCGTTATCACCACATCGCCCCGGCGCAGGCTGGCTGCTTCGCGGTAACCCTGCGGGGTAGCGATCGGGGTTGCGGGGTGCAGGGACGGCAGCGGCCCAATGGGTACGATGCCGCCGGTCACGGCGGAAAACAGAACCTCTTTGGACAGTTTGCGGTCGGCGTGTCCCAGCATGAGGTCGCGGATATCTTCGGTCAGCACCGGGCTCGGGTTTGGCACGGTGCTGCTGCGCACCAGCGTCCTTTCCGGCTGTTCCAGTGTCAACCGGCCCCACGCCAGACGCGTATCCCAGGAGTAGTTCAGGCGCAGAGTGTGCGGACGCCCATCGCCAGACCAGGCGACCGCCGCATGCGTGAGGTTGTCCGCCTGGCTGTGTACCAACGCAAAGCCACCGCCCGGGACCGCGCGAAAGGCAATCTCCCGCGCGGCCGGGTAATGTTGTGAGACAGACAACAGGTCGTGAGGCCGCAATTCACCGGCAATGAACGTCTCGAGCATTATGGTGCCGCGTTCGAGCAGTTTGCCTGGTCTCAAGAGCTTGCCCCGGCCCAGACCGGTGGGCGAAAGCCGACCGCCCAGATGATCGGTGAGGCCGATCCAGGTCATGCGGCGGCCTGCGCCTTTCGCAAGAGGTCGGCTTCGTAGTGGCGCAGCGTTCTGCGGGCCGCGCCGCTGTATCCTGCGCCGGTTACAGGGTCTAATTCAGGGAAAATCGCACAGATTTCGTCAACGACCTCTTGTTCCAGCGCTTTGGTTGTCTGCGGTCCGGGCAGGAAGCTTTCCGTTGCCAACCCTTCGGTAAACACGACCTCGTGCCGGTCGAACATGAGGTGGACATAGGTGACCTCGCCCCCTTCGCGCCGGCGCACGGAATGGTCGTTTACCAGATCCTTGGCCGCCACCAGCACCTCCGGCTCTCCGAATAGCAACTCCGCCACGCTGTCGCGCACGAGGATACGGTGCAGGGGGGATACCATGACGTCACCATGCGCACCAAAGGTGCCGCGTCGAATATGGATCGGGGCAAAGGCGCCTGTGGCGCGAACAGTTCGCGTGCCGATCCATCGCAATGGCTGAAGGCCGTCATCCTGCGTGCGCACCATGTCCCCTGGGTGCAGGGTTTCGACCGGGACCGGGCCAAGGTCGGTTTCGATCAACGTGCCCGCGACAAAGCAGGGCACGGAGGTTGCGTTGACAAACCCTGTGTCACTGTTGCTGCCGTCCGTCACCGTGTAGGTGAAATTGAAGTCTTCTTCGTCGCCGTCGCCTGCGACGGTCAACTCGCCATTCGGGCCAACCGTGACGGCTTGCCCCGTGGGCAATGTAACGGTCGTGCCGACGCCGGTCGCGGCATTGAAACTGACGGGCTGGCCATTGATATGCGTGATAGTCAACGTGTTGCCCGACGGCGCGATGTCGTTGTCGAGCACGTTGAACGACGTCACCCCGTCCGGGTAAACGTTGACGTCATCCCCGATCGCCACCAGCGATGTCTGGACGGACCCCCCCGCAATCAAAAGGTTCGAGTCAAAATTGCTATCGGACACATCTGCGATGCCGATACGGATGGAGTTCAGATCGCCCGCGTCCACCTGCATTGTCAGGGTCAGCGTGATGGTAAAGCCATCCATCTCGGTGTTGGCGCCGTCGGATGAGCCTGCGACGCTGCTGCTGTTGTCGACGAACATGTTGATGTTGTTCGTCGTGTTGATGTTGCCGGGGTCGGTGTCCCCATCGCCCACCTCCATCTCGACCAGCGTGCCGTTCACCCAGACGCCGACAAAATCCTGGTAGATCGAGTTTTGGAACTCCGGATACTCCTCGGACGAAAAGACGAACTGCATCGTCATGACGTCGCCATCAGGGATGAAATCCACGTCGAGGAATGCGGCGTCGCGCGTGCCGGCGGCCGCTGCGGCGTTGAACTGCGCGTTGTTGTTGGGACCCGAAGTATTGGTGGATGTATTGGTGTTCTGGTTGGCGTCGCCCGAGCCATTGGTGAAGTCTTCGGCATTGCCCGTCGATAGGATTACGCCGGTGTCGCTGGGTGTGACACCGGGGGCCACGCTGTCGCCGTTGGTGTAGATCCCGGCGCTGTCGATGTCGCCGGTATACGACGCGCTGATGACCTGAACACCATCCCCAAAGATCGTGTTGGCCATATCTTCGGCCGCCTGATCGACGTCACCGGTTTCGCGCACCGTTGTAATCGGAAGTTCCGACGCTGCTACCATTTTTTGCCCACCCACCTCGGGAGGCTCGGAACACGCGCAGCGCATGGGGTTGCCCCCCATGTCATCGGGATGTGCGTTTTGCACGTTTGGTGGCCGCACGTTGGCGACCGGACTGCTGATGCCCTGCCTCGGGTCACATTATTTGCGATAGCCTAGCACAGGCTTTAACGGCCTGTTAACTCTGTAAATCTGCGAGGGGGAGGCGAACGCGTCCTTTTCGCCACAACTATGCCTTGAGGATATGCCGATGCCGCCTGTGGACCCCGTGCGCTTAACCGCCGATCTGGTTCGGTGCCCGTCCGTGACACCCGCAGATGCGGGTGCGCTGGACGTGCTGCACGGGGTGCTGTCCGACGCGGGCTTTGATTGTGCCTGGGCGGATCGGGGTGGCATTCGCAACCTCTTTGCCCGCTGGGGGGACAAGGGGCACGCGCGCTCCTTCGGCTTCAACGGTCACACGGACGTGGTGCCGGTGGGTGTCGAGGCCGATTGGACCCACGAACCGTTTTCGGCCAACGTGCAGGACGGTGTGATGTATGGGCGTGGGACCACCGACATGAAGTCGGGCGTGGCCGCCTTTGCCGCCGCTGCGGTGGATTTTGTCCGCGACACACCCCCTGATGGCGCGGTGATCCTCGCCATTACTGGGGACGAGGAAGGCGACGCCACAGACGGCACAACCGCCCTGTTAGACTATATGTCCGAGGCGCAAGAGGCGATGAGCGTATGCCTTGTCGGTGAGCCGACCTGTCCGGACAGGATGGGTGAGATGATCAAGATCGGGCGGCGCGGTTCAATGACCGCGTGGTTCACCGTGACCGGCGTGCAGGGCCATTCGGCCTATCCGCAGCGCGCCAACAACCCGTTGCCGCCGCTGATGCGGTTGATGGATCAGTTGGCCACGCACGAGCTGGATCAGGGGACGGAGCATTTCGACGCCTCCACCCTCGCCATTGTCACCGTAGATACCGGTAACAGTGCCACCAATGTGATCCCGGCGCAGGCGCACGCGACGGTCAACATCCGCTTTAACGACGCGCATTCCGGCGACAGCCTCGCTGCGTGGTTGGGCGCGCAGGCGGACGCAGTCGCCACCGCTTATGGGGTCGAGATCGACATGCGCGTGAAAGTGTCAGGCGAAAGCTTCCTCACGCCACCAGGTCCACTGTCTGACCTGGTTGCAGCGGCGGTTGAGACCGAAACCGGTGTCACGCCGGTGCTCAGCACAACCGGTGGGACATCGGATGCGCGGTTTGTCAAAGATCATTGCCCCGTGGTCGAGTTTGGCCTTGTGGGCCAATCCATGCACCAGGTGGATGAGCATGTGCCGGTGGAGCACATCCAACAGCTCAAGGCGGTTTATGGCCGGATACTCAGAGACTATTTCACATGAATTGGACGATTTCCCAAACGGATGATCTGGCCGCCTGCCTCGAGCTGCGGCGCATCGTGTTCATGGAAGAGCAGGGCGTGAGCGAGGCGGACGAGCGGGATGGCCGCGATGGTGAGGCGCTGCATGTGCTGGCCACGGCGGATGGTGAACCGCTGGGCTGTGCGCGCATCCTGCTGGACGGTGCGGTGGCCAAGATCGGGCGCGTTTGCGTGTTGCAGGACGCGCGCGGCACAGGCCTCGGCGCTGCGATCATAACGGCGTGCCTTGACGTGGCGCGTGGGCAGCCGGGTATAACCTGCGCCAAGCTGGGGTCGCAGACCCACGCGCTGAGCTTTTATGAAAAGCTGGGCTTCACCGCCTTTGGTCCGGTTTACGACGACGCAGGCCTTCCCCACCGCGATATGGAACGGCCTCTTTGACATCGCTTCAACGGCATCCGGTGGAAAAACCGTGGGTGATTGTCATGGTCAAGCAGCCGCGCCCGGGCCAGGTCAAGACCCGGCTGGGTCGTGACATCGGGATGATCGACGCGACGTGGTGGTACCGGCATCAGGTGACCCGGCTGGTGCGCCACCTGCGCGATCCCCGCTGGACACTTGTGGCTGGTTACGCGCCCAAGACATCGCGGATCACGGTCGGCGCGCAGGACCTGAAGCTGTGGCAAGGCACGGGTGACCTTGGCCAGCGCATGATCCGCTTGTTGCGGCAGGCACCGCCCAAAAGTGTCCTGATAGGCTCTGATATCGCAGGGCTCGAGCGACGTCACATTGCCACGGCGATTGCGGCGCTTGGGGATCACGACACGGTGCTTGGCCCATCCCCGGACGGCGGCTTTTGGCTGATTGGCGCACGGCATCCCGCTCGGTTACAGCGTGATGTGCTGCAAGGCGCGCGCTGGTCTACCGCGCATGCGATGGCGGATACGCGGGCGCGCCTGCCAGGGCGGCTTGCGCTGGTGGATACGCTGAATGACGTCGATACGGTCGACGATTTGCCATGACGCTCGCGGGTGCGCGTGCTACCTCAACGGCATGACACGTATCCCGACCAAGGCCGAAATCCTCGACTGGATTTCCGCCAATCCCACCCTCACCGCCAAACGTGATATCGCCAAGGCCTTTGGCATAAAGGGGGCTGCGCGGATCGACCTCAAGCGCATCCTGCGCGCGCTCGAGGATGAGGGGCATCTGCAAAAGCGCAAGAAAAGTTACCAGGACCCCGACCGCTTGCCCCCCGTGAGCGTGCTTCAGGTGTTGCCACCGGATGCGGATGGTGACCTGTTCGCCAGCCCGATGGAGTGGCAGGGCAAGGGTGTGGAACCGCGTATCCTGGTGATCCCGCGCGCCGCCGACCCGGCGTTGGGGGGCGGTGACCGTATTCTGGCGCGGCTGACATTGGTCAAGGATCAGGATTACCACTACGAGGCACGGTTGATCCGGCGCATCGGCACCAATCCCCGGCGGATGCTTGGTATCTTTCGCAAGGGGGATGAGGGTGGTCGGATCGTGCCCATCGAAAAGGGCAGCGACAAGCAGTGGCAGGTGGCGGCCGACGCGACCCATGGGGCAAAGGATGGTGAACTGGTCGAGG
Source organism: Pseudomonadota bacterium (assembly GCA_038525585.1). Lineage (GTDB taxonomy): Bacteria > Pseudomonadota > Alphaproteobacteria > Rhodobacterales > Rhodobacteraceae > Tateyamaria. The sequence continues at coordinate 196,704 of JBCBHM010000001.1, forward strand.
CGGAACAGGCCGGTCCCAAATCGCGCATCGGCCTGCCCCGAGCGCGCATTGTGGCGCGGCTGGGTGATCCGTCGGCGCCGCGCGCCGTGTCGCTGATTGCCATCCACGAGCACGGCATTCCCGACCATTTCCCCGACGATGTCATTGCCGAAGCCGACGCGCAGAAACCTGCGGGCCTCAAGGGGCGCGAGGATTTGCGCGACCTGCCGCTGGTCACAATCGACCCGTGGGATGCCCGTGACCACGACGACGCCTGCTATGCCCACGCTGATGAGGACCCCAAGAACAAGGGCGGTCACATCATCTGGGTTGCGATCGCCGATGTCGCCGCGGCGGTCAAACCCGGCTCGGCGCTGGATCGCGAGGCGCGCAAGCGCGGCAATTCGACCTACTTTCCCGACCGTGTCGTGCCCATGCTGCCCGACCGTTTGTCGGGCGACCTGTGTTCGCTGCACGAAGGTGTGCCGCGGGCGTGTATCGCCGTGCGCATGCAGATCGATGCAAAAGGCAAGAAGCTGTCGCACAGCTTTCATCGCGGGCTTATGCGTTCGCCCGCATCGCTCAACTACGAAGAGGTGCAGGCCGCCATCGACGGACAGCCGAATGACCGCACGTCGGGCTTGTTAGAGCCTGTTTTGCAACCGCTCTACGCGGCCTGGAAGGCGCTGGTCACCGCTCGGCAGGAGCGCCAACCGCTCGAGTTGGATCTGCCTGAACGCCAGATCATTCTGGACGACGACGGGGCCGTGTCATCGGTCGCGTTCAAGGAGCGGCTGGATGCGCATCGTCTGATCGAAGAGTTCATGGTGCTGGCCAATGTCGCCGCCGCCGAGACGCTGCAGGCCAAGAAGTCGCCCCTGTTGTTCCGCGTCCACGAGGAGCCGTCGCAGGACAAGCTGGACGCCTTGCGCGAAACCGCCTCCGCCGCCGGGCTGACGCTGGCCAAGGGGCAGGTGCTGCAAACAGCGCATCTCAACCGATTGCTGGCACAGGCCGCGGGCACCGACGATGCGGAGCTGATCCATATCTCGACCCTGCGGTCGATGACGCAGGCCTATTACAGCCCGGAAAATTTTGGGCATTTCGGGCTGGCGCTCAAGAACTACGCCCACTTTACCTCGCCGATCCGGCGCTATTCCGATCTGATCGTGCACCGCGCGCTGATCTCGGCCCATGGTTGGGGCAAGGACGGGCTGTCACCCGAAGAACTGGAGCGGTTGGAGCAAACGGCCAAACACATCTCGGACACCGAACGACGGTCGATGACGGCCGAGCGGGACACGACCGACCGTTACCTTGCCGCCTATCTGAGCGAGCGGGTGGGCGACGAGATGGAAGGCCGCGTGGCAGGCATCGCCAAGTTCGGCATTTTTGTGAAATTGGACGACAGCGGGGCGGATGGGCTGGTGCCCATGCGCGCGATCGGGGCGGAGTATTTCCACTTTGACCGCGAGGAAAACACGCTGATGGGCTCGGACACCGGGCTTGTCATCCGCCTGGGCATGCGCGCGACCGTACGGTTGGCCGAAGCGGTGCCCGTCACGGGTGGCATTGCGCTGGACCTGCTTGCACTGGATGGCCAGTCGCTGCCCACAGGGCGCCGCAGCCCCGCCGGGCGCAGCCCGCGCCGCAAGGCCGTCAAGGCCAAGCGGCGCGGCGACAAGGTCAAAAGCAAGGTCAAGCGCACAAGGCGTTAGGCGCGACGTGCAAGGGGCCGTCACCCAGCGTCTGTTCCACACGGCTGATGTAGCGGGACAGGATCAGATCCCCGCGCACACGGCGTGACAGCGCGGTCCCCTCGGGGGTTGCCGCCATCGCGCCCAGCATCGCACCGACGCTGGCATCTGCAGCCGTGGGCGTTCGCCCAAACAGAAACGGCCCTTGCCAGAGGTGGGTCGTGATCGCCTGCAGATCAGGCTCGACCCGGTCAAGCCGTTCGCCGGCGGTCAGGCGTCCCATGCCTTGCGCGTGCATGCCGCGCAGCACATCCTTGCGGATCCGGTTGGCGATGGGTCTGCGCAAAAGGGCCGGCAGCGCCTTGAAATATGTCTCGCGGATCGTGGGCCAGACGGCGTTGTCCCCCCACCGATCCATCAGGATGTGGAAATACAGGTGCTCTTCGACCATCCGGATGAGCGTCCGGGACGATGCGCGCTGCAGGTCCGTGAGGCCCGCATCGAAATCCGCGCCCTGCTCTTCGAGATAGGTGCGGATGTTGTCGCTGTCGCCGATGACCTCCGTGTCGCTCTGGAGGGCCGGCAGCTTGCCCTTGGGCCAGCGGCGCGGGTCGTTTGTGTCCTGGCGCTGCCAGGCAAGGCCAGAGAGATTGAGCAGGTACATCGCCTTGACGCAAAACGGGCTGGCGCTGGGTTGGCCAAAGGCGGGCGCGTAGGTGACGAGGGTCAGCATTGGGTTCTCCTGTGGCAGATGGTGCGGTTACGGATACGCCAACTTGCTGTCAGTTTCTGGCAGCACCTATGCTATGCTCGTCCCATGTCACGGACCCACAGACTTTTTCAGTTGATGCAGGCGTTGCGCCGGATGGCCCCGCCCGTGACCGCGCAGGCACTTGCCCACGAGATGGACGTGTCGCTGCGCACGATCTACCGCGATATCGACGCGCTGCGTGGCCTTGGTGCGGTGATCGACGGTGAGGCGGGATTTGGCTTTACCCTGATCGAGGATGCGACGCTGCCGCCGCTGGGCTTTGAGAATGATGAGCTTGAGGCACTTGTTCTGGGTCTGCGCGAGGTGGCGGTGATTGGTGATCCTGCACTGGCCAAGGCGGCAACCTCGGCGCTGACCAAAATTCAGGCGCGTGTGCCGCCCGCCCAGGGGCATCGGCTGAAACACGCCGTGCTGGATGCCCGCCGCTATTGGCGGCCAGAGCCGCCGCGCATCGACGTGGGCCGCCTGCGGCAGGCGGCGTGGGACGAGGTCAGCGTGCGGTTCCAGTACTGTGACGCCAAGGGCGCGCAGACGGAACGCACCGTCAAACCCCTTGGGATTGTCTATTTTCAGGACACCAACGTGCTGCTGTCCTGGTGCCACCTGCGCGAGGATTTCCGCATCTTCCGCCTGGATCGGATGGACACGCTGGAGATCACGGATCAGAGCTTTCGCCCGCACCGCGTGCCGTTGTTGCGGGACCACCTCGACAAGATCCGGGCGGAGACGCAGGAATACGCATGCCACGATTGAACACTTTATCGAGGCGTCAATTGTCGCTAAATTAGAAACAACGCGAATAAGCGATTATGAGGCAAAAAGATGCGGTGTATGGTCCTGATCGGCGCGCTTGCGCTGAGCTTTGGTGGTGTGGTTTCGGCAGGCGTCGTCACCCAATCCTTGCGCCCCGAGGCGCGCCCCGTTGCCGAAGAGGTGACGCGCGCGGCCCCGGTGCAACTGCTCTCGGTGTCCGCATCACCCGTCCTGCGCCCGCAATTGCGGCCGGTGGGCCAAGCGCCCGTTCTGGATGTGGCGGCCAATGCGCGCTTTCAGAACTGGGTGCAGTCATTCCGCGGGCGGGCCCTGTCACAAGGCATTTCGGCCAGCACCTTTGATCGCGCCTTTCAGGGGGTGCAATACGACCCCGAGGTGATCAAGCGGGATCGCAACCAATCCGAGTTCACCAAGACCATCTGGGATTACCTGGCCAGTGCAGCGTCAGACAAACGCGTGCGCAACGGCAAGAATGCCTTGCGCAAGCATCGCCGGACGCTGGACGCGATCGAGGCGCGGTACGGTGTGGAAAAAGAGGTGGTGGTTGCCGTCTGGGGTCTGGAAAGCGCGTATGGTGAGTTCAAGGGCAAGGATGATGTGGTGCAAAGCCTGGCAACGCTCGCTTTTGACGGGCGGCGGGGCAAGTTTTTCGAGAGCCAGTTGATTGCGGCGCTGAAGATCCTGCAAAGCGGTGACACGTCCCCGCGCAATATGACAGGCTCATGGGCCGGGGCGATGGGGCATACGCAGTTTATCCCGACGTCCTATCTGGCCTACGCGGTGGATTTCACCGGCGACGGTCGGCGCGACATCTGGTCGGATGATCCGACCGATGCGCTTGCGTCGACCGCGGCGTATCTCAAGCGGTTTGGCTGGATCAAAGGCCAACCCTGGGGTGTTGAGGTGAAGCTGCCATCGGGGTTCAACTATGGGCTGGCGAACCGCAAGATTCAGAAATCACCGGCGGAGTGGGCCAACCTCGGCGTGCGCGGTGTGGATGGCAAAGCGGTGCCCAACTATGGCGCTGGGTCGATCCTGTTGCCTGCGGGTGGGCGTGGCGTGGCGTTTATGGTGTTCAAGAACTTTGCCGTGATCGAGCGCTATAACGCGGCGGATGCCTATGTGATCGGCGTCGGGCATCTGAGCGACCGGATCAAGGGCGGCGCGCCGCTGGTCGGCAACTGGCCCGAGGGCGAGCGGCCCCTGACCTTGCGCGAGCGCAAGGAACTGCAGCGGCGTCTGACACGGGCGGGGTTCGATACGCAGGGGGTGGACGGCAAGGTTGGGCCGAACACGCTGGCCGCGGTCCGGGCCTATCAGGAAAGCCAGGGCTTGCCCGCGGACGGGTTTGCGTCGCTGAGCTTGCTCAAGACGTTGCGCTGACCTCAAGGACGCCTTGCGGCGACGCGATTCATTTTTGCTGATGAGGGGCTCTGCCCCTCAAACTCCCCGCCGTATTTTCAAAGAGAAGAAGAGATGGTCAGCCGGGGCTCATGCCGCGCAGGCGTTCGCTACGCCGGCGGAGCAGTTCGACTGTTGTGAGCAGGGCGATGGAGATCACCACGAGGATGGTCGCGACGGCCAGGATCGTGGGGCTGATCTGTTCGCGCAGGCCGATGAACATCTGCCAGGGCAGGGTTTTTTGGCTGGCCGAGCCAACGAAGAGGACGACGACGACCTCGTCAAAGGAGGTGATGAAGGCGAAGAGGCCACCCGAGATCACACCGGGCAGGATCAGCGGCATTTGCACGCGAAAGAAGGTCGTGACCGGCCCTGCACCCATATTGGCGGCGGCGCGGGTGAGCGAGCGGTCAAAACCGACGAGCGTCGCCGTGACGGTGATGATCACGAAGGGGATGCCGAGGACAGCGTGGGCGAGGATGACCTTGACGTAGCCCACGAAGTTCTTGTCGAGGCCCAGCGTGCCCTCCATCCAGTTGCCCAGGGATGAGTAGAAAAAGAACATGCCGGTGGCCGAGATGATCAGCGGCACGATCATGGGCGAGATGAGGACCGCCATGATCGCGCGTTTGAACGGCACATGGGATTGGCTGAGGCCGATGGCGGCGAGGGTGCCGAGCGACACGGAGATGATCGTCGCCAGCGGCGCGATGATCAGCGAGTTTTTCAGCGCCAGTTGCCATTGCGGGTTGGTGAAGAAGTCTTCGTAGTGTTTGAGCGAGTAGCCTTCGGGGTCGAGCCGCAGCATTTCGGGCGTGAACGTGAAGAAGTCTTGAGCGTTGAACGACAGTGGCATGACCACGACGATGGGTGCGACCAGAAAGAAGAAGATCAGGCCGCAGATCACGCGGAAGCCGTAGTGCCAGATGCGCTGGCCGAGTGTGGCGTATGGAGGCAAGCCCATGATCTATCCTAGCTTCACGTTGTCGATGCCCACGATCTTGTCATAGGCCCAGTAGAGCACCAGCACGGCCACCAGCAGGATGGTTCCAAGTGCTGCGGCAAGGCCCCAGTTGAGCGATGACGAGATGTGGTAGGCGATCCGGTTCGAGATGAAGACGCCCTTGGTCCCGCCGACGATTTCCGGGGTGATGTAGTAGCCGATGGCCAGGATGAAGACGAGGATGGAGCCTGCGCCTATGCCTGGCACGGATTGCGGGAAATAGACGCGCCAGAACGCGGTCCAGTTGGTGGCACCGAGCGATTTGGCGGCGCGCAGGTAGCTGGGCGGGATGGTCTGCATCACGGAATACATCGGCAGGATCATGAACGGCAGCAGGATGTGGGTCATCGCGACGATGGTGCCGAACTGGTTGTTGATCATGATCAGCCTGCCATCGTCGGCCACGAGGCCGATCCAGACGAGCACATCGTTGATCACGCCTTGCTGTTGCAGCATGACCTTCCAGGCAGACGTGCGGACCAGCAGCGATGTCCAGAAGGGCAGCAGCACGAGGATCAGCAGCACGTTGGCTTTGCGCATGGGCAGGTTGGCGAGCAGCCACGCGATGGGATAGCCCAGAGCGATGCAGGAGAAAGTGATCAGGAGCGACATCCAGATCGTGCGGCCAAAAAGCGTGATGTAGATCTGTTCGTTTTCGGGGCGCTGTTCGAAGCCTTCGGTCGTCTTTTGGAAATCGACCGAGTTGAGGAAATAGCCCGGCGTGTATTTCGGGGCGTAGAGCGTCAGGGTTTCCCAGATTTCGGGTTCGCCCCACCGTTCGTCGGCCTCGATAAAAGCGTCCTTGATCGACACAAGGTCCGTAGCCTGCGCGGCGGCATAGGCGGCATCCAGACCCGCGGGGGCCGACGCGCTGTCGCGCAAATCAAGGTAGAGGGCGGTAAACAGGAAATCCTCGAGATCGCGTGCGCCGACCTCGTCACCCTGAGCAGCGAATGCCGCGTTCCAGCGCGCCCAAGCGCTTGCCGTACGGGGCAGGGCATCGGCATTGGCGGAGAGGGTTGCGGCCCAATGCGCCGGCTCCTCCCAGGCTGCGTTCGCGTCGGTGATGGCATCGGTATAAGTGTCGGTGTCAAACCGACCCACCGCGCGGCCCGTACGGCGGAACATGGAACTGGCGCCGGTCTGTTCGTAGTTCAGACGTGAGCCGAGGCGGGTGTGCAGCTTTTGTTCTTCGGCGATGAAAAGGTCGATGTAGAGCGCGGTGAACACATCCTCATCCGGCACGCCCGTCTCGTCGCGGACGATCAGCATGCCGATCGTATCCGGCAGTGTGTTCTGGACGATGTCATTTTCCACTGACCGGAACAGCATCGACCCGATGGGCACGATGAACGTGATCAGCACGAACAGCAGCAGCGGCGCAATCAGCCCGAGGGCGCGCAATTTCTGGCGGCGCAGGGCGCGCGCAAGGCTGCGTTTCAGGGGCGTGCCATCGGCGGCTTGCATCACCTCGGCCATCGCTTACGCGCCTTTCGCCACGACGATCATCGAGGTCGCGGTACGATGACGGATTTTCATGACCTCCTGGTAGTCGGGGTCATTGTAGGCCGCCAGGGCAGCCTCGTATGTCGGGAACTCAAAGACCACATGGCGGGAAAACTCAGGGCCTTCCATCGACTGTGCGTCGCCGCCACGCACAAGGGGCACAGCACCGTGGGACAGCAGGATCGGTGTGTCCTTTTCGACGTATTCCTTGTACGCCTCGGGATCGTTCACCGTGATGTGGCCGATGATGTAGCCTTTGGGCATGGTTGCCTCCTTTAAGGTGAGGCGGGCGCGTACGCCCACCTCAGAGATCGCTTTATTGTGCGAGCCACGCCTGGAATTTGGCGTCGATGTCGTCACGATAATCTGCCCAGAACTCGTAGTTGTAGAGGAATGTGTTCTTGGCGTTTTCGGGATCGGTCGGCATGTGCTGTGCCATGTCGATACCCAGTGTCGCGTGCTGACCGACCAGCGGTGCGGACGATGCCCGCGCAGGGCCGTACGAGATGTATTTGGCCTGATCCGCCAGACGTTGCGTGTCGGTCGCGAACTTGACGAAGTCGCGCGCACGTGCCTCGCGCTCGGGGCTCAGACCTGCGGGAATGATCCAACCGTCAAGGTCGAACACCTGCGCGTCCCAGAGCATGCCGATGGGCTGGTCCTGCTCTTCGATCGCGGCAAACAGGCGACCGTTATAGGTCGAACCCATGATGACCTCGCCATCCGCCAGCAGCTGCGGCGTGTCGGCCCCTGCGGACCACCAGATCACGTCGTCCTTGATCGTGTCGAGCTTGTCGAGGGCCTGTTGCTGGCCTTCTTCGGTCGCCAGAACGTCATAGACGTCGTCCTTGGCCACACCGTCACAGAGCAGCGCCCATTCCATGTTGTTGATCGGACGCTTTTCCAGCGACCGCTTGCCGGGATAGGTTTCGGTGTCGAAGACGGCGCAAACTTCTGTGGGCGGCGTGTCTCCCACCAGGTCCGTGCGGTAACCGAACGTCGTCGAATACACGATCTGCGGGATGAAACAGTCGGAGACCAGCAGGTCGCCAAAGTCATCCGAAGCGGACGTGCCATCGGGGGCTGCGGCCAGATCCTCGTCCGCGTCGATTTCCAGGGCGAGGCCCTCGTCGCACAGGCGGATCGCGTCAGCGGCCACAACGTCGACAACGTCCCATGTGACGTTACCCGCCTCATTCATGGCACGCAGCTTGGCCACGGCCTCGGCCGAGCTCTCGTCCCATACCGCGGTCACGCCGGGGTTCATCTCGATGTAAGGTGCCACATAGGCATTCTGCTGGCTGGCTTGGTATGCGCCGCCCCAGCTGACCAGTGTCATGTCAGAGGCCATGTGGCCGTCGGCAAAGGCAGTGCCGGAGGCGACTGTCAGCGCGGTCGTGACCATCAGGGTCTTGGTGAGTTTCATGAGTGTTTCTCCCACTTGTTACGCCCGTTTTGGGTTTCGTGAAGGCCGCGCCACGGGCGCAGCATGCAGCCTTCTTCTTGCATGCTCAGGCGTCGAGCGCCCGGCAATCCTGTGGCAGCCACCCGATCTCGATCTGCTCACCTGGGGTGAGGCGGACCTGATCGGGGGCATTGCGTGTCTTGATGACGAAATCATCGTTTCCAGCGACGCGCAGTCGTGTCCGAAAGATGTCGCCCATGTAGACGAATTCCAGCACATCGGCCTTAAGCGTGTGCACATCGGGCTGCAGGCGCGACCTGTCCATCTCGACCCGTTCCGGGCGGATAGACACGCGGGTGCGCTGGCCCAGCTCGGTCACGTTGACAGGCATGGCGTCGATCACCTCGCCCTGATCCAGCGTGACCTCGCAATGGTCGCCGCTGATCTTGGTCACCTTGCCCATGAGCGTGTTGTTCTCACCGATAAACTGCGCCACGAAACTGTTCTGCGGCGCCTCGTAGAGCGTGTCTGGCGGATCAAGCTGCTGGATGCGGCCGTCATCGAACACGGCAACACGGTCTGACATGGTCAGCGCTTCGGTCTGGTCATGCGTCACGTAAACGGTTGTGATGCCCAGATCGTGGGCCAGCCGCGTGATCTCGAATTGCAGCGTCTCGCGCAGCTGTTTGTCCAGCGCGCCCAACGGTTCGTCCATCAGCACCAGCTCGGGCTCGAACACCAGTGCGCGGGCCAGCGCGATCCGCTGCTGCTGACCACCCGACAGTTGCGCAGGGCGCCGCCCGGCAAAGTCCTGCATCTGCACCATGCCAAGCGCGCGCATGATCTTTTCCTCGCGCTCGGATTTGCCGATCTTGCGGACCTCCAGCGGAAAGGCGAGGTTTTCAGCCACCGTCATATGCGGAAACAGGGCGTAGTTCTGGAAGACCATGCCAATGCCGCGCTTGTGCGGCGGGATATTGTTGATGGACGTGCCGCCCAGACGTATGTCGCCGTGGGTCGCCGTTTCGAACCCCGCCAGCATCATGAGACAGGTCGTCTTGCCCGACCCGGACGGCCCGAGCATGGTCAGAAATTCGCCCCGTGGCATGGAGAGGTTGAGGTCTTTGACGACGAGCGTTTCGCCATCATAACTTTTCTGCACGCGTTCGAATTCAACGAACGCCTGATCGTCTGCAGTATCGGCCAAACGTGGCTCCCCGTGTGTGTCTCGTGGCTGTCTCGCCATGTTGCGCCGAACTAAACCGGGACGCGGCAAGCATTGCAACCAAGTAGGCTGGAAAATGCGGCAAAGGCCCAGCGAACAGGCGTTTTGACTGCAAGACTATGCGATTTAAGGCAATGTTCCCGCAGCTTTGATCACGTATTGGAACAGAATCATGCCGTTGCCCTTTGATCTGGATGAATATCAGGCGCGTCTGGCGCAGGTCCGTGCCGCGATGGCGGCGCAAGATCTGGACATGCTGGTTATCACTGACCCGTCCAACATGGGCTGGCTTACGGGCTACGATAGCTGGTCGTTCTACGTCCATCAGGCAGTCATCGTGACCCATGACGCCGATCCCATCTGGTGGGGTAGGGCGCAGGATGTGGCGGGCGCCCATCGCACGGTCTGGATGCCTGCGGACCGCTGTTTCGGCTATGCCGAACACTTTATCCAAACACCGGATCGTCACCCGATGGAGGATCTCGCAGGTTACCTCAAGGGCCGCGTTGGGGTCGAAATGGACAATTACTACTACTCGGCCAAGGCGCATGCCGTGCTGGCAGATGCAGGTGTTGCCATGGTCGACGCAACAGGCATCGCCAACTGGTGCCGTGCGGTGAAGTCAGAGGCCGAGATTGGCTTTATGCGCAAGGCCGCGCGCATTTCCGAGGCGGTGATTGCCGGGATGGCCGAACGTGTCGCGCCCGGTGTGCGGAAGAATGAGGTGATCGCCGACGCGTACCGCGATGCGATCCGTGGTGTTGGCGACGATTGGGGCGATTACCCTGCGATAGTGCCGCTTGTGCCGTCGGGCGCCGATGCGGCGGCGCCGCATCTCACTTGGAACGGTGATCCTTTCCGCCGAGGGGAAGCGACGACCATTGAAATCGCAGGCTGTTACCGGCGGTATCATGCGCCGCTCTGCCGCTCGATCTTCCTCGGTGATCCTCCGGACGAGATGAAGCGTGCTGAAGAGGCTGTGCTCGAAGGGCTCGCCGCTGGGTTGGATGCGGCGCGTGCTGGCAATCCGGCGCGGGACGTCGCCGCCGCTCTGAATGGCGCCCTGCACAAGGTCGGGATCGCGCGTACGGCACGCTGTGGCTACCCCATTGGCCTGAGCTATCCACCGGATTGGGGCGAACGCACTATCTCTTTCCGCGACACTGATCATACCGTGTTAGAGCCGAAAATGACCTTTCATTTCATGCCGGGTCTCTGGATGGACGGCTGGGGCCTTGCCATCACAGAAAGCATCCGCATCACCGAAGATGGCCCGGCCGAATGCCTCTGCAACGTATCACGACCCATGATCGTAAAGCCCTGAGGATCCCCGTTCATCTTGCCGGATAAACTCCGCGAAGTGTGAGCGGCTGGCCCCTCACGCCGCTCAGGCCGCCGGTTTCAGCAAGTCGTGCTCTTTGAGCTGGGCATAGGCCTCGTCCAACGCGAGGCGCGCCCGTTGACCCAACAGGGCGATCTCATCCGGTGTGATGACCAGCGGCGGCGAAATGATCATCCGGTCGTACACATGTCGCATCACCAGATTGTTGGCAAAGCAACGCTCGCGGGTCATGAACCCGGCGGTGCCCGCCTCTGCGGCGAATTTGGCGCGGCTTTCCTTGTGCGGTGTCAGTGCCAGCGAGCCCATCATGCCGACAATCGTCGTCTCACCGACCAGAGGGTGATCTGCCAGCCCATGCCACATCTCGTGCAAGGCCGGGATTGCCACGTCGCGCACGTGGTCCAGAACATTCTCTTCCTCGAGGATGCGCAGGTTCTCGAGTGCGACGGCCGCCGCCACCGGGTGGCCCGAATAGGTGTAGCCGTGATTGAACTCACCCCCGCCGATCACGTCTGCCACCTCATCACACACGATGGACCCACCAATGGGCTGATACCCCGAGCTCAGCCCCTTGGCGATTGTCATGATATGCGGCTCTATTCCAACGGTTTCCGACCCGAACCAGCTGCCGGTCCGGCCAAAGCCGCAGATCACCTCATCCGCGATCAACAAGATGTCATGCGCGTCGCAGATGCGTTTGACCTCGGGCCAGTAGGTCGCAGGCGGGACAATCACGCCGCCTGCCCCTTGGATCGGTTCTGCGATGAACGCCGCGACGCGGTCCGCCCCGTGTTCGGCAATCGCTGCCTCCAGTTCGCGCGCCCGCGCGATGCCAAACTCATCGGGCGTCATGTCGCCGCCTTCGGCCCACCAATTCGGTTGACCGATATGAACGATGCCGGGGATCGGCATGCCGCCCTGCGCGTGCATGCCCGTCATGCCACCCAGCGAGCCTGACCCGACGGACGACCCGTGATAGGCATTCTTGCGGCTGATGATGATCGATTTGTCCGGCTGGCCCTTCATGGCCCAGTAGGTGCGGACCATCCGCAGATTGGTGTCGTTCGCCTCCGACCCGGAGCCGGCAAAGAAGACATGATTCAAATCGCCCGGCGCCAGCTCTGCCAGTTTCTGCGCCAGCGCAATCGCCGGTACGTGGGTCGTTTGAAAGAACGTGTTATAGTAGGGCAGTTCGCGCATCTGGCGCGCCGCCACATCAGCCAGCTCACCTCGCCCGTAGCCGATGTTCACGCACCACAAGCCCGCCATCGCATCCAGGATTTCATTCCCGTCACTGTCATGCAGGAACACGCCGTTGGCCCGGGTGATCACCCGCGCGCCTTTTTGGGCCAGCTCACCTCCGGCGGTGAAGGGATGCATATGGTGTGCCGCGTCCAGCGCTTGCAGCTCGGACGTGGGCAGGTGGTTGGTGATGGCTGGCATGCGGACCCTCAGACTGTCAGACGTGCCGACAATATGAGCAAGCGGCCGGTCGTCAATGCGACATGGGCAATCTTGCTGGACGCAAGGGGTAAAACTTGTATTCATTTCGCCTGACCCGGGACAACCGGGCATGACACGGGAGTTTTACATGAAAGCAATGATGCTGAGCACCGTCGCCGCCTTTGCCCTATCGGGTGTTGCGCTGGCCGACGAAGTGCGGGTCTACAACTGGTCCGACTATATCGACGAAGACCTGCTGGAAAAGTTCGAACAGGAAACCGGCCTCGAGCTGGTCTATGACGTGTTCGACAGCAACGAGGTGCTGGAGACCAAGATGCTGGCCGGATCCTCCGGCTATGACGTGGTGGTGCCGACCGGCACGTTCCTGCAACGCCAGATCACGGCTGGCGTGTTCCAACCGCTGGACAAGGCGCAGCTGCCCAATATCGAAAACATGTGGGGCGTCATCGAAGAGCGTACCGCGGCCTACGATCCCGGCAACGCCTATTCGATCAACTACATGTGGGGCACAACCGGGCTGGGTGTGAACGTCGGCAAGGTTCAGGAAATCCTGGGCGAGGATGCGCCCATCGGGTCGCTGTCGCTGATCTTTGATCCCGCGAACATGGAAAAGCTTGCCAGCTGCGGTGTGCATTTCCTCGACGCCCCGACCGAGATGATCCCGGCGGCGCTGACCTATGCTGGCATGCCGTCCGACGCCAAGGACGCCGACGCGCTGGCCAAGGCCGAAGAGGTGCTGATGGCCGTGCGCCCGCATGTGCAGAAATTCCATTCTTCCGAATACATCAATGCGCTGGCGAATGGTGATATCTGCGTGGCCTTTGGCTGGTCGGGCGACATCCTTCAAGCACGCGACCGTGCCGCCGAGGCCGAAAATGGCGTCGACATCGCCTATACCGCCCCGACCGAGGGTGCCCTGATGTGGTTTGATCAGATGGCCGTGCCAGCGGATGCGCCGAACCCCGAAGGTGCGCACACGTTCCTGAACTTCATCATGGATGCGCAGAACATGGCGCAGGCGTCGAACTACGTCTATTACGCCAACGGTAACGAAGCCTCCAAGGAGTTCCTCGTCGAGGATGTGATCGGCGACACCGCGATCTATCCGGACGAGGCGGCGCTTGAAAACCTTTATACCGTGACCCCATGGGACGCGCGTGATCAGCGCAACCTGACGCGCGCCTGGACGCGGATCAAATCGGGCACCTGATCCGACCCCGGGGCGCGGGTTCCCTGCGCCCCGGCTTGACCAGCAGGGATTAATCCGTTGCCCGAATGTGTTTTCGCCCCGTGGGATGATCCCAAAGAAAAGCCGCTCATCCGGTTTCGCAATGTCACCAAACGCTTTGGCGAATTCGTCGCGATTGATGACCTGACGCTCGACATCTACGAACGCGAGTTCTTTGCCCTGCTGGGCCCGTCGGGCTGCGGCAAGACCACGATGATGCGCATGCTGGCCGGGTTCGAGGACCCCACCGAAGGTGCGATCGAATTGGCTGGTCAGAACATCGCCGGGGTGCCTGCCAACAAGCGGGCGGTGAACATGATGTTCCAGTCCTATGCGCTGTTTCCGCACCTGACGATCTGGGACAATATCGCGTTTGGCCTGCGACGCGAGAGCAGCGACAAAGCGGCGATTGCCGCGCGTGTCGAAGACATGCTCAAGCTCACCCGGCTCGAGAAATTCGCCCGTCGCAAGCCGCATCAGATTTCCGGTGGGCAAAGGCAGCGGGTGGCGCTGGCCCGGTCACTGGCCAAGGCGCCGAAACTTCTGTTGCTGGACGAACCACTGGGCGCCCTCGACGCCAAGCTGCGCGAAGCGACGCAGTTCGAGCTGATGGATATTCAGGAAAAGACCGGCACGACCTTTGTCATCGTAACCCATGATCAGGAGGAGGCGATGACAGTCGCCAGCCGCGTGGCCGTGATGGATGAGGGGCGTGTGATGCAGGTCGCGACCCCCACGGACATCTACGAGGCGCCGAATTCGGCGTATGTCGCGGATTTCATTGGTGATGTGACCCTGATCGCCGGAACGGCGCGCGTGCGCGCGTCAGCAGCACAAACGCCCGTACCCGTGGCGACGCCAGAGCCGCAGACAGCCACACGGGCGCCTCAACCGAATGCGCTGGGCATCTGGTTGCATGACAAGGTTCTGGCCCCCGTTATCGGCCCACGCAAGGACATCGTCCGACAGTTGCCAGCCCCCGAAATGCCCGTGGTGGCCGCACCCGCAGACATTCCCGAAGGCGGGATTTCGATCGACTGGGCCGATGGCCAACCGCCCCTGATTGCAGCAGATGGCGACCACGCGCTGGACGGCAAACCGGTCAAGCTGGCCCTGAGACCTGAAAAGGTCGCAATATCAAAGGACAGGCCGCAGGCCGTCAACGCGCTGCAAGGCAAGGTGATCGACATTGCCTATCTGGGCAATCTGTCGACGTACCATGTAGCACTGGCGGACGGCACGATGATCAAGGCGCAAACCGCCAACACCCGTCGGATCGCACGCCGCGACATCACGTGGGAGGATGACGTCTGGGTCAGCTGGTCGGGGACTGCGGGCGTGGTGCTGGAGAGATGAGGCGCGCGGTTCTGATCGCGATCCCCTATGCGTGGCTGCTGGTGCTGTTCCTGATCCCGTTTGCGGTGGTCTTCAAGATTTCGCTGTCGGACATTGCGCTGGCCATACCGCCCTACACGCCCACAGCCAAAGACGGCATCTGGACGATGCTGTCCCAGCTCGATTTCGAGAACTTCGTTTTTCTCACACAAGACGATCTCTATTGGCGTGCCTATCTCAGCTCAATGCAGATTGCCGCGATTTCGACCGTGCTGACATTGCTGATCGGGTATCCCATGGCCTACGCCATGGCGCGCGCGCCCGAGGCCTGGCGACCCACGCTGCTGATGCTGGTGATATTGCCGTTTTGGACCTCGTTCCTGATCCGCGTCTACGCGTGGGTGGGCATTCTGTCTGGTGAGGGCTTCCTGAACCAGTTTCTGCTGTGGATCAGGATCATCGACACACCGCTGACCATCCTTAACACCAATTGGGCTGTCTATATCGGCATCGTTTACACCTATCTGCCCTTTATGATCCTGCCGATCTACTCGGCGCTTGACAGGCTTGATGGATCACTGATCGAGGCTGCCGAAGATCTGGGTTGCTCGCGCCTAAAGGCGTTCTGGCTGGTGACGGTGCCCCTGTCTAAAAACGGGATCATCGCGGGGTGTTTTCTGGTGTTCATCCCGGCACTGGGCGAGTTTGTCATTCCATCCCTTTTGGGCGGCTCCGGTACGCTGATGATCGGCAAGGTGCTCTTTGAAGAGTTCTTTTCCAATCGCGATTGGCCCGTTGCGTCGGCGGTGGCGGTGATCCTCCTCATTATCCTGGTAGTCCCGCTGGTGCTGTTCCAGCGCAACCAGCAGCGTCAGACGGAGGCAGGCGGATGAACCGCATGTCTCCGTTCAATGTGGTGTCGCTGACACTGGGGTTCGTATTTCTTTACATCCCGATGCTGATCCTCGTCATTTACAGCTTTAACGCGTCCAAGCTGGTCACAGTCTGGGCCGGGTTTTCCACGCAATGGTATGGCGAGTTGTTGCGCAACGAGGCGTTCCTTGACGCCGCTTGGGTCACATTGCGCGTCGCAGTGATCTCGTCGAGCATCGCCACCGTGCTGGGGACCATCGCGGCCTATGTGCTGGTGCGTGGCGGACGGTTCTATGGTCGAACGCTGTTTTCCGGCATGATATACGCGCCGTTGGTGATGCCCGAAGTGATCACCGGCCTGTCGCTTCTGCTGCTCTTTATCGGCATCGGGCTGGACCGTGGTGTGCTGACCATCGTCCTGGCGCACAGTACGTTTTGCATGTGTTTCGTGTCGGTTGTTGTTTCGTCGCGGCTGGTGACGTTTGACCGATCGCTGGAAGAGGCCGCGCTGGATCTGGGCGCATCCACCTTTGAAGCATTTCGCCTTGTGACGCTGCCGATCATTGCCCCTGCCGTGATTTCGGGCTGGCTACTCGCCTTTACACTCAGCCTCGATGATCTGGTCATTGCGTCCTTTACCTCGGGGCCATCCGCAACGACTTTGCCGATGAAGATTTGGTCGTCGGTTCGCCTGGGCGTCAGCCCTGAAATCAATGCGCTCAGCACCATTCTGATCGGTCTGGTCACCATCGGCGTTGTGGTTGCGTCCTTGGCCACCAAACGGGCAGCGGTCCAGGCGGCGCGTGATGAACAGGCCGCCGCCCGCGCGGCATGAAACGCATCTTTCCCGAATATGCCTATGGGTCGGGCCCGCGCGATGGGTGTTGGTGGGACGAGACCTGCGACATCCCCGGCGGTGCGGTCCTGCAGGGGGACATCGCCTGCGATGTCGTCATCGTGGGCGGAGGTTTTACCGGCGTGTCCGCAGCGCTGCATCTGGCGGAGGTGGGAATTTCGGTTGCCGTTCTTGAGGCCAAGCAGCTGGGCTGGGGTGCGTCTGGCAGAAATGGCGGGTTCTGCTGTCTGGGGGGAGGCATCGCATCGGATGCACAGCTCGACCGCCGCTTTGGTCCGGCAGGGCGCCAGGCCTGGCGCCGGGCGGAGCGGGATGCGGTGGATTGCGTTGCGCACCTGATCGACCGGCTGGGCCTGGATGTCGACCGACACTCGGCTGGCGAAACGCTGCTCGCCCACCGGGCGCGGGACGCCGCTGCGTTCGAGGCCGAGGCACTTCGGATTTCAGAATGCTACGATGTGTCAGCCCGTATTGAAACGCCGGCCGAAGCGGGTTTCGGCGGCCCTTTTCATGCGGCCCTCACTATTCCCGTTGGCTTTGCACTGAACCCGCGCAAGTACCTCGCAGGTCTTGTGGCCGCTGCACAGACACTGGGCGTTCGCTTTTTCGAACAGAGCGCGGCCTTGAGCATTGAGCGTCAGACAGTGCGCACGGCTCAAGGGACGGTCCGGGCCGAGCGTGTGATCGTGGCGACCAACGGGTACAGCAGCGAGGATGTGCCGGGTGGGATGCGGGGGCGTTACATGCCGACGCAATCCAATGTGCTCGTGACGCGGCCCCTTACGGACGCAGAGGTATCGGCGCAAGGATGGACATCTGCGCAAATGGCGTACGACACACGGCGCCTTTTGCACTACTTCCGCCTAATGCCGGATCGGCGATTTTTGTTCGGGATGCGCGGCGGCTTGCGCAGCGGTCCCGGGTCGGAGGCGCGCGCGCGGGCGGCTGTCCTGCGTGACTTTCGGGCCATGTTTCCCGCATGGCGGGACGTCGAGGTAACCCATGCCTGGTCCGGGCTCGTCTGCCTCAGCCGCGGGCGCTTGCCATTTGTTGGGCCATTGCCGGACGAGCCCTCGGTGCTGGCTGGCTTTGCCTATCATGGCAATGGGGTCGCTATGGGCACGTTTGCCGGTGCGTGCCTCTCCACGCTCGCACAGGGACAGCAGCCTGATGCCTTGCCCGAAGCGATGCAAGTGCCGCCCGATCGGTTTCCGCTCGGTCGCTTCCGGCGGCTGTTGATGCCGCCGATCTATGCTGGCTTTGCGCTGGCTGACCGCTGGCCCTAGCTGGGTTCGCGCAGGCCGATAACGTTGGCCGCTTCGATCATGTATCCGCTTTGCAGGACCAGCAGCGTCGTGCCGTTTTCGATGCGCGCTTCGGTCACCCGCGTGTAGCTCAGCGCCGGATCTTCGGCGAGGGCTTCCCCGTTCGCGCGGCTCTCGATCTTCAATGTGTATTCGCCGTGCGGCAGCGGACTGCCACCGTCGCTCAGGCCGTCCCACACGAAAGGCTCTGCGCTTGTCGGCATGGTGTGCCGCTGCACTTCGGAGCCTTGAGCGTTGTAGACCACCAGCTCAACCGTGTCCGCGGCGACAGGTGGGTTGGGCGACACTGTGATGGGTGACCCGGTGTAGCTTACCGGGCCAGTGACCAGCGCTTCCAGTCCGATCCAATTGGCCGCACCGCTCATGTCGCTTGTGCCGAAGGATGTCAGCATCTGCTCCAGCAGATCGTTGGTCGAAACCTGCTGTTCGACCATCGAGAATTGTGCCAATTGCGCCGCGTATTCCGATGAATCAATGGGTTCCAGTGGATCCTGATACTCTGCTTGCGCCGTGAGCATCTGAAGGAAAACTTCGAAGTCAGAGCTCAAGACGCTGTTTGATGTGGTGGTGCTGTTTGTGACCGGCGTGCTCGCGGCGATCTGCGAAATGTCCATGGTGTCAGAGCCTTATGTCTATGCTGTCTTGTGTGATGGCCAATGCCGGCCTTGCTGATTGGGCGGCGCTCGCCTCTGTGATGTCGAGCTGCAGCGCGTCGTTGCTGTCAGTTTCGGTCTCAGGACGGTCATCTTGGCCATCACTCTGACCAAAGCTGAATGCGATGTCCTCGTAGCCAAGTTCCGACAGTGCGTTGCCGAGCTCATTAATGTTGCGCCGCATCAGGTCCAGGGTATCGGTGCGCTCAGTGAGCACTTGCACGACAACGCCGGTTTCAGACGCTGTCATGACCATCCGCACACGCCCAAGCTCGGGCGGGTTCAGCGCAATCTCGACAGGTTTGTCGGGTGCTTTCTGCATCGCAACCGCCAATTGCTGCGCAATATGAGGCGGCAGGTCCGCGCGTTGCGCAATCTGCACATGCGCTACCTGCGATGGCGAAGCCGACTGCGATCCGCGAAGATCCCAATGGACGATGTCCCCTGCATCACCACCCAACATCTTCGATGCGTCCTGCGCTGTTGGCGTTGCCTTCTCGATCGAGGCAAACAGAACAGTCTGTGCAACGCTGGGTTGGGTCGACGATTTCGAAGTGGTGGTCGATGTCGTTTCTGCTGCCTCCGTCGGGTGCGCCGTTATGCGAACATCTCGCGCATCCGCGCGCCGTTCCGTCGTTGCACCTTCGGTCATGGGCATCGGCAGCTTTGGCGGCGCAGCCTGTCCCGGTTGGCTGAGGTGAACAGGTTTCGCTTGTGCAGGCGCTATCAGTTTTGGTGCGGCTGATGGCGGCAGCACAACCTTCTCTGAGATCATCCGCGGCAAAACGATGGGTGCCTCTGGCACTGGCGCAGTCTTTTGTTCATTCCTCGACGTCACGCGAGGGTCGCGAGATACCATTTCGACCTGTGGGAACTCTGCCAGTGTCGCGCTTCGGTGCACATGAGCCGGCCCTTGAGCGGAGATTTTCCGGCTTGGCGCATCCGTCGGTAAAGCGACGAGGAGCGCGGTTTCGGCAATGGTTTGAGTTGGCGCAGGGCTGACCTTTGGTGCGGTATGATTGCCGTCAGGGTCCGCTGTCAGGCGTGCAGAATCCTGAACTGGACCTTGAGCATGATCCGTCGACTTCGCAGCTTTTCCGGCCTCCTCAGGCAAAAGATCGGCATCGTTTGAGTGGATGTCCTGAAGCCGGGAAGCGCTTTCGCGGTCCTGCGGCGTTACCGTGGCATCCACATCCGTAGGTAGGACATCGCGAACATCACCGGCGCTTTCGTTTTCGGCATCCTCAACCACCGGGAGAACCGCATTTGCGGCCCTGTCGACCCGTGGCTTAACAACCCCTTCGGCTGTGAAGACGGCCTCGAAATCCATACCTTCGGCACTCTCGTCCACCGCCGGGGTAGCGCCTTGTGGCGCGCGCTTGACGGCGGCCGCCGATTCCAACGGCTGCGACGTGGTCACTTTGGATACGAGGGTGGACTGCATGTGCTACTCCGGGAATTCTTCCGCGCTGATTGCAACATGACTGCACAGAGTTACCGGTTCTTTACCGCTTATGATTCATGCTGCGAAAAATCGTTCGAATTGAAGGAAACCCAGAATGGAATTGCCGATCTCAAACGGTCCTCATGTGCCGAACATTGAGCCGCACGATACGAAACTCATGAAAGCCGCTCAGAAGCTCGAGGCCAGCTTCCTGGCCGAAATGTTGAAATCCGCGGGCTATGGCGAAGCGCGAGAATCCTTTGGCGGCGGCGCGGGTGAAGAGCAATTTGCATCACTCCTGGTGGATGCACAGGCGGAAACGATGGTGCAATCAGGCGGCGTTGGTTTGGCCGAACACCTTTATAACGCATTGAAGGACCGACAAAATGGCGCATGACCCGACAACCGCCACCATTGATAAGCTAGACAAACTTTTGGAGGAAGAACGCGCCGCATTGCTTGCCGGGGATGTCGAAGGCATGAGCGATATGCACAGCCGTAAAGAAGCGCTGTTGGACAAATTGGGCCGTTTGGACGCTGTAGAAGCGACCGAAGAGTTGCGCGGCATTCATCGTAAATTGACCCGAAACCAAGCGCTTCTTGACAGTGCGCTCGCCGGTATACGGTCTGTCGCGCGGCGCCTCGCCATGGTGCGACGGGTCAAGCAGTCGCTTGACTACTATGATGAAGATGGCGCTAAGACATCGGTTGATATTGGTGTCGAACGTTCCGTCGAAAAGCGTGCCTGAGTTTGAATGATTCAAATCCGACCTACTCGGCGGTGACGGTTTAGGAAAACGTTAGGCACTCCGGCGCAATGGTGCCCCTGCACTCGGAATGGGTGGCGCACGGCCAACATCAGGCTTTGCAACTGTCAGAACGGCATTGGCTCGTCCCATTGGGGGCGGGACGTCAAACCTTGGCGCAAAGCGCCGCGACAAAAGGAAATGCAAATGTCGAGCATTCTCACGAACAACAGCGCAATGGTTGCGCTGCAAACCCTCAAATCGATCAACAAAAACCTGGCGATGACGCAGAACGAAATCTCGACGGGTAAGTCGATTTCGAGCGCCAAGGACAACTCTGCGGTTTGGGCCATCTCCAAGGTCATGGAATCGGACGTGGCTGGTTTCAAAGCCATCTCGGAAAGCCTGTCTCTGGGCGAGTCGACCGTTGCCGTGGCACGGAACGCGTCCGAGACAACCACTGACCTGCTGACGCAGATCAAGGAAAAGGTTGTCGCCGCACAAGAAGAAAACGTCGACCGTACCAAGATTCAGGAAGACATCGACGCACTTGTCGGTCAGGTGGGATCGGTGACCGGTGCTGCGCAATTTAACGGTCTGAACCTGGTGGCAGGTGCAGAAAGCGTGAGCGTGCTCTCGTCGCTTGACCGCGGCGAAAACGGTTCGGTGGCGTCGAATTCGATCACGATCGAGCGGCAGGACCTGACCTCGAACGCAGGTACGCTGGGCACCGGTGCTTCGCTGGTCGGCGGTACCGCTCTGACGGCGGGCGATGCTGATGTTTCCGGCGGCGCCGTGACAGTCGTCTCCGGTGCGAACAGAGTTGCAGACGATTCGAGCACGCAGGACTTTTCGAGCTCCGGCAACGCCATGAACATCACATTCGCTGGCACGGCGGCCACTTCTGATGTCTACACCCTGAACATCGGCGATAGTCAGGTCGACTTTACCGTTGGCGCAACCACGACGGCAGCCGCTGTTGCATCCGGCCTGCAGGCACAGATCGCGGGCGCAGGCATCGATAACATCACCGCCAGCGTTACGGGCGGCGTCCTGACCATCACCAGTACCGAAGCGTTTGATACAACATCCATTTCGGGTCAGACCACGGGCGCTGGTACCCTGCAAGCTGACCTGCCAAATGCGGCAGCCGGTACTGCAGGCACCAGCTTCTCAGCTGTTGAGCTGCAAGGCCGCGCGTCTGAA
This sequence comes from Pseudomonadota bacterium, assembly GCA_038525585.1. Taxonomy (GTDB): domain Bacteria; phylum Pseudomonadota; class Alphaproteobacteria; order Rhodobacterales; family Rhodobacteraceae; genus Tateyamaria. The sequence continues at coordinate 218,938 of JBCBHM010000001.1, forward strand.
GTGACCTTTGCTCAGAACACCTCAGTCGCCGCTGGTGACGGGTATCGCGTGAGCATCGGCGGCGCAAACTTTGACTATGTCGCAAGTGCGGGTGAAACTGCAGAGGACGTTGCCAAAGGTCTGAAGACTGCAATCGATGCTGGCGGCCTCGATGACATCACCACCAATGTGAAGTTCGAGAACAATCAGTGGACCCTGCAACTCGACAATGCCGGTTCGGCAATTGCGCTTGAGGTGGATGGTGCTGCTGGCGGTACTGCGACAGGTGGCCTGTTCGGCCTTGATCGGATCGATGTCACCACGGATCAAGGTGTCTCGGACGCATTGTCCAACATCGAAACTATGATCGATACGTCGATTGATGCTGCCGCGGCGTTCGGTTCCGCCCAAGGTCGGATCGAGACGCAATCCGACTTTATCAGCCAGCTGACGGACTCGCTCAAGTCTGGGATCGGCTCGCTCGTGGACGCGGACATGGAAGAAGTGTCGGCCCGTTTGCAGGCATTGCAAACCCAACAACAGTTGGGCGTGCAGTCGCTGTCCATCGCCAACCAGGCGCCGCAAACGATCTTGTCGCTGTTCCGATAAATCGACTTTGGAAGGCGCTCGTGAAGGGCGCCTTCCTACTCACACAACAAAAACCAAGGGGCTCGAGCTGTGAACGCAACATCACTCGCCATGCGCGGATATGCAGAAAACGCCGTCACCACTCGCAACGCGCGCCGGTCCGAATATGACGTCTTTGCGCGCGTGACCAAGATGCTGCGTGATACGGCGACCCGGGCCAAATCGAATTTCCCTGCATACACCGAGGCATTGCACTTGAATCGGAAACTGTGGACAGCCCTCGTTGTCGATGTTGCGGACCCCGAGAATCCAATGCCCTCGGATTTGAAGGCGCGGGTGATCTATCTTTCTGAGTTCACGCAACAGCACACACGCAAGGTTTTGCGCGAGGGCGCCTCTGTCATGCCTCTTCTTGAGATCAACATGGCGGTGATGCGGGGTCTGAAATCGGAAGGGTCCGGACAATGAGCGGCCTCGTCTTGAAACTCAGCCCCAAGGAGCGGGTCTTGATCAACGGTGCAGTCATTGAGAACGGCGATCGCCGATCCCGACTGACGATCATGACCCCTCACGCGAACATCTTGCGCCTGCGTGATGCCATTCATCCCGCAGACGCCAAGACACCGGTACGACGCGTTTGCTACGCGGTGCAGCTCGTTCTGTCGGGCGATACTCCGCCTCAGGATGCGCATCGTAGCTTATTGCGGAGCATCGAAGAGCTCAGCCAGGTGTTTATTGACGGGGACAGCCGCAAACATCTCGATGCGGCATCGCATGCTCTGGTTCAGCAAGATCATTACCGGTGCCTCAAGGCGTTGCGGACTTTGCTTCCGCGGGAAGAACGGCTGCTCGCCGCTGGAGCGTAACTGAAATGTTTCAACCCGTCCTCGTCTCCAATGGTCTGACCGGGTGGCAATTTCTACAGGCCACATACGACCGGCAGATTGCCACGTTCAATGAATCCACTCAGATCAAGCGCGACACAGATCACTTTGCCGAAACGATTGGTTCCATCACCAGCGCTGAGGCACTGGTATCCGACCGCCAGGTGCTGACGGTTGCCCTTGGCGCATTTGGTCTGCAAGACGACTTGGATAATCGGTTTTTCATCCAAAAAATGCTCGAAGAAGGGACAACTGCGGACGACGCGTTGGCCAATCGGTTCGCCGATTCCCGGTATCGGGATTTGTCAGAAGCGTTTGGGCTAGGCCCTGGCGAAACCCGTGGAGCGACGCGACCGGGTTTCGCAGATGAAATCGTGGCGCGATATCAGGCGGGAAGCTTCGAAATTGCCACAGGTGCCCAAGACGATACGATGCGTTTGGCGCTGTATGCAGAGCGGGTTGTGCCGGAGATTACATCCGCTGAAACCTCAGAGAACCAGAAATGGTTTTCGATCATGGGGCAAGCGCCGTTGCGGGAGGTTTTCGAAACGGCTCTCGGCTTGCCAACAGAATTCGGCCAGGTCGACATCGACCAGCAACTCGACATATTCAAAGATCGGGCGGAGCGGATATTTGGCGTCTCGGACCCGGCGGAGTTTTCCGACCCCAATATGTTGGACCAATTGATCACCAATTACTTGGCGCGGGCGCAGCTCGAAGGTACAGGTGCTGGTGCTTCGGGCGCGTCTATTGCACTGACCTTGCTGTCCAACTGAATCTGTCCTCGTATCCGCAATTTGGCTGCATCAATTCCGCCGGTTTGGACAGTTGGCGCTGTGGTGTGTTTGGTCTCAATACACGCTACACCAAATGCCGTTTGGGTGTATCGCTGCCCAAGCGACCAGAGCGCCGCAGAATAAGCTGAAGCTGGTCAAAACTGTGCGCAATACCTTGTTCGTGTTGCAGGCCAAGTGACGCATCGAGGTCGGGCCAGATGTCGATCGCCGCATCGATGTCAGGGTCCGCACCCTTGCTGTAGAGACCGGCGGAAATCATGACCTGATTTTTGGCATAAACGCTCAGATGTTTGCGGACCTGCGCAAGCACCTTGTTTTCTGCATCGGTCGCGGCGTGTGGCAAGCTACGTGATACCGAACGTAGAACATCCACCGCTGGAAAACGCCCGCGCTCCGCAATATCCCTTTCCAAAACGACATGCCCATCCAAAACACCACGCAGAATATCGGCGATTGGTTCTTCCATGTCTGATCCAGGCACCAGGACACTGAAGACAGCGGTAATGTCGCCTTGCGGCCCTGCACCCGGCCCGGCCCTTTCGCACAATGACATGATCAAATGCGCGGTCGACGGTGGATAGCCGCGAAGGACGGGCGCCTCTCCCGCAGCAATCGCCACTTCGCGATGCGCTTCAGCAAATCGCGTGATCGAGTCCGCGACCAAAAGCACCGACTTGCCAGCGTCGCGAAAATGTTCGGCGATTGTCATTGCGGTCCAGGCACACCGCCGCCGCACGAGCGGTGACTGATCCGATGTGGCCGCCACGACAACGCTGCGCGCAAGACCGTCCGGGCCAAGGATGTCATCGACGAAATGCCGAACTTCGCGCCCACGCTCCCCGATCAAGGCGATAACAACCACATCCGCTTCCATCCGTTGCGACAGGCGACCCATAAGACTGGACTTGCCGACGCCGGAGCCCGCGAACAACCCGATCCGCTGACCCCGTACAATCGGCAAAACCGTGTCAAAGGCGAGATGCCCGGTCGCCAACCGCTCACCCAGCGCGCGGCGGTCCGCCGGCGCTGGCGGCTTGGCCCGCAAACTGCGCGCCACCGGCCCGCTCGGCAAGCTACGACCGTCGAGTGGATTGCCATCCGGGTCGATCAATCGACCGATCCAGGCGTCGCTGGGCGCGATCTGGCCACCCCGTGATAACGTCACGGGATCCCCGAGTGACACGCCCTCGAGCGTCGCATCGGGCAACAGTACAATGCCGGTCTCCGACAATCGCACCACTTCGCACGGCACTTTGACATCGTCACGATTCGTTATCTGAGCCCTGTCACCGAGCCGCGCAGCCGTTTCAAGCCCGCGGGCGCGCACGATGCCGCCATCAACCCCGGAAACACGGCCCATCACCTGTTCCGGACGGATTTGCGACAAACGCGTTGTGAGCGATTTCAGGGCTTGCTGCTTGTTCATTGGGTTCTCCAAATGTTCGCAAACCGTTTTTAAAGGAATCACCCTTAAGCCTTGGTTGAAATCAATCGAGGGAGAAGCCCCGATGTTCCAAGGACTGAAAGTTTTTGAAACTTCTTACGCGATGGCTGTGCATGCCGGGCAGAAGCAGGCCGTTGTGGCCCAGAACGTCGCAAACGCTGACACGCCGGGTTACGTCGCGCGCGACTTGCCGTCGTTCAAGGATGTCTATGCGCCGACAGATGGTTCTGGCGCGCTACAGCGCGCCACGCGAGACGGTCATATGCATGGCCGGGTCTCAGATCCGCAAACGATGCTGGAAAAGGACCACAGCTTTGCGTCGCCTGACGGTAACTCCGTTTCGCTTGATGCGGAAATGCTGCGCGGCACGGATGCCAAGCGTCAGCACGACCGATCCCTGGCCATTTACCGCTCTGCGTTGACTGTGCTGCGCAGCAGCCTCGGCAGGCAGTAAGGGACTTATCAGATGAGCGAGTTTGGCAAAGCCCTCAGCATTTCGACAAGTGGTTTGCAGGCGCAGGCATCGCGTTTACGCCACCTGTCTGAAAACATCTCGAATGCGGACACGCCCGGGTATCGGCGCAAGACCATTCCGTTTGATGTGCGGATGCGGGATGGCGTCGCGCAGGTCGAGGTCGGGCGCATGTCTCTCGACGACCGCCCATTGGAGCGTGTGTTCGACCCCAGCCATCCAATGGCTGACGGCACCGGGCATTACGAAAGCTCGAATGTCGAATTACTGATCGAGCTGGCCGACGCCCGCGAGGCGCAGCGCAGCTACGAAGCCAATCTGAAAATGTTCGAGCAGGCCCGGCAAATGTCTTCGGGTTTGATGCAGTTGCTGCGCCGATAAGGCCAGCGCGAAAACAAGGAGTTCCAGAATGGAATCGATGATCGTCTCGGCGGCGCAGGGCTATGCGTCGTCCCGCCCTGCCACGCAACCTGGCGAAGGTGCGGGAAACAGCATGTTCGGCCAAATGGCCAACGACTTTGCCAACACGCTTGCGAAAAGCGAAGCGGTGGCGCAAGACGCCATGCTCGGTGATGTCGATCCGCATGCTTTGGTGCAGGCGCTGGCGCAAACGGAACTGGCCGTAGAAACAGCCGTGACCGTACGCAATCGTGTGGTGGAGGCCTATCAGGAAATCCTGCGGATGCCGGTCTGATGATCGAAGAGATCATCTTCTTCGATACGCTGCGCCATGCGCTATGGATCGCCGTCATCGTGTCGGTGCCGATCCTGACCGTCGCGTTGCTGGCCGGTGTGTCGATCGGGTTGGTGCAAGCGCTCACGTCAATCCAGGAAATGACGCTGACCTTTGTGCCAAAGCTTGCCGCAATTGTCGCCGTGTTCTGGATATCGATGGGGTTCATGACCCAGACAATGGTGTCGTTTTTCCAGGACCAACTCATCCCTTTGATCATCGGAGGATAACATGGACAGCACCGGTTACATCGCGCTGACGCGCCAAAACGGGTTGATGCGGGAAATGCAGGTCGTGGCGAACAACATCGCCAATGCGGCAACCGCCGGGTACCGGCAAGAAGGGGTCGTGTTCTCGGAATATGTGAGTTCGGTCGAGGGCGCGCCGTCACTGTCGATGGGGCAGGCCAACGTACGACGCACATCGTTCGAACAGGGCACGCTGGCCCAGACAGGCGGTACATTTGACCTGGCAATCGAGGGCGATGGATTTTTTCTGATCGAAACCGCTCAGGGCGAACGCCTGACGCGCGCAGGCGGCTTTTCTCCGAATGCAGAAGGAGACCTGGTCACGTTTGACGGCAACCGTGTGTTGGACGCAGGCGGCGCTCCGGTCTTTGTGCCGCCGGACGCGCGCAGCATTGCGGTCTCTCCGGACGGAACCATCAGTGCCGATGGGCTGCTGGTCGGACAGGTGGGTATTGTTCAACCGATCGAGACCAATGATCTGGTGCGCGAAGGCGGCGTGCTTTTCCGTGCCGATGGTGGGTTCGAACCCGCGGAAAACGCCCGCGTCCTGCAGGGTTTTGTCGAAGCGTCCAACGTGGATCCAATCTCGCAATTGGCGCGGATGATCGAGATCCAACGGGCCTATGAGATGGGGCAGAACTTTCTCGACTCCGAAGATGAACGTGTACGTCGCGCCATGGATGCGATGATGAAATCAAACTGAGGAGAGCTTTATGCGCGCCCTTAAAATTGCTGCCACCGGTATGTTGGCCCAACAGATGCGGGTCGAGACAATCTCGAACAACCTCGCAAACATGAGCACCACTGGCTACAATGCGCGCCGCGCGGAGTTTGCCGACCTGCACTATCAACAAATGACCCGGCCAGGTTCGATTAATGCATCCGATGGAACGGTCTTGCCAACCGGGGTCCAGCTGGGCCTTGGCGTCCGACCGTCGGCCGTTTCGGTGAACTTGGCACAGGGCTCGCTGTCGGCGACGGGCGGCGATCTTGACGTCGCATTGGATGGCAATGGATTTCTGGAAGTTACGCTGCCTTCCGGCCAGACCGCCTACACCCGGGACGGCGCGCTCAAGCGCACGGCAGAGGGGGTGATCGTCACATCGGATGGCTATCCTGTCTCTCCAGAAATCGTGATCCCGAACGATGCCCGCAGTGTGTCGATCAACGCGGATGGTGAGGTATACGTTTACTTCGCCGACGCCACTGCAGCCCAGCTCATTGGTCAGTTCGACATCGCGGGTTTCGCAAATGCCAAAGGGCTCGAAGCGTTGGGCAGCAATTTGTTCGTCGAGACCGAAGCATCCGGTCCACCGCTGTTGACCACCCCGGGCGAAGAGGGTCTGGCCACATTGCGCCAGGGCTTCCTCGAAGACAGCTCCGTTGATGCTGTGCGCGAAATCACAGACCTGATCGCAGCACAGCGCGGCTACGAAATGAATTCCAAAGTCATTTCCGCAGCCGACCAGATGATGGGGGCGATGGCGCAAGTCAGATGATACGTTGGATTGTGATACTTTGCTTTAGCGCGCAGCTGGTCGCGGCCGATGTGGTGACGCCCACGCGTACTTTGCGACCGGGCACGTTGATCACGGCGCAGGATCTGACGATCCGCGATGGCCTGCAGGTGGGCGCATTTGATCGGATAACGGATGTCGCCGGGCAGGAGGCGCGCGTGGCTCTTTACGCAGGCCGCCCAATTCCGTTTGAGGCCATCGGTCCGCCGGCCATCGTCAACCGCAACCAGATCGTACCGCTCAGCTTTGAAACGTCCGGCCTCAGCATCACGACCGACGGCCGCGCGATGGAGCGTGGAGGCGTCGGAGACCGTATCCGGATCATGAATTTGCAATCCCGTGCAACGCTGTTCGGGCTCGTTCAGGCAAATGGCACAATCAAGGTGACACAATGAAAAACCGCTCGTTCACGCGTCTGACATGTGTGGGTGCCTGCTGTCTCGCGCTTGTTGCCTGTGGCCGGTCGGATCACCTGGGCAAAGCGCCCTCGTTTTCGAACCCACTGACCACACAGGAACATTCGGCGATGGTGTCTGCGACGCTACCGCGCACCATAGAAGAAGACATTCCGCTGGATCAGGCCTCGCTTTGGTCCGGTCAGCGTGGATCGTTGCTCGGGGATCGGCGGGCCGTGCAACGCGGCGATATCCTGACTGTGGTGATCGAAATCGACGAAAGCGCCGAGATCTCGAACGAGACGGAACGTTCTCGGTCAGGATCCGAGGCGCTGGGCATTCCGCAACTGGGTGGCCTCCCGCAACGTCTGGACGAAAACCTGCCCGAGGGGGCGTCGAGTGCTGACCTTGTCTCGATCAATTCCAGTAGCAATTCCAGCGGTGATGGATCGGTGAAGCGCAATGAAAAGCTGACATTGCGGGTGGCAGCCACCATTTTGGACGTTTTGCCGAATGGGGTGCTGTCGATCTCAGGATCACAGGAGCTACGCGTTAACTTTGAACTACGCGAGCTGCTGGTCAGCGGATATGTGCGCCCCGAGGACATCTCGCGACAAAATGAAATTACATACGACAAAATTGCGTCGGCGCGCGTGTCCTACGGCGGTCGTGGCCAGATTTCCGATGTGCAACAACCCCGCTTGGGTCAGCAGGTGCTCGACGCCGTGCTGCCGTTCTAGGACCGTTTGATGATCAAAAAGCTTCTTCCTTTGGTTCTGCTCTTTGTCGGCGCTGGTGCGGGTATCGGCGCTGGTATGTTTCTGCGTCCGGAGCCTGCGCCGCCGGTCATGGTGGAGGGGGACGAAACGGCAAAGGTCGAAGCCGAAGAGAAAGAGGATGAAGGCCCCACCAACCACGAATACTTCAAAATGAGCAATCAATTCGTGGTGCCAGTCATCAAGCGGGATCAGGTGCAAGCACTGGTGGTTATGTCACTGAGTGTCGAAGTGCCCGTCGGACAAAAGGACGCCATTTATGCGGTCGAACCCAAACTGCGCGACAGTTTTCTGCAGGTGCTCTTTGACCACGCCAATATTGGTGGCTTTGACGGTGCTTTCACAAATGCCAATAACCTTGCAATCCTGCGAGGCGCTTTGCGGGAAGTGGCCCAGAGGGACATCGGGGATCAAATCAGTGACGTGCTGATCGTAGAGATCGCGCGCCAAGACTACTGATCCTCAAGACTACTGATCCTGTAGTCTCCGCGCGACATCATATTCGATCGCGCGCTGCAAGG
>JBCBHM010000001.1:227391-282575 GCA_038525585.1 Pseudomonadota bacterium
GACTACTGATCCTGTAGTCTCCGCGCGACATCATATTCGATCGCGCGCTGCAAGGCAGATGCCTTGCGTTCCGCCTGTTTACGCGTGTCAGCATCGCTGGCAAGGTTGGAAGCAACAGTCCGCCGTCCCAATGCACGGCGCTGGTTTGCGAGCAGAGATTCCTTTTGGGCGAGGACTTGGGCGAGTTCGATATTCAAGGATCGCGTCGCCTTGGCCACCCATTGCAGCCAAATCACGTCAGCACCGATGTTCCGCATCGAATGTGCGGCAACAGGCAGAGACTGCGCCTCGACAGTGTGGCGGCGCAATTGCGCGAGCTCGCCGCGCAGTTTTGCTTCACGGGCGAGGATATCGGACAAGCCAGACAGGCTTTTTTGGTACTTGAGCTCTGTGAGTGTTTGCAGCGTCCGGAGGTCCAACTGTTAGATCCCCTGTCGCATACGGGCACGCATCGTGTCCGCAAATCGAATGGCTGCCGCGACAGCAGCGTAGTGTTCGGGCGCAATTTCCTGACCGATCTCGGTGACTGCGTGCAGCGCACGGGCTGTTGGAGGGTCGTGCCGAATGGGCACACCGGCCTCCATTGCAATCTCGCGCATGCGCAGCGCCAGTGCATCCACGCCTTTTGCAACGCATTCCGGCGCAGTGCCCTGTGCCCGCGACCACTTCAGTGCAATGGCATAATGCGTCGGATTCACTATCACCACGTCGGCCTGTGGCACCTCGGCCATCATCTGCCGCGCGGCAATGGCCTGTGCGCGTGATCGACGCTCTTGTTTGAGATGTGGATCGCCTTCGGTGTTCTTGGCCTCATCCATGACTTCTTTGCGTGTCATCCGGTTTTTGCGGATATGCTCTTGGTGCTGCCACACCGCATCAATCCCGCCGATGGCGAAAGACACGAGTATGACCACAAACAGAAAGCCGATACACAGCTCGGCCAAAAGGAGGACGACCGTGCCCGGCTCGGACTGAATAACGGCAATCATGTCGGGCAGCCGGGCTGTAAGAAAGAGTGCAAGGCACAGCGAGTAGATCGAAAGCTTGGCAAAACTCTTGAAAAACTCGAAAAAACCGCTGCGTCCGAATTTCTGTTTCGCATTCTCGAGCAGGGAAATGCGCGACAGTTTGGGCTGAAGTTTTGATGGCGTGACCACGAAAGCGCGCTGCGCGAGGATGGCGGCCAAGACGGTGAGCGCTGGTAGGCCAAAGATCGGAAGCAAGTCTCGGCTCACATTCCATGCCCAGCCGCTTAGGCCAGCAACAGGTCCGCCGTCAAAAATGGATCGAGCGATGTCTTCTGATTGCGAGAGCATGCCCATCAAAAGACTGCCCAGCGACGTGAGCGATTGCGTCCCTGCCGCAATCAGGGCCAGCGTAAGGCCCGCATAACCCGCCGCGGTTTGAAGATCGACGGACTTGGCGATGTCACCCTTCTTCCGCGCCTCTTGCAACTTGTGCGGTGTCGGTTCGAACGACTTGTCCTGGCCCTCATCCTTGTCGCTCATGGCGCGATCTCAAATGGAGCGGCCATGAAACGGTCAAGCGCACCCAACCAGACAGCCAACATGCTTGGAGCTGCGAGGAACAGAATGAACAGCCCGCCCAGTGTGATCACAGGCGCGCCCACAAAGGCGACCATCAACTGCGGCATCGCCTTGTTGATGACGCCGAGCGTGAGGTTGTAAAGCACCGACATCAGAACAAAGGGGGCGGCCAACACGAAAGCCAATGAAAAGGCGCGGCTGATCTGAGCCACGCCCCATTGCGCCATGTCATCGCCGCCCGCGAACAAGCCCATCGGCAGGATGTCGTACGACACGATCATAAACTCTGCAGCCTTGATGTGCAGCCCGCTGAGTGCGGCAAGCGCAAGGGCCCCAACAGTCAGGATGTAACCCATGGCTGGTAGCGGTTCGACCGCCGCGCCTCCCATGATCTGCGACAATGAGGTTGATTGCGCGGCGATTGCTCCGGCTGTTTGCAACGCCAAGATGAACAGGCGCAATCCAAGTCCAAGCATGACGCCGGAAATAGTTTCAGTGAGCGCGAAGAGTGCGAGGTTCGTCACGGTTACGTCCGGCAGTGTGATGTCAACCGCGGGCGCCACGATCGCAGTGAATGCCAGGGCGAGCACCAGTTTGACCCGCATCGGGACGGATTGTTCGCCGAAAGCGGGCAACAACGAAACAGTCGCGGCCACCCGGAGGAATACCAGAAACCCCAACCACAACGCGTCCTCCACGACCGACAGCAGGCCCATCGCATCCGTCATGCAGCAACGACACCGACAAGCGACGGCTGGGCGTCGATCCCGATTTCCTCGAATGACAATACCGGATTGCTCATTCCCTTGGCGCGCATGAGCGTTTTGAGGAAGCGGCGTCGGCGGCTGCTGGTCACCACGGCCGGATAGACGCCTTGCGCGCTTGCATCCTTCAACCGCTCCGACATGTTTGCGGCCAACCTGTTGAACATGTCGGGGGGTAGGGCAACATCGAGGCCACGATCCGCCTCGACATGGTAACTGGCGAAGATGTCCTCCCATTCCGGCGCAAGCTGAACCAGAGGCACTGAGCCGTCCTTGCGTTTGATCTCGGCGACGAGCTGAAAGCCAAGACGTTGCCGGACGTGTTCGCAAATCGCTTCGGGTTGCGCATTTTGCGCGCGAGCCTCTGCCGTCGCCTCGAGGATCAGAGGCAAATTGCGGATCGACACTTGTTCATCGAGCAACAGGCGTAAGACAGCGTGGAGCACGTCGACCGGCACCTTGTCTGGCACCAATTCGTCAAGGAGTTTTCGGTTTGCTTCGGCTCGGCTTGGATCGGTGATGTTTGTCATCTCTGTCAGCAGGCGTCGCAGTGCCTTCAGGCTCAGGAGCCGGCTGAAGTTTCTTTTGATGACCTCAAGCAGATGTGTCGCCAATATCTCCGTCGGTGTGACGATGGTCACCCCGGACAGCGCCGCACCGTCTTGAGCGCGGTCGTTAATCCACCGCGCCGGAGCGCCATATACCGGTTCTGTCGTATCGACACCTGCGGGCAGGTCCATGCCATTTTCCGGTGTCAGCGCCAGCACGTCGTTGGAGCGGAGCATCCCGCGGCCTTGCTCAACGCCTTGAATGCGCAAGATGTACTCGCCCGTACTGAGCCCAGGGTGGTCGGTCAGCCGGATCTCAGGCAAGATCAGGCCGAACACCGATGCCACATGCGTCCGCATGTTGGCGATCCTCGCATCAAGGCCAGTGCCCGGATCAAGCACCATGTTGACGAGATCAGGTGCGAATTCCACGTGAATATCGTCAAGTTCCAGCACGTCGCCCAAGGACTTTTCGACCGGTTGCGGTGCCAGCTCCTCGGTGTCTGACGGGGTATTCGCCTCCTGTTTCAGCTTGCGTTGGATCAGGACAGACGCGACGGCAAGCGCGACACCGCCCAGCATGAAGGGCAAGAATGGCAATCCAGGCACCAGCGCCAAAAGGCCCATCAGGACGGCGACGGTTGTCAGCGCCGCCGGGTGCTTGCCCAACTGGCTGAACACAGCCAGATCTGTCGCCCCTTTTGCGCCGCCGCGCGCCAATAGCAGTGCGGACGCGATTGAAATGATAACGGCTGGGATTTGCGACACGAGGCCGTCACCAACGGTGAGGATCGCATAGGTTTCGAACGCGTCGCCCAAGGCCATGCCATGAACGGCTATGCCCATGACCAAACCTGCAACCAGGTTCAGCAAAGTTATGAGTAGTCCGGCGATCGCGTCGCCCTTTACAAATTTTGATGCACCGTCCAACGAGCCGAAAAAAGTGGTTTCCGCCTGCTCCAGTTCGCGCCGCGCCTTTGCCTCTTGGTGGTCGATGGCGCCTGCGGACATATCACTGTCGATGGCAAGCTGTTTGCCTGGCATGCCATCCAGCGCAAAGCGTGCGCCAACCTCGGCCATGCGGGTCGCGCCCTTGGTGATCACCATGAAATTTACGATCAGCAGCACGCAAAAGACCACGAGCCCAAGGAAAACGCTGCCGCCCATGATGAATTGAGCGAACCCCTCGATCACATCACCTGCAGCATGCGTGCCCGTATGGCCCTGCCCGATAATCAGTTTGGTTGAAGAGACGTTGAGCGACAGGCGCAGCATCAGTGACGCCAGCAGGATGGTTGGAAACGCGGAAAAGTCGAGCGGCCGCTCGATAAACAGCGTGATGGTGAAGATAAGGATGGCCAGTGCAAATGACGTTGCCAGACCGATGTCCAATACCCATGCGGGCATCGGCAAAATCATCATAACGATGATTGCCATCAGCGCGACGGCGAGCAGAACGGTTGGACTGAACAGCGCGCGGGCGTTCAGAGTGAACTTGGCTTGGCTCATGACGCTTCAAATGATGTGTCAACGGGCAGCGAGCCTCGCGCCACGCTTTTCAACACTGCGTTTTCAGATGCACCGTGATCCCTTTTTGGTTGAAGGGCCGCCAGGCTCAAGGCACGCGCGTGGTAGGCGGAGACAGCTTCGGTCCAGGATCGACCGTGTAGGTGCAGGGATTGGAGTCTGCGTGCCGCAACAATGGCGTTCTGACGCGGATCGAACATGCCTTCTATAGAGGCAAAGGCGTGTCCATCCATGGCGTAGGACACTTGGAAACAGCCGACAGAAAAGTGACGGGACCCACGTATGAAATGGCTGAACAGGTAAGCGGCGGCCGCATCTTTTGTTGCAAAGCGCGCGGGGGACTGGCCAGAGATTGTGACAGTCCAGGGTGATGCGCCCTTTGAACCGGTTACCGCCGCAAGCGCATTGAGGTGTAGCAAAACTTCGGCCGGGACCCCCGTTTCCAACGCCGCGATATCTGCGGCGTCGCGACACGTATCGGACCCAGCATACGCGTTTTCGCCAAAGATAAGAATAAGCATCGCGACGCTTGCCACACTCACAACCCGGAAACGGGTGAGGCTTGCCAACAATTTTTCGTACATCATGGCTCCCAATCACGTTCTGTGATGTGCCATGAGACTATCCACCAAGCCCTTTACGATTGGTAACCACGCTTCGGAATTCAAGGTTCGTTTGCGGCGTCAGCCTCGCGAGCATTCGTGAGTAACGATTGAATGACTTCGCGCGCCTCCGCGCTTTCGCGCACGGCTTCGGACATCCGGCCGAGCATTCCATCCAGGTTTTCCGAGGTATCCATTTGTGTCTCAATCAAATCGGTCACCGGGGCAAAGCGGTGCGTCTCGTCACGGTCGAGACTGCTCCAGTCCCCTGCCAGCCACGCGGCGCGCAGCCTTCGGTCGTCTTCACCGAGTTGCGCATAGATGCTCGCGACGGTCTCGTAGTTCTGTGTCATGGAATTTGCCCGGGCGCGCAGTCTGTTGGCCGTGTCTGTCTCAACTCCAAATAAATGTGCTTCGGCTTCGAAAGGACGATCCAGATCAAGGGCGATACGTGCAAGCAGTTCCTTTGATTTTGCCGAAACCGGCAGTCCATCGGCCTTGTTTGCGATGAGTTCCGCCAATTGAGGAAAGCCCAATGCCGCAGACCGCTCTGCCATTGCAAAGTTGGTACGGGCGTTGGTAATTGCCTGGACCTCCCGACCATAGTCAAAAGCACGCTCCAAGAACACGACATCTGGCGCGTTGCGTGTCACGATGCCAAGCAGGAGTACGCGCAGATCTTGTTCTGTTTCCGTACCATCTCGAGACTTGAGCCGTCTCAGTGCATCAAACGCTTGGTCGAATTGCCCGGATTTTGCCAAGGCGAGCACATGCGCCCGCTTTAACTCCGCGCCGAGCGGGTGCCCACGCATCTCGATTGCGTAGGCTTCAACCAGCGTTGCAACGCTGCCGTCTATGAGCGTGTCCGCGGCCAAATGCGAGTCGACAAATTGGATCAGTGCTTCGGCCGATTGCGCCTCGTTTGACGCGACAATCCCGGACAGAGTCTGTTGCGCAGCTTCTGTTTCGCCCTTTGCCCTTTGCAACTCGGCGCGGGCCAAATCAGCGGGTCCCGTTGCGTCTTCGGGCGCCCGGTCGATGCTGCGCAGCGCGGTTTCGGCCCGTGCCTCATCGCCAATTTCCAAAAACCGACGGCTGAGTTTCGGCGCAACAAATCGGCGCAAGTGGAGCGGTAGGGCGGTTGTTGCGCGCAGCGCTGCGTCCGCATTGACCGGTTGCGACGGGTCCAGACGCGCTTGCGCTAAAATTCCCCAAAGCGCTGCACGACTGCCGCAGTCGGCGAAATGCCGAAGGTAGTCGCCGTCGCGGGCATCACCGTACTCCATAATGTCGGACATTTCGATCAGAGCAGGGTGTTTTCGTGCAAGATCTGCGTCGATCGACAGGACCTGACGGGCTTCGGCCCCAAACCCATAATGAAGGTAGAGCTTGGCCAAATCCAACGCCACGTCATGGTTCAAGCGATCAAACTCCGTAAACAACCCGGCGCGAAATTCTGAAATTTGTTGGGCGGGCGGAACATCTGTGCTCCACGTGTCGACAGCGACCGCATCGGGTGAGATGCATCGCACGCCCATCGAAGTCGATTGCAGTTCGGCGGCGACGGAGCGCGTTGGCAAGTCAGAACTGCTTGTGATCCTCAAGTTCAAATTGTTGGGTTGGGCGGTATCTGAATCGTCGGCGAGATTGGGAACCGAGGAATCAAAGACATCGGTGTCGATTTGCGCGCGCATCTTGCCAAGAGGTAGGTCGATTTGGCGAACGGTCGGTGCGAGTATTCCTTGCGTTGCCGCGACTGCGACGCGATGTGCCAGCTTCTGTTGAGCCTCGGCAAGTTCATCCAGCGATCCCGTCTCTGACTGACTTTCCTCCGCAACCAAGGTCCCGAGGCTGCCAAGAACATCAGGCGCGCTCTCTCGCCTTGCATAGTCTCTCGCCTTCGACCTCGCCGTCTCGACAATCTGATCCGGCGTTTGTTCGGCCACTGCTGCGCTTGAAAAAGAAAGGCGAACATCGCTCTCCGGCCATTTCAGGCGCGCCAATTCAGTAACGGAATTTTCTGTCGCATCAGGCCGTTTCGAGACATCAACGACGACGAATGCATCGCGCGCGACAAATGACGACGCAATGCAGTCGCATGCGAAGGCGATGCGCAAACTGTTCGGAGTGCTGGTGACCGAAGCAATGAATTGGCGATCGATCAGCTCGAAAACTCCGCTCGTATCGAAACCGGTTGAATGGCCTGACAGCTCAAGTGTCGCGGCACGGTCCTGCTCTGAAATGCGCCATTCGCCGCCATCTGGGACTGGCACGACAAGCCGCGCAAACCCTTCGTGTGCGCCTGATCGCACAGTGATCGGCTGCGCGCTTCCGGTGTTCGCAAAAAACAACAGGGCAAGGGTAAGAAAGAGACGAGGCATCTGCGTCACGCCGCGTTTTGCTTGACCGATTTGATCGCTTCCTCAAGGTCGGAGAAGCTCGGTCTGAAATGTGACGGCGTGTTCTGGCGCCCGACTTCTATGCAGATATTCGTGGAGTGGTTGTGCAGGTTTGCAACAAGCACCTCGCGGATCAGCATGTAGAAGTGTCTGTCTTCCTCCACCACCGCTTTGACCTTGGCCGCAAACGGGCCCACCAGACCGTAGGCGAGAAAAACGCCCAAGAACGTGCCGACAAGCGCGCCGCCGATGAGCTTACCCAGGACTTCTGGCGGCTGATCGATCGACGCCATCGTCTTGATCACGCCCAGGACCGCTGCCACGATCCCAAGGGCGGGTAGGCCGTCGGCCACCGTCTGCAACGCGTGGCTGGAATGCATCGAATGATGCAGATTTGCGTCCATCCGCTTTTCGAGAACTTCCTCAACTTGGTGCGGGTCGTCGTAGTTCATCGATGCGGAGCGCATGGTATCGCAAATCAACGCCGTAGCTTCTTTGTCCGCCACAATCTTTGGGTATCGCGAGAAGATTGAGGACGCTTCGGGGTCCTCAATGTGTTCTTCGATGGCGACAGGGTTCTGTCTGGCCAAGCGGATCAGCTCAAACAGCAGGCACAGCAGGTCCTGATAATCAGATCCTGCCCATTTCGGGCCTTTGAAAACCTTCCCAATATCCTTGAGCGTATGTTTGACCTCGGCCATGGAGTTGCTGATGAGAAACGCACCTGTTGCCGCACCGAGGATCATGACCATCTCGAAAGGCAGTGCCTTGAGGATGATCCCCATCTTGCCGCCAGCCGCGAGGTAGCCGCCAAAAACCATCACAAACACGGTGACGATACCGATTATCCCGATCATGTGTCTTGCACCCGCTTTTGTTGACGTGTGGCGACCATGTCAGACAGGCGTTAAAAAGCCCTTGTCGGTTCTCAGTTTTTGGGTGCGCTTGCATTGCGCCCAGCCAGGATCGCACTGATAGAGTATGCATTCTGAGGTTCGAGACCAGCCAATATTTTTGCCGCCGAGTCTGGACGCATTCTGGCAAGAAAACCCGCCGCAAATGCAGGCTCCATCGCCTGAAATAATGCAGCTGCCTCTTTGGGCTTCATGTTTTCATAGACCGTTGTCAATCGTGCGAGATCATCCTCGGCGGCGCTGTCGGCAAGAGCCAACGTCGCACTCAATCGCTGTTCTGCAGCTTCCAAAGCCTCAATCCTGCGTTCAACCTCCTGTTGTGCCACGTCGAGTGACTGAGCACGTACGTCAAGCTGTTCCTCGCGTGCTTCAACGGCCGCTTCGCGCGACTGCAATGCATTGAGCAGATCAGCCATTTCCCCGCGTGCGCCCGTGTCTGGAATATCTGACGCCTTCTGCATGACCGGCGTCAGCAACTCGCGCGCAAAGTCATTTTCTGCCCAAGCTGCATTTGCGCCCAATGAAACGCGCAGCCCGGCCGACCCAAGGAACAGGCCCGCAATCAAAAGTACCGATCCGCGGCCCGCCAGACGTTTGCGTTTTTTTGCCTGTCCCATCAGCGCCCCCCTGCCGCACGACGCATGAACATCGGTTGTGCCGGGGCCGTTTCTTCTGGCGGCGGTGCGACTGGTTTCGGTGCTGGGTCCGGCGATGGAATGTCATGCAATGACGCCATCTGCAGCTCGAGTTTGCGTGACATGTCTTCGGCCCGCAGGGTCAGATCGCCTAGCGTTTCAGCCGACGAAGCTGCGGTCTTTTGCGCCGCCTCCAACGTTTTTGTCAGATCATCGACCTGCGCCGACAGCACCGCGACGGCTCCGCCAACGCCTTTTTCAAGGTTATTGAACCTCTTTAGGCGGCGACCAAGGACAAAGCAGTAAAACCCCGCTCCCAAGGCACCAGCGGCCAGCAAGATGTCAGCAATCAAGTCCATTTTTCACCTTCAGTTCACAACAAATTCCATGATCAACAGATCATTTACGCGGTCGGCGCCTGCAACAATCTGAACGCGGCGCAGCATTTGGGCGCGCAAGCGCGTCAGGGTTGATGGGCTTTCGACATCGCGCGGCTCCAACGCCCTGAGATAACCGTTCAGAACGTCGATAACGCGCGGTAGCAACGTTTTAACATCGTCGGCATGCTGTGACGGCACCTCGAGCTGGGCACGAAACTGCAAATGCCGCCCCTCGGATGGCGCGCCGAGCGAGACGATGATCGGATCGACTTCTACAAACGCAATGTCCGGAAGTGGCGCTGAGGCGCCTTTCTCAACCGTTGCCATTTCAGGCGATTCGTCGCTGAGGATCAGGCCGGAAAATGTCGCATAAAATCCGCCGCCACCGCCGATAACGGCAGCGACAAGGCCAAGGATCAATGGCATTTTCGAGGGTTTCTTGGCCTCTTCCGCCGCATCTGCCGTTGCATCGGTCATGTCAAATCCATGTCATTCCGTTGGGCGGAGTTTTGGCACAGATGGACTAACCGATTGTTAAGCCTGATCGTTCATTGCTGTTGATGAGGCCGCGCAGAACGTGCGGCGCGACGGAGGCTATCGTGCAGCAGCTATTGAATGCGTGGATGAACCTGGACATGCGGCGCCAGATCATCGTGGTGGTGGCGACAATTGCGATGTTTCTTGCCGTATTGACTATGTCGCGGATCGTTGCATCGCCCTCGATGACATTGCTTTACGCGGGTCTTGAGAACGGGGCCGCAGGCGATGTTGTACGGTCATTGGAGCAGCGCGGCATTCCCTTTGAGATTCGCGGAAATTCCATTTTTGTGGAATCGCGCCAGCGTGATCAGTTGCGCATGACTTTGGCGAGTGAAGGCCTACCGGCCAACAGCAGTCGCGGCTACGAATTGCTGGATGGCTTGTCGGGATTCGGCACCACCTCGCAAATGTTCGACGCCGCATATTGGAGGGCCAAGGAAGGTGAGATTGCGCGGACGATCGCTGCGAGTTCACATGTTGCAATGGCCCGTGTGCACATTGCGACCACAGGATCGAACCCGTTTCAGCGGGGGGTGACCCCAACCGCTTCCGTGTCGATTACGCCCAACGGATCCGGTGTGACTGCGGCTCAAGGTAAGGCGATCCGCTTTCTCGTGGCTTCGGCAGTTGCGGGTTTGTCGGCAGACGACGTTGCGGTGATCGACGCAAACGGCACGATGATCGGAACGGTCGAGGATGACGTTCCAGCGGCAGGTGCCGATGACAAGGCGATGGTGCTGCGCGAACGTGTGGAGCGATTGCTTGAGGCGCGTGTTGGCGCAGGCAATGCAATTGTCGAAATCAGTGTCGATACGGTGACTGAGACCGAAGAGATCCGCGAGCGCCGCTTTGATCCCGAAGGCCGCGTCGCAATCAGCACTGACACTGAGGAACGGACAAGCAATTCGAACGAAGAGGGCGGTGGCAACGTGACCGTGGCCTCCAATCTTCCAGATGGAGATGCCGGCGGGAACGAAACAGCAACATCTCAGGACTCCGAAACACGCGAACGCGTCAACTACGAAGTGTCAGAAACGGAGCGCGCGATCACACGCATGCCCGGAGCGATCAAGCGCCTCACTGTTGCAGTATTGGTAAATGATGTGGTTGGCGGAGACAGCGCCGAAACCACCTCACGCAGCGAAGAAGAGCTGACATCGTTGCAAGAACTGGTCGCCGCAGCCGTGGGTTTTGATGAAAGCCGTGGTGATGTGATCACGATCAAGGCCATGCCCTTACAGTCGATAGAACCTGCTGGAACGGTCGCTGAGTCTTCGCTGACCGACCTGGTGGCGTTTGACGTCATGTCGGCCCTGCAGATGGCCGTCTTGGCCATTGTCACTATCATCCTCGGCTTATTCGTGGTGCGCCCGATCCTGACAAAAGCGCCCGCAGCACCTCTTTTGCCGCCCGCTGATGCACGGTCTGCCGTGTTAGCGCCGCCGGACGATGATGCGATGGCAGCATCGAATGCCAGCGCGCCGGATTTCCCGGACCTGAATCTGAATGCACCACTGCCGGATTTGCCCGCCTTGCCCTCCATGGGGATGTCGGACGGTGAGCCGGGCGCGCTGGCGCAACCCACCGACCCGGTGGACCGCCTGCGCAACATGATTGGTGAGCGGCAGGAAGAAACGGTCGAGATTCTCCGCAGTTGGCTGGAAGAAGACGAGGAGCGGGTGTGATGCAGACAGGCGCATTGTATCAAGATTTCGGCACAGAGCTTGTACCGGCAAAGCCGAACTCTTCCGTCTCGCGGGACTCGCTCGAAGACGAAAAGCTTCAGGCATTCGAGAACGGCTATCAAGCGGGTTGGGACGATTCGATCAAAGCGCAGGCAAACCTTGATTTGTCGATTTCGTCGGCGCTTGCGGCCAACCTTCAGGATGCGTCGTTTCAATATCACGAAGTGCGCGCACAACTGACGCGGTCGATGCGGGAGATTATGCAGGGCGTGGTCGCGACGATCTTGCCCGACATCGCCAAACAAACGCTCGGCGCACATCTCGTGCAATTGGTCGAAGCGCATGCGCGCGGTACTATGGAGCACACGATCGAACTGCGTGTTCCCGAAGCTGCGATCGATCACGTGGAGCGGTTGCTGCCGGATTCGCCGATTGCTTATTCGCTAATGGCCGACCCAACACTCGCACAGGATCAGGCGACGATGCGGTTGGGCGAGACAGAACATGCCGTCGATCTGGGACGCATGGTCAAGGACATAACAGTAGCGATCGAAACCTATTTTGAAACGCAAGTGGCCGAGGGACAAGATGACAGAAATACCTGATACGAAAACGCTGGCATCTGACGCGGGCAACCCGTTCACGGCAGTGCCCATCGACATAACCGTTTCCGTCGGGCGGGCGCGACCGCTTGTCCGCGATCTCGTGATGCTCGGCCCGAATGCGGTGCTGACACTGGACAAACGTGTCGACGATCCTGTGGATCTCTATGTCGGCGATACGTTGATTGCGCGCGGGATGTTGGAAGAGGCGGAGGGTGCCGAAGACGGCCAACTGGTCGTTCGCTTGACCGAGGTGCTGGATACGAATTCGGGCGCATAGAGCATGATGTTGCGCTTTTTGCTCGTTGTGGCCCTGCTCGCGTTTCCGTCGTTCGGGCTTGCGCAGGACCTCTCTGTGTCCTTGGGTGACGAGGGGTCGATCACGACCCGTACGCTCCAACTTCTTGCCCTCATCACCGTGCTCAGCCTCGCACCCGGCCTTGCGATCATGGTGACCTGTTTTCCCTTTTTAGTTACGGTCCTGTCGATCTTGCGCCAGGGTATCGGGCTCCAACAATCGCCGCCGAATATGCTTATCGTCAGCCTCGCGCTCTTTCTAACCTACTTCATAATGGAGCCGGTTTTTCTTAAAGCCTGGACCGAAGGGTTGCAGCCACTCACAAACGAAGAAATCACTGCAGAGCAGGCCTTCAATCGCACGCTCGATCCGTTTCGTGTGTTTATGGCTGGCCGCTTGGATGCTGACACATTTGCCGCGATGGCGGACTTAAGGCCGGATACACAAGGGACCGAGCTGTCGCCAAATGCACCGCTTTCTGTTCTGGTGCCCAGTTTCATGCTATCGGAGATCGCGCGCGCCTTTCAGATCGGGTTTCTTATCTTTCTGCCGTTTTTGATCATCGATCTGGTCGCCGCGGCGGTGCTGATGAGCATGGGGATGATGATGGTGCCTCCGGCAATTGTCTCTCTTCCTTTCAAGCTTGCATTCTTCGTCGTTGCCGACGGATGGAGCTTGATTGCCGGCAGCTTGGTCCGCAGCTACTTCTAGGGCGGGCCACCTATCGTTGGATCGACCAGGTGACCAACGCGTATTGAAGCGCCACTATTCCCTGACATAAGACCTGCGGTGACAGTGGTTAAGGCCACGGCTACGAACACCGTCCGCGATTTCGGATTTCAGAGATGCGCGGTGGTCCTGCGCCGCGTGTTTAACAACTGACTCATCGAGCGCTCGACCCTATCGCACAATGAATTCTGCGTGCAACGCTCCGGCTGCCTTGATGCTCTTGAGGATGTCGATCATGTCCCGCGGCGCAACTCCCAAGGCATTCAATCCGGCGATCACCTGAGACAAGGACGCTCCATCCGGTACTTCAGCAAGACCGGTGCCTTCGTCTTCCTCGATGTCGACAGTTGTACGGGGCACAACAACGGTGCTGCCATCCGCGAACGGATTTGGCTGGACTGTTATGGGCTGTTCCTGCACGCGCAGAGTTAGGTTCCCTTGCGACACTGCAACGCGCGAGATCCGAACATCGTCTCCCATAACAATGGTTCCGGACCGCTGGTCGACCACAACGCGCGCCTTGCGTTCAGGCTCGACAGCGATGTTTTCAATCCGCCCCAAAGCATGCGCCACGGAGCGGGACCCTGTTCGCGCGATGTCGAGGCCAACCGTTCCCGAATCCAACATCACCGCAACTTGGCGCCCAAATTCGGAATTGATGGCCGTTTCGATCCGCGCGGCGGTTGTGAAATCGGCATCTCGCAAGGCCAGGCGCATGTCATTGAGACTGCTCAGGTCGAAATCGACCTCTCGCTCGACCCGCGCACCTGCCGGGATCACTCCGGCCGTGGGAACCCCTTGGGTCACACGAGCGCCGTCACCTTCGGCCACAGCGCCACCGGCGATGACCGTACCTTGGGCCACGGCATAGATCTCACCATCGGCTGCATTGAGCGGCGTCATGATCAATGTCCCGCCCAGCAAGCTTTGTGCATCACCGATCGCTGACACGGTGATGTCAATCTGCGATCCGGTGCGCGCAAAGGGCGGCAGGCTGGCCGTCACAAAAACAGCAGCGACATTCTTGGGCCGGAATTGTTCTCCGGTGACGTTCACCCCGAGCCGTTCGAGGATGTTGGACATGATCTCTTCGGTAAACGGCGCGTTGCGCAGTCCGTCGCCCGTACCATCCAGCCCAACGACAAGGCCATATCCGACAAGATCGTTGCCACGCACGCCATCGAATTCAACCAGATCCTTGATCCGAACAGGCCCCGAAAGTGCGGGCAAGGCCATAAGCAACACCAAAAATGCCAGAGCGAACACCCTCATCGGATAAAGTTCACGAGCGACAGATCGGACATGCGAGCGGTGATGGTGTAAAGGCTTTGCAACTGGAATTGGACTTCCTCCAACTTGGTGGCGGTTTCATATGGATCAGCGCTGAGCAACGCGCCCCTGGCATATTCAAGTGATGTGCTTTGCGCGCTGTTGCGCGTGGCCACATTGTCGATCCGCTCCTGAGCTGCCCCAACTTCCGCGCGGATGGCCGTCAAGCCGTCCTGATCGCTGAGCAGATTGGTGCCGGCTCGGTCGAGGAGATCGCGCTTTTGCTCGATTGTGAGCGCCAGCGTGGAGTCTTCGGCCAAAGCGGCGGTTGCGACACCTTTGATGATATCGCGCAAAGCCTCCGTTTCCGCCGTGATCGTAACGCTCACCGTTTCACCTTCGCCAATGCGCATGGGGCTGAGCGCAGTGGCCGAACCGGTGTAGCCGGTATCGGCAAAACCGGTCGGACTGGCGAACCACGTATCGATGGCCGTTCGCATGTCGTCAACAGTTGTGCTGCCGGCAACGGCGGTCCGCAATGCGCCGAGGATTGTATCGACATCCGCAACCGGAGTCTGGCCTGTGGCTGTGCCGCCGAACAAAGCGCGGCCGCCCACATTTGTGTTCAGTGCGCTTACGATGGTTTCCAGCTCGTTTCTCGCGTCGCGAGACATCTGGTCGAGGATCGGCTCCGTTCCGTTCCTGGCCGAAGTGATCAAATCCTGACTGTAGCCGCTGCTGCTGGATTGCACGCGGTCTAGAGATGTTTGCATCGCGTCGGTAAAAAACGCAGCCTCGTCTGTTGCAGTCTGGTATCCTGCCAATGTTCGCAAATCGTTTTCGATACCAGCCAGATAGCTCGTGTTTCCAGCTAAGACGGATTTGACATCGGACACTTGGCCCGACACCAGCTCTTCGTTGAGGCGGTTCATCTCGGCTTTGAGGTCCGAGCCACGGCGTTGAAGCAGAAAGGACTGAGCCAGATCGCCGAAGGATGTCGCATTCATCATGGTTAAATCCCCAATAAGGTGTCTAGCATTTGGTCAACGGTCTGGATCACCCGCGCATTTGCCGCATAGGCCTGTTCCACCAACATTAGCTGTTGCAATTCCACGTCGGTGTCGACGCCGTCGGCCAATTCAAGCTGTGTCAGCTCATTAAGCTGCGCAGTGGCAAAGCTGAGCTGCTGATCGGAACGGAGCCGGTCGATGCCCAGTTGCGAGGACAATGTGGAGGTGAGATCAAGCGCCGAGAAGGTGCCGGTCCCAAACGTGCCTGAACCAGGTGTGCGCGCATTTGAAAGCGCGTCCGATAGCGCGTTTATGATCCGCGCGTCGCCCACGGCGCCCGGTGCCGTTGCGCCCAGCCCGTCGCGGATGCGCCATGGCTCACCCCCTTGCGCCGGGTCAACGGACGCATTCAATGCGATTCGGCTGGCCAAACCCTCTTCGGTGAGTGGATCAAAAGCTGCACCCTGATCGGTGAAGAGCCCGGGTTGGCCTGCTGTTAGCGTCGGATCAACAGTTGGATCTTCGAAGCGTTCAATCAGGTCGCGCGCAACAGCGTCCAACTGGCTTTGCGCATCGGGGGCCAGCTCATCGCGGATTTCAAATTGAGCTCCGATCGTACCGCCGCGCAGGCGGCCTGTCTCGGACGAGGTCGAGACTGCAAAACCGTTGATCGTGATCCCCGACAGCGTTCCGTCCTCGACTGACATATAGGGCGTGACGGTGTTGGCAGGCTCAAAGCCGATCTCTGCGGCGGACCCATCCAACAGGATTGCCCCTCCGGCGGAAAAAAGCGCCACAGCGCCGTGATCACGCGGAACGACCCGTACTGGGACCATCTCACTGATCTCATCGATCAGCAGCTGCCGTTGATCCTGCAGCGCGGCGGTGTCCTGGCGTTGAGAAACCGCACTGGTGATCTTGGTGTTGACCTCTTTCACCGAGGCCAGCGCGTCGTTCAGCCGGTCCACCTGCACTGCAATGCTTCTGTCGGCCTCGCTCCGCGCGTCCTGCACGGTATCGGAGGCCCGGTTAATGGCGTTGGCCAGATCGCGTGCTGCAAGCGCGCTACTTTCCAGCCGTTCCGTCGCATCGGGACGCGAGCTGGCTTCGATCAGACTGTTCTCGAATTCCGACAATTGCCCGGACAGCGAACCAGCCTGGTCAGGCGTCCCAATCGCATCCTCAATCGACGTCAGAAATTGCGTCGCATCCGACCGGTAACCAAATTCGGCACTGGCCAACCGTCGGTCGGCCAGAACCTGAGGATCGCCATGCCGCACCACCCCTTCGATGCGCACGCCGCTGACAAAGGCGCCCGATGTCGACGATGTCTCGAGTGTGCGACGCGCGTATCCCGGCGTCGCCGCGTTGGAGATGTTGGACGATATCAGCTCGGATGAACGGCTTGCGGTGCGCAATCCGCTCATCGCTGCGTTCAGGGCGCTGTTCAGGCTCATGGCGACAAGCTCCGTTAAGTGGTGATCAGCGTTTGATGTTGGTCGTTTCCTGCAGCATCTCATCCACCGTCTGGATGACCTTCGCGTTCGAGGAATAAGCCCGTTGGGTTTGGATCATCGCTGTCAGTTCGCCCGCCACATCCACGGCGGATTCCTCACGTGCGTATGACACGATGTCGCCGGTTGGGCCGTCGCTTGCATCCCACAGGAAGAAGCTGCCGCTTTCGGGTGAGGGTAGATAGATCTGCTGGTCCAGCGCCACCATACCGTTGGGATTGGGTAAATCGACGAGTGGAATCTGGTAGATCGTCCGGTTGATGCCGGTGTCAAAGAATGCGGTGACAAAGCCATTGGCGTCTACCTCGACATTCGTCATGTTGCCGACGGGGGAGCCGTCCTTCGAGATCGAAACAGGCGCGAAACTATCCGACAGTTGCGTCAGACCATCGCTGTCGCCCAGTTGGCCGATATCAATCTCAATCGGGCCACCATCGACGTTGACGATGATACGACCCGTGGCCGCATCATAGGTCCCTCCGCTCGATGTGGGCACACCACCAGCATCAGTTGTCAGCGCGACAGTTGCCAACGTCCCGCCTGCTGTTCGGCTGTCGTTGAAGGTCAGGTCATACTGACCGATCATGGCACCGCCAGCGGCAGAGTCGGTCATCGTCATCGTCCACGCGTTGGAAGACCCTGCGGTCGGAACCGTTGGCGAGAAAGTGATGTTGATACTTTCCGAGGTGCCGAGATTGTCGAAATACTCGATGGCAAGCGTTTGTGCCTCACCGGAGGCGCCCGCATCCGTATCCGTCGCAGGCAGGTTTACACCCAGGGCCATTTGCGTTGTCGGCTCACCAGAGAACTGGTTGACGTTGATCTGGACCGGCTCAAGCCCGTCGGCCGTGTCACGCGGGAAGTTCGGGATCGTGCCGTCGGGCCGCGCGGGCCAGCCCAGGAGGGTCAGACCGGTGTCCGTCACCAGATAGCCCTCGGCATCGGTGCGAAACGATCCGGTCGTCGTCAGGTGCATCAGCGTATCGCCATTGTCGACCTCAATCTCGGTCGCGCGCGCCACGGGCAGCATGCCGCGGCCCCGCACGGCCAGGTCGGTCGCGTTGGACGTCGACACAAGGGACCCGCTTTGGTCGATCAGGCGGGACGTCGTTGCCCGGACACCACCCGCAGAATAAGTACCGCCCTGCGATGAGATCACCATCGAGTGGAAATCGGTACTGACCCGTTTGTATCCGTAGGTCGATGAGTTCGCGATGTTGTCTGAAATGGACGCGAGCCGGGTCGCGTTCGATTGAAGACCTGCCACACCTGCGTTGAGCGACGAAGAAATTGTCATGGATACGCCTTTCTGCTGTATCGACCTGCTTTGATCCAACAGATAGGCGCGCCGTCCTTAAGACCGGCCTAACAGATAAAATGCCGACTATTCTCGCAGCAGAACGATCTCCAACCGGTTGTTCCGGATCGCCATTGGATTACGCACCGACGGCTCGCGATCAGCGTGGCCAGTGACCCTTTCCATGCGCTCGGGATCGAGACCGGCGCTTTCCATCAACTGCCGCATTGCCGTTGCGTGATCCATCGAGCGGGACCAGATCGTGCTGTCCGCCAGAACAATCGGTTGCGCCTCTACATGTCCGCCGATGGCGACGCTGTTGGTCACGGTTTGCGCGGTGTTGACGATCAGCGTTGCCAGCGATCGCAACAGAGCTGTTGACCGGTCCGTGACAGGGTCAAATAGCGGTGCATCCTGCAGGGCAAACACCTCGATCACCAGCCCTTCATCGGTGATCCGCGTGACGATATGCTGATATTCGTTTTCCATCACCTTTGACTCGCCACCATGCCCCTGCAGCTGTGCCTCAAGCGAGGTGAAGGTGGTGTTTTCGGCGTCGGTCAGGTCACCCTGGGCACTGCGTCCCGTCTCACCGCGCGCCTGACGAGATTCCGTGGGCCGGGCCGCTGTTGCGCCGGTCCCGTTTTGCGGCAGAGTCATTTCGGAAAACACGCTGTCCCCGCCAAAATTGCCATCTCCGCCACCGGAAATCCGGTTGATGGGAATGGTCGGCGAAAAGTAATCCGCAATGCCCTTGCGCTGCTTTTCCGTTGTCGCGTTCAGCAACCACATCAACATGAAAAATGCCATCATCGCGGTCACAAAGTCCGCATAGGCCACTTTCCAGGCGCCACCATGGTGGCCATCGCCGCCCACAACCTTCTTGCGCTTGATAATGATTGGTCGCGCATTTCCTGCAGCGCTCATAACCCGGACCTTTCTTCACCCAACGCAGTGTTACGCCAGCAGCTCTTTCCACAGCCTTAACATCTGTAATTGTCGCGACTTTAGCGGGCGCAGACTTGCGTCTGACAGGCCATGCGGGCCATCCCCGCAGACAGGGCCGCCACAAGATCCAGACCCACGAGTTGACGGTGTGCTGCACGCAATCATGGATAAGGATCGGGCGGGCATGGACGAAATGTACGTTTGCCTCATGAACACCAGCAAGATCTTCGACGTCGAAGACAAGGCCACTGCTTTGCCAGATATGTGCAAAAGCACCGTCGAAGAGACGCATCATTTGCGCAGCGACTGCGCGTTCGGACTCAATGTCAGCCCCGCACGGGCGCAGGTTGCACCGGTGTTGCGCGGGCCTTTTGCCATAAACCGGAAGTTACCACACCCACCGCCTCTGACCGTCTGTCAGTCCTTTTCCGGCACCATCGGCCCGGCGAGGTGATCCTGACCCCGTGCGCGGGCCATCTCGATCTGTCTCTGCCGTTCGCGAAAGCGCGCCTTGTCCGCGTCCGTTGTGACGCTCACACAGTGATGACAACTCACGCCGTCTTCAAATTCCGGGCGTGAACGATCCTCGGGCAGGATCGGCCGGCGGCAGGCATGGCACAACACATGCGGCCCCACGGCAAGCCCGTGGCCGACGCTCACCCGCCCGTCAAAGACAAAGCATTCGCCGCGCCAGGCGCTGCGTTCGGCGGGCACCTCTTCGAGGTATTTCAGAATACCGCCCTTGAGGTGGAACACATCCTCGACGCCCTGGCCCAGAAGGTAATTCGTCGACTTCTCGCATCGGATACCGCCGGTGCAGAACATCGCGATCTTCTTGCCCGCGAACCGGTGTTTGTTTTCCTCCCACCAGGCCGGGAACGCGCCGAAACTTGCCGTTTCCGGGTCAACTGCGCCGTCGAACGTGCCAATGGCCACTTCGTAATCATTGCGCGTATCGATCACGGCTACATCGTCGCGCGTGATCAGATCGTTCCAGTCCTTGGGTGTCACGTAATGGCCCGTGCGTGCCGCCGGATCCACATCCGGCTGGCCCATCGTCACGATCTCGCGTTTGAGCCGCACCTTCAGCTTGCCGAACGGGGCGGTGTCGCTCACGCTCTGCTTCCACTCCAGATCCGCACAGCCTCGCAGGGCGCGGATATACGCGAGCGTCGCGTCGATCCCAGCCCGTGGGCCCGCAATTGTTCCGTTGATCCCTTCGGGTGCCAGCAGCAGCGTGCCCTTGACCCCTTGGTCACAGCACAGGGCCGCCAACGGCCCCTTCAGGGCCGCAGGATCGGCAAACCGGGTAAAGTGATACAGCGCAGCGATCGTATACATGCGCGCCAGATACGCCTGCCCGCGCGGCCATTCAACCCGTAGGCCCAACCTGTAGGCCGGGGTTCACCCCGTCACCTGCGCGGGCTAAGAAGACAGGCAGGAGGCCTGCCCATGTCCCATGCCCTGATCGTCATCGACGTGCAAAACGACTTCTGTCCGGGTGGCGCGCTTGCCGTGCCGGATGGTGACGCAATCGTCGCGGGCATCAATGCCCTGATGACCCAAGCCGAAACCGTCATCCTGACCCAAGACTGGCACCCCGCTGACCACGCATCCTTCGCCAGCGCGCACCCGGGCAAGGGTCCCTACGATATGATCGATATGCCCTACGGCCCACAGGTGCTCTGGCCCGACCACTGCGTGCAAGGCGCGACAGGCGCCGCCTTCCATCCCGACCTCGCCACGGACCGCGCCGACATGATCGTCCGCAAGGGCTTCCGCCCCCAAATCGACAGCTACTCCGCCTTCTTTGAAAACGACCGGACCACACCCACGGGCCTCGACGGCTACCTCCGCACCCGCGGCGTAGATACTCTCACCCTTGTGGGTCTCGCCACGGACTTCTGCGTGCACTACTCCGCCCTCGACGCCGCCAAACTGGGCTACACCACAACCGTCGACACGAACCTCTGCCGCGCCATCGACCTCGACGGCTCGCTCGCAGCAGCCACCCGCGCCATGCAAGAGGCCGGCGTCGCGCTGACGTAATCCCACACGGATTACGGCAAAACGCCCACACGGCGTTTGGGACAGCGCCGTTTTCCGCGTCGGAAAACCACCGGAAAGCGTGTCGCTTTCCGCCCCCTTGCAGGCAGCGCCACACCTGAGGCACAACCAACCAAACGCCCAAAGGACAGCCCATGGTCGACATCGCCACCCGCGTCTGGAACCACAAATGGAAGATCGACCCGATCGTCCGGTCCCTCATCGACACCGACTTCTATAAACTGCTCATGTGCCAGTCCGTGTTCCGCAACAAACCCGACACGCAGGTCACCTTCTCGCTCATCAACCGCTCGACGCATATCCCGCTTGCCAATCTGGTGGACGAAGGCGAGTTGCGCGAGCAACTCGACCACATCCGCTCCCTCTCGCTCACCCGGGGCGAAAGCACTTGGATGCGCGGCAACACTTTCTACGGCAAGCGCCAGATGTTCACCCCCGCCTTCATGGACTGGTTCGAAAATCTGCGCCTGCCTCCCTACCACCTCGAACGCGTCGGCGACCAATACGAGCTCACCTTCGAAGGCGCCTGGCCCGAGGTCATGCTCTGGGAAATCCCCGCCCTGTCGGTGCTGATGGAGCTGCGCTCCCGCGCTGTCCTTGCCACCATGGGGCGGTTCGAGCTGCAGGTGCTCTACGCCCGCGCCATGACCAAACTCTGGGAAAAGATTGAAAGGCTCCGCCCCCTCGACGGCCTGCGGATCGCTGATTTCGGCACCCGGCGCCGCCATTCCTTCCTCTGGCAGGACTGGTGCGTGCAGGCCATGGGCGAAGGGTTGGGGAGCAGCTTTATCGGCACCTCCAACTGCCTCATCGCCAAGAACCGCGATGTCGAGGCCATCGGCACCAACGCCCACGAACTGCCCATGGTCTACTCCGCCCTGGCCGAAAGCGACGAGGCCCTCGCCCAGGCCCCCTACGACGTGCTGCAGGACTGGCACGAAGAGCATGACGGCAACCTGCGCATCATCCTGCCCGACACCTACGGCACGACAGGTTTCCTCGAACGGGCCCCCGACTGGCTCGCCGGCTGGACCGGGATCCGCATCGACAGCGGCGACCCCGCCACGGGTGCCGAAGAGGCGATCAACTGGTGGACATCCCGCGGCGAGAATCCTAAGACCAAGTTGATAATTTTCAGTGACGGCCTCGACGCCGACAAGATCACCGAGCTCAACGCCCAATTCCAGGGCCGCGTCCGCGTGAGCTTTGGCTGGGGCACGATGCTCACCAACGACTTCAAGGGCTTGACCCAGGGCGACAGCCTCGCCCCCTTTTCCCTGGTCTGCAAAGCCGTCTCGGCCAACGGCCGCCCCACGGTCAAACTGTCCGACAACCCGAACAAGGCGATGGGTCCACAGGGTGAGATCGACCGCTACAAGCGCGTGTTCGGGGTAGGGGAGCAGGAACGGGTTGAGGTTGTGGTGTAGCGCCGCACTACGGCGCAATTTCTGTGTCTGGTGTCAGACCAAAGCGGTTCTTGTGTTGGCACGATGACAAAACATACAAGGGTCTTATGCGCCTAAAGCGCAAAACCGCCCACACGTCTGTGTGGTGTACAAGAGTCTATCGCAAGCGCTGTGCAAAGCTTGGTCGCATTTTTGTTGTCGACCTACGCGCTTAGTTTAAGAATGTGCCCATCGCTATTTCACATGCTACCTTCGTAGGGCTGCAACCCCTTAGTACGAAGGATATGAGCGGCAGTGGGAGACTACAGTTTCCCACTTGCCAAAGCGAAAGCGGACATAAGCGCAAACGCTTACGGGCTTAGGCCAAGAACAAAGTGCCATAATTTACACCTCTTCAGCTACCGTCGAAAAGCAGTCCGACACTCGCGGATCACCTCATGCGTTCCACCAATAGGAGGCATTCGGATCAAAGAGGATGCGCGATGGGCACAGCGTAAAAATACCGGCTACCGCACTCTTGGGCAAGCGGTTATAGGCCTAGTTGCCAGTATTTGCTTTACGTGCGTTCTTCGCGCCTTGGGACGATATCAACACCCAAGTCGAGAAGGCTTTTTTGTCTACATTATTGGCCGACTGAAGGCTCGCGATACTCAATCTTGCTGTATCGTGCCCGAATTGAGCATCGGCTTTGCTGAAGCGTGTGTTTGGATCGTAGTCAGCCTTATGGCGATGCTCTTGAAGCTGCTGGAACGCATCCGCAAATTCCTGAATGCAAGCGGGGAAGGCTACCGAATTGGCTTGTTCACACGCCTTTTTGCAAATGCCGTGGTTCAGGCCTCTATAGACTTCGACCCACGCTTTGTTTGGCCGTTGGCTGGGGGTGCGGCCTACCAATGCGTTCGCACATGTGCGCGCCAGCGCATGGAAGGCTGCATAATATGATGTGCTTATCGAGCGTCTAATCTCGGCTTGAGACGGTCGTTTAGTGGTCGCTAATCGTTTAGCTACTGCAAGATGACCGTCCGCAAGTTTTGCGTCAGGCATGCACGCCAAAGTGAATTTGAGGAGTGATCACCGGGAAAAAACCGGACCAGTCGCGGCCAAGTGCTTCACGCACTTTACCCGTAAGCCCGAGGTAACTCCGGGCGAGCGCCTCCGGGCGAGCGTTCGTGGTAATCAACAGTTCGATCATGATCTTGTGCTCGTCAGCATTGATCTCGATCGACTGAATTTCAATCGTAGATACTGCATCCAGATCAAACTTTTCCCTGATCACACCAATAAGTTGTTCAGAAACTGCCGCGTCCAACTTCATAGGCACAGACATCAACGTTCTCCCATCGCCAGCCGCCTGTTTTTCTCGGCGTTTAGTAGAGAATATACACTGCAGCGGCTTGATCACCAGAAAATATGATGACTCAATGTGTCGCATTCAAGGCGACTGAGCCGACCTTCCTGTCAACATCCTGTTACAAAAGGGTTTACCAACCGTTGAGAAGCCCTTTGTAGCGTTCGCAGCAAATGACCGAGTCCAGCTCGTTGTGCGTATGTCATGAGTCGTGCAACACTCAATAAACTTCAGCAAAAATAAGCCGTATTTTTGATGCAAATATTCGGTTCGAATTTTGCATGTCTGGGACTCGGTCTTCGACTTCGGATAGTCCGTTTCGTTCGCTACGTCGCAGAAGAGTGTAGGATGGGTAATCTGCCCATCGCGCTGACCTAACGACGGGGTGGATTGGCCTCTACTTCTTCGGGAAAATTGCCCACCAAACAGAGGGTCGAAACGAGTTCGCAAAACATCCCAAACCTAGGTCAGTCGCTGTGACCCATTGATTTCTCATACCCCGGCGTCACTCCCAGTACCGGAGTCGAGCCTCTCTTCGCGGCCACCCCTCCGGATCAACCCGCCAACGCCGCCTCCACCTGCGCCGAAACCCCCTCGGGCCAGGTCACCAAGATCACCGCGCAGCCGGTCACACCGTGGGCCAGAATCTCCGCCGCGAGCGTTCCCAAAGTCGCTGAAATCTGACGCTCCGAGGGTTTGGACACGTCCACGCAAATCTCCACCGGGCTGCAAGCAGGCATCCCCCGCGCCATCCAGTCCGATGCCAGCCGCGCCGCCTGTCCGACCGACATGTAGAGCGCCGTGGTCGTCCCCGGCCCCGAAAGCCGCGTCGCGTCCGGCAGCGGATCATCCGCCCGTCGCGTCCCCGTCGCGAAAACCAGCGTGTTGGACACGCCCCGCTCCGTCAGGCTGCGGCCCAGGCTCGCCCCCGCCGCCGACGCCGCGGTGACGCCCGGCACCACCTCGACCGGGATGCCAGCTGCGCGTGCGGCCCCGATCTCTTCCCCGGCGCGCCCGAAAATCCCCGGATCACCTGACTTGAGCCGCACCACGCGCCGCCCCCTGGCCGCCTCCGCCACGATCATGCCGTTGATCCGATCCTGCGGCCAGGCATGCGCGCCCACATGCTTGCCGACAAAGACCCGTTCGGCGTCGCGTCGCGCCAGTTCCAGCACGTCCTCATCCACGAGCCGGTCGTAAAAGATCACGTCCGCCTCCTGCAGCCGCTCCACCGCACGCAAGGTTAGCAGATCGCGCGCGCCCGGACCGGCACCCACAAGGCTGATCTGCCCCGCTGTCACTGCCTCAGGCGCCCCACCCGCGGCAATTGCCGCCTTGATGTCCCGTGCCGCGTCCCGTTCCGCCCCGCGCACCCAGGTGTCTCGCGGCGCGCCCTTGAACACCCAGGCCCAGAACGCCCGCCGCTTGGCGCGCGGCACCTGCCGCGTCACCGCGGGTCGTAGCCGGCCCGCGAGGGCCGCCAAGCCGCCGATGCTCTGGGGCAGGCTCTGTTCGAGCTGTGTCTTGATCTGCCGCGTGAGGACGGGCGACGTCCCCTCGCTGCCGATGGCGACCACGATCGGGTCGCGGTCCACAATGGCGGGCGTGGTCATGTCGCACAGATCGGGCTGATCCACCACGTTGACCGGGCAGCGCGCCGCCTTGGCCAGGCCATGCACCGCCGCGTCCAAACCCGGGCAGCCTGTCCCGACAAAGGCCATCGCCGCGTCGTCGAACACCTCAGCCGTGAGGGTCCTGACATGCTCGGCGCGGCCTGCCGCGACCAGCCCTTCCAACTCGTCTTCGAGCGTGTCCGCAACGAGCATGAGCGTCGCATCCGTCTTGAGCAGCAGGCGCGCTTTTTGCGCGGCCTGCTCGCCGCCGCCGACAATCACCACACGCCGCCCGGTCGTGCGGATGAACATGGGAAAGGCTTTCATTGTATCACTCTCCTGTCAGGCGGCGTGCGCGGTGCGATGCGCGTCCCAAAGATGCTGGGCAGTGTTCGCGCTGTCATGCACACCGAGCGTGTCGAGCGCGAGTACGGCTGTGCCGATTATGACATCGGTTTCGAAGTCGTTTGGCGCGCTTGGGTTCCAAGCCTCTGCCGACCCTGCGGCAAGGCGGCGCGTTTCTTGCCGCATCGCAGATATGTTTGCCTCCCACAGTGCGCCGTCGCGCAAACCAAAGGCGACCACATCCTTGGCTGGATGGCGCTCGAATTCTCCGCCGCCGCCCTTGATCACGGTCAGAGCGCGCCAGCCGAGCAACCCAGCGGCGTCCGCTTGCAGCAACCTGTAGGACGGATGAAACACGCCCTGAACGCTGGCATGGGCTGCACCCGGGTTCAGCATGCGGCAGACAGTGTTCACGCAGGATCGCAGGCCGAGCACAGCGCGTAGGTTGAGCAGGCGGTACAGCGCAGGATGCACATGCTCTAGCGGCAGATAGGCGATCCCGTCCCGGTCCAGCAGCCGTGCGGTGGCGTCTGGTGTCTGGGCAATGCTGATCCCTGCGCGCTCGAGACCCGCGCGCACCTTCGGGTCCGTCCCGTTCCAACCATGCAGCAGCACGCGGTGGCCTGCCTGCGCGGCCAGACGCGCCGACAGCAGGAACCACGGCGCGCCACGGGTGCGACCCGCGGCGTAGCTGGGCCAGTCCAGTTCAACCGCGGGCAGCGTCGGCATGTTGGCCTGCGCCGCGGCGGCAAAGCCCGCGATTTCCTCTGCCGTTTCCCCCTTCATCCGCAGCAGCATGAGGAGCGCGCCCACGGCCTGTGGCGCCGCGTCATCGCGCAGCATCTGCGTCATGGCGTCAAACGCCTCGTCCTGCGTGAGGGATCGCGACCGGCCGGGACCCCGCCCAAGGGTGCGCACGTGATCCGTGAGGGTCATTCGGCCGCCTCACGCACATTGACGGCCTGTAGCAACTCAGCAATCTCGGGGCGGCATGAGCCGCAATTTGTGCCCGCGCTCAACGCCTCTCCGATCGCGTCGACGGACATCAGGCCTTGTGTCTCGATCGCTGTGGCGATGGTGTTGATGCCGATGCCAAAGCAGGAACACAGCACCGGCCCCGGGTTGGGTGCATCGGCCGCCGGACGGCCCATCAGGGCCTGCGCGCCGTCTGTGCCCGGCAGATCGGCGAGGTAGTCGCGCATCACGGCCACCGGGGTGGGCGAAACAAAGAGCGCGCCGACCAATTCGCCGTTTTGCTGCAAGACGATGCGCGCGCTGCCCCGCTTGTGGTCGATGATCGATGACACCTCCGCGTGGGGTGCGTGGAACATCTCGCGCGCCGCGACCACCCAGTCGGAGGCCGGTGCCTTGCCTGCCAGCTCGGCGCGGTAGCCTTGCGCGGTGCGCGCCAACGCCCAGTAGTCGCTGCGCAATGTCATCGCTTCGCGGGACACGGCAAAGCCGTACCATGCGGCATCGTATCTTTTCAGCGCTACGACGCTGGCTTTGCTTTCCGGCTGACCAGACACCGGGTCGCATGCTGCGGCCACAACAGCGTCGATGCGGGCGGCCGGAGCGGTTTCACCCGTCCAGTGCATCGGCGCAAAGACGTGCCCGGGCTGAACCGCATCGGTGATTCGCGCGCGCAGAATGGAGCTGCCGCTGGGGCTTGTCACCTGGACAAGGTCAGCGGGCTCAACGCCATACGCAATCGCATCTTGTGGATGGATTTCGAGGAACGGCTCGGCCAGGTGCGCGGACAGGCGCGGGCTGAGGCCCGAACGGGTCATCGTGTGCCACTGGTCCCGTACGCGGCCCGTGTTGAGTCGAAACGGGTAACGTGGCGATGCCTTCGCCGCAGGGGCGCGCCACGTCACCGGCATCAGGCGCGCCTTGCCATCGGCATGGAAAAACTGCCCGTCGGCAAAGAAACGACCGCCTTGACGGGCGGCAGTGACCGGCCAACGCTGCGGGGTCATCGTGGCGTAGGCGGTATCCGAGATGTCGGCGAGCCCGGAAATATCAAAGTCGCGACCGAACTGGCCAGCGATCCCGGACAGTGCCGCATATTCACGGAAAATCTCGGCCGCATTGGCGTAGTCGAACGCCTTGTCAAAGCCCATGCGCCGCCCAACTTCGGCGAGGATGTCCCAATCGGCACGAGCCGACCCGGGCGTGGGCAACACGGTGCGCTGGCGGCTGATCGTGCGGTCGGAGTTCGTAACGGTCCCTTCCTTCTCCGCCCAAGCAGTGGCCGGCAACAGGACATCTGCCAGCCGTGCCGTATCTGTCCGGTCGGTGATGTCGCTCACCACGGTGAAAGGGCAGGCGGCAATGGCATCGCGCACCGCATCCGCCTCGGGCATGGACACGGCGGGGTTGGTGTGAATGATCCACAGCGCCTTGATCCGCCCATCCGCAACCGCACGGAACATATCCACCGCCTTCAATCCCGGTGCATCCGGGACCGAGGGCGCGCCCCAGAAGTCCCGGACCGCGGCGCGGTGATCGGCGTTTTCCAGTTCCATGTGGCAGGCGAGCATATTGGCCAGCCCGCCCACCTCGCGGCCCCCCATCGCATTGGGCTGCCCTGTCACCGAAAGCGGCCCGCACCCGGGCTTGCCGATGCGGCCGGTGGCCAGGTGACAATTGAGGATTGCGTTGACCTTGTCCGTGCCCGAGGTCGATTGGTTCACGCCTTGGGAATAGATCGTCACGACCTTTTCGGTTCGCAACCACAATTGGCAAAACGCATCAATCTGCGCCGCGCTCAGCCCGGTCGGTTCAATGCTGTCACGCTGCGCGGCGCGCAGCGCCTCATCCAAGCCTGTCGTACGGGCGATGAACGCCTTGTCGATTGCGTCACTTTCGGAGAGCGTGACGAGCAGACGGTTGAACAACGCCACGTCGCTGCCCGGCTGTAGCGCCAGATGCATGTCGGCGCCGTCGCAACTGGCCGTGCGCCGCGGATCGATCACCACGATCTTGGTGCCGCGCGCCTTCCGCGCTGCCATCAGCCGTTGGTACAGCACCGGGTGACACCAGGCCAGGTTCGACCCGACCAGCACGACCAGATCTGCCTCGTCGAGATCCTCGTAGGTTCCCGGCACCGTGTCACTGCCAAAGGCGCGTTTGTGGCCCGCCACGGATGACGCCATGCAGAGGCGTGAATTGGTGTCGATGTTCGCTGACCCGATAAAACCCTTCATCAGCTTGTTGGCGACATAGTAATCCTCGGTCAGCAACTGACCCGAGACATAAAACGCGGCGCTGTCCGGCCCGTGTTGGGCGATGGTTTCCGAAAACCTGTCCGCGACCAGCTGCAAGGCATAGTCCCAGCCGGTGTCCTGCCCATCGACACGCGGGCACAACAACCGCTGGTCCAGCCCCACCGTCTCACCCAGCGCGGCACCTTTTGAGCACAGGCGCCCGAAATTCGCGGGATGCTCCGGATCGCCGCGCACATCAACGCCGCCTTGCCCGTCAGGGCGCAGCAGCACGCCACAGCCCACCCCGCAATAGGGACAGGTCGAACGTGTTTCCGGCAGGCCGGAGCCATCCATCACGCCGCACTCCGATGGCGCAGCTTTGCGCCGTCGATCAGGACGCGCCCCGCCTCGACCCGGACGGGATATGTGGCAATATCGCCGTCCTCACCCCGTGCCTGCCCAGTGTTCAGGTCGAACACCCAATTGTGCAGCGGGCAAGTCACGGATTGGCCGTGCACGATCCCTTCGGACAGCGGGCCGCCCTTGTGCGGGCAGCTGTTGGACGCGGCAAACACCTCGTCCTCGCCGGTGCGAAACACCGCAACGCACCCCAGCGCCGTCTTGATCTTGCGCGCCCCGCGGAGGGGGATGTCGGCCACCGGCCCGATATCGATCCAGCTCATTCCGCGGCCTCCAGGGTCAGATCGGCCAGCGGCTGATAGCGCGCGGCCTCCTTGGCATGCTCGGCCCACGGATCCTTGCGATAGATGGATTGGCTGAGCTCGAACGCTTCGATCAGGCGCGCCCGTTCATCAAGGTCCGCGAT
Organism: Pseudomonadota bacterium; assembly: GCA_038525585.1. GTDB lineage: Bacteria > Pseudomonadota > Alphaproteobacteria > Rhodobacterales > Rhodobacteraceae > Tateyamaria. The sequence goes on from JBCBHM010000001.1 coordinate 257,414, forward strand.
GCGCGCCTGCACCCAGTCGAGACCCACCTTGGCCACCCATTTATAGGGCCGGTCGAGGTATTTGGCGTTCTCGCGATAAAGCTGGACAAAGGCGACGGTGACGTCGATCGCCTCTTGCTCCGTGGCCACATCGCACAGACGTTCGGTTTCCTTCACATCCATGCCAGCCGCCCCGGCGACGCCCACCTGATAGCCACTGTCGACACAGATGATGCCCACGTCTTTGCAGGTCGCCTCCGCGCAGTTGCGGGGACAGCCCGAAACGCCCAGCTTGACCTTGTGCGGCGTCCACGACCCCCACAGCGCCTGTTCCAGCTTGATGCCAAGGCCCGTCGAATCCTGCGTACCAAAGCGGCAGTGATCGGTGCCGACGCAGGTCTTTACCGTGCGCAATCCCTTGGAATAGGCATGGCCCGAGACCAGCCCCGCCTTGTTCAGGTCCGCCCAGATGAACGGCAGGTCCTCACCCTTGACGCCCAACAAATCGATGCGCTGTCCACCGGTGACCTTGACCGTCGGCACGTTGTACTTGTCTGCCGCATCCGCAATCGCGCGCAGCTCGGTGGGGTTGGTGATCCCGCCCCACATACGCGGCACGACGCTGAACGTGCCATCCTTCTGGATGTTGGCATGCTTGCGTTCGTTGACGAACCGGCTCTGCGGGTCGTCCTGGTATTCCAGCGGCCAATCCGCCAGCAGGTAGAAGTTCACCGCCGGGCGGCAGACATGGCAGCCATTGCGGGTTGTCCACCCCAGCTCCTGCCAGACGGCGTCCTGCGATTTCAGTTCCTGCGACTTGATCAGCCGCCGCACGTCCTCGTGGGTCAGATCACAGCAGCCACAGATCGGTTGCGCCGCGGGCATCTCGAACGCATCGCCCAAGATGACCTGCAACAGCTGTTCCACAAGGCCGGTGCAGGTGCCGCACGACGCCGACGCCTTGGTCGTCGCCTTCACAGCCCCCAGATCGGTTGCGCCCCCTGCGATGGCGTCGACGATGGTGCCCTTGCAAATGCCGTTGCAGCCGCAGATCTCCGCATCACGCGGCAATGCTGCAACGGCTGAGAGCGGGTCCGCGGTGTCGCCCCCCTGAAAGGCCGGGCCAAAGATCAGCGTCTCGCGCATCTCATCGATGGGCGTCGCATCCTTGATCAGTTGGAAGAACCAGTTGCTGTCGGCGGTGTCGCCGTACATCACAGCGCCCACCAGCACGTCCTCTTCAATCACGAGGCGCTTGTAGATGCCCTTGGCCGGGTCGCGCAGCACGATGTCCTCGCGCCCCTCGCCCTCGGCAAAGTCCCCCGCGCTGAACAGGTCACAGCCTGTGACCTTGAGCTTGGTCGACAGCGTCTTTTGCTTGAACGCGGCCTCGCTGCCTAGCAGCGTCTGCGCCAACACCTTCGCCTGATCATAAAGCGGTGCGACGAGGCCAAAGATCGCGCCGTCATGCTCCACACATTCTCCCACTGCAAACACGTCTGCGTCTGAAGTGCACATCTGATCATCCACATGGATGCCCTTGCCCACCGCCAGCCCCGCCTCTTGCGCAAGCGCGACGTTCGGGCGGATACCCACGGCCATGACCAGCAGGTCACAGGGCAGTTCGGTGCCGTCGTCCAGCATCAAGGCCCGGACGCGGCCATCGTCGCCAAGGATTTCCTTGGAATTCGCCTGCAGCTTGACGGTGATCCCTTTGCCTTCAAGCGATTTCTTGAGCAGATAGCCCGCAGCCTCATCCAGTTGGCGTTCCATCAGGTGGCCCATGATGTGCACCACGGTGACGTCGACACCGCGTGCCGCCATCCCGGCTGCCGCCTCAAGACCCAAGAGACCGCCCCCGATCACAACAACCTTGTTGTCCGGCCCCATCTCCATCATCCGCTCGGTGTCTTCGAGATCGCGGTAGGCGATGACACCGTCCAGATCGTGGCCGGGCAGTGGGATCATGAACGGGTTCGATCCGGTGCCAAAGACCAGCTTGTCATAGGGCAGGGCCCCCTTTTCACCGGTGATGACCTTCTGGTGTCGGTCGATCCCAACGACCCGTTCGCCAAAACGGCAGGTGACGCCATGCTGCGCGTACCAGTCGTCGTCATGGGTGACGATATCCGCGTAAGTCTGATCGCCAGCGAGCACGGGGCTCAGCATAATGCGGTTGTAGTTCCCGCGCGGCTCTGCGTTGAACAGCGTGATGTCGAACGCATCAGGTGCGGCTTCGACCAGATGCTCGATGACACGGCCCGAGGCCATGCCAGCGCCAATGATGACAAGTTTTTCCTTCATCGCTTTCACTCCGCTGCCACCGCCGTGGGGGCCTTGGGTTTCGGCTTTGCGCCGTGCTCGTATTCCTCGAGGAAATCGAGCACTTCCTGCCGGTAGGCGTAGTAATCGGGGTGTTCCAGCAGCGCCTTGCGGGTGCGTGGACGGGGCAGATCGACCGCTGTGATCTTGCCGATGGTGGCCTGCGGCCCGTTGGTCATCATCACCACCCGGTCGGCCAGCAAAATCGCCTCGTCCACATCATGGGTCACGCAAATGGCCGTGACCTTGGTCCGTGACCACACTTCCATCAGCACCTCTTGCAGTTCCCAGCGGGTCAGGCTGTCAAGCATGCCAAAGGGTTCATCGAGCAGCAGCAGCTTGGGGCTGAGCGCAAAGGCGCGCGCAATGCCCACGCGTTGCTGCATCCCGTTCGACAGATCGGTCGCGGGCTTGTCCATTGCATCGGCCAGCCCCACGCGTTCCAGATAGTATTCGACCACATCCTGCCGTTCTGCACGGCTCGCAGTCGGATAGACCTTGTCGACACCAATCGCGCAATTCTCGCGCGCCGACAGCCAGGGAAAGAGGTTGGGCGACTGGAACACCACCGCGCGTTCGGGATCGGCACCCTCGACATGGCGGCCATCCAGTTTGATCGCCCCCTGCGAGATGTCGTTCAGCCCCGCCGCCATCGTCAGCACCGTCGATTTGCCACAGCCCGAGTGCCCGATGAGCGAGATGAACTCGCCCTTGTTGATCTTCAGATCAAAATCCTCAACCACCGTCAGCGGCCCTTTGGGTGTCGGATACACCTTGTGCAGCTGCGAAAAGTCGAGAAAGCGGTTTTCGATCATCCCCTTTTGCGCGTCCGCCACAGCGGTGGGCACGCCATGGATGGGCGTCACCTCCGGCAACAGGCGCGTGCCTTCGACCTTGGCCTCGATCCCCACATCCATCAGGTATTTGGTCACGTCCGCGCGCAGGCGCTTGAACGTGTCATTGGTGTTCATCTCCATCCGGTCCCGGGGGCGCGGAATGCTCACCTTGAACTCCTCGCCCAAGGTCCCGTCCGGGTTCAGCGCGATGATGCGGTCGGCCAGAATGATCGCCTCGTCCACGTCGTTGGTGATCAGCACGCAGGTCTTCTTGTCCGCTTCCCAGATGCGCTCGATCTCATCCGCCAGATTGGCACGTGTCAGCGCGTCCAGCGCGCTCAGTGGCTCATCCAGCAGCAGCATCTCGGGGGACATCGCCAGTGCGCGGGCCACGTTGACCCTTTGGCGCATACCCCCCGACAGCTCTGCCGGGCGGCGCGTTACGGCATGGCTCAGCCCCACCATCTTGACGTAATGCGCGACCTTCTTCGCTTTGTCGGCCTTCGACAGGCCGGGGAACACGGTGTCGACGGCAAGACCCACATTCCCGCTGACCGTCAGCCATGGCATCAGCGAATAGCTTTGGAAGATCACGCCGCGCTCAGGCCCGGGCCCCGTGATCGGCGCACCCTTGAAGGTGACCTTGCCCTTGGTGGGCTGCTCGAGCCCCGCCATCAGGTTGATCAACGTCGTCTTGCCCGTGCCCGAGAACCCCAGAAGAACCAGGAATTCCCCTTCGGCCACGTCCAGGTTGATGTCCTTGAGGACGTGGGTGGCGTGGGTGCCAGAGCCGAAGCTCTGGCTGACATTTTCGAGTTTGAGAATGCTCATCGGGATCACCGGTTGTTCGTGAAGGTGAAGAGCGACTGCAGCGCGTACATCACCCGGTCCAGAAGGAAGCCGATGATGCCGATGGTCAGCACCGCGACCATGATCTTGGCGAGGCTCGACGACGAGCCATTCTGAAACTCATCCCACACGAATTTGCCAAGGCCCGGGTTCTGCGCCAGCATCTCGGCTGCGATCAGAACCATCCAGCCGACACCGAGGGACAGGCGCAGCCCGGTAAAGATCAGCGGCAGCGCCGAGGGCAGCACCAGCTTGGTGATCTTGGTGTAAGTGTTCATCTTGAGCACCTTGGAGACGTTGACCAAGTCCTTGTCGATGCTCGCCACACCAAGGGCTGTGTTGATCAGCGTGGGCCACAGCGAACACAGCGTCACGGTGATGGCCGAGATCACGAAAGACTTGGGCAGAAGCCCGTCATTGGACGCAGCCAGCGCCGATACGATCATCGTCACGATGGGCAACCATGCCAGCGGCGAGACGGGTTTGAAGATCTGGATCAGCGGGTTCAGCGCCGCGTTGGCAATCGGCGACAGGCCGGCTGCAATGCCCAGCGGAACGGCCACCACAGTGGCGATCAGAAAGCCAAAGAACACGGTTTGGATCGAGGTCCAGATCTGCTGGTAATAGGTCGGCGCGCCGGTATAGGCGCGTTGGACAGGCTCCTTGCCCTGCTCGATCCGGCGTTCGTTCAGCGTGGCAACCTGCGCGTCGAACTTGGCCTTGCTCTCGGCCTTGGACAGCGCGTCCTGATGCAGGTTGACGGCCTCGGTCCAAACCTGCGCAGGCCCCGGAACCGCGCCCAGCGACGTCTGCACTTGCGGCGCGAGCGTGCCCCACAGCGTGAGGAACGCGGCAATGGCCAGCAGCGGCACCGCGAGCAGGCGCCAGATTTCCTTCATCTGCGCGGCGGGATTGTCCCCGGCGGCGGCCTTGGCAATCGGTGTGATCCAGGCGAGGCCCAGCACCTGAAACCATTTGTCTGCGGCGTTGATGCGCGTGAACAGGCGCGCGCGGCGGGCGTCCCGTGCGGCGTCTTCGGTAAAGTTCGGATCGACGGTTGTCATGCGAGGATGCCTTTTGTCTGGATGCGGTGCGACGGGAAGGGGGAGGATGGGCGGAGCGAGGCCCCGCCCAAGCATCGGTCAGCCTTTGACTTCGTTGCCGACGACAGTCTGCTCACCTTTCAGGCCGATGGGCAGGCTTTCGAGGTAGGCATTGGGCGCGCGGCCGTCATAGGCGATGCCGTCGATGATGTCGGCGGCAGGCGTAGGCGCTTTGTAACCGTCGCTGTCCCAGGGAAAGTCGGCCTCGTTCGCCAGACCCTCGTCCACCAATAGGCGCGCAGCCTCGAGGTAGATTTCGGGTTTGTACACGGACTTGGCGACCTCGTCATACCAGCTGTCGGATTTCGGCTCTGCGATCTGGCCCCAGCGGCGCATCTGCGTCAGGTACCAGATGGCGTCCGAGTAGAACGGGTAGGTCGCGTTGTAACGGAAGAACACGTTGAAGTCGGGAATGTCCCGCTTGTCGCCCTTTTCGAACTCAAAGAACCCGGTCATGGAGTTCGCGATCACTTCGTAATCCGCGCCCACATATTCCGGGCGGCTCAGGATCTCGACCGCGGCGGGGCGATTTTCGTTGTCGTTTTCGTCCAGCCAGATGGCCGCACGGATCAGCGCCTTGGTCACCGCCAGTGTCGTGTTTGGGTTTTCCTCGGTGAATTCCTTGGTCATGCCAAAGACTTTTTCGGGGTTGTTCTTCCACAGTTGGTAATCAGTGATGACCGGCACGCCGATGCCCTTGAACACCGCCTGCTGGTTCCACGGTTCACCCACGCAATAGCCGTGGATCGTACCCGCCTCGAGCGTCGCAGGCATCTGCGGCGGAGGTGTCACGGACAGGAAGACATCCGCCGCGATCTGGCCCGAGATGTTTTCCGGGCTGTAGTAGCCGGGGTTGATGCCACCGGCGGCGAGCCAATAGCGCAGTTCGTAATTGTGGGTGGAGACGGGGAACACCATCCCCATGTTGAAGGGCTCGCCCTTGGCGTTGAATTCCTCGATCACCGGCACCAGCGCCTCGGCGCTGATCGGATGCTGCGGGCGGCCATCATCCATGGACGGGATATGCGGGCGCATCATGTCCCACACCTCGTTCGATACCGTGATGCCGTTTCCGTTCAGGTCCATGGAAAAGGGCGTGACGATATGTGCCTCCGTGCCGTAGCCGATGGTGGCCGCCAGCGGCTGGCCCGCCAACATATGCGCACCATCGAGCTGGCCGTCGATCACACCGTCCAGAAGCACCTTCCAGTTGGCCTGCGCCTCGAGCGTCACAAACAGCCCTTCGTCCAGAAAGTATCCCTGCTCATACGCCACGGCGAGCGGTGCCATATCCGTCAGCTTGATAAAGCCAAAGGTCAGCTCGTCTTTTTCCAGATCCAGCAGTTCGGCGAATGACGGCGAGGCCAGCGCGGTTGAGGCCACAAGGCCGAGGAGGAGCTTCTTCATGTTTTGTCCCTTTGTAGCGCCGGGTCCGGGAGGAGTTGGACCAGGCAAAAACGAAAAAAGGCCGACCACGATCCGCCGGGTTTTCGGCGAACAGTGAGCGACCTTGCTCAGACCATCCCTGTCAGTGGGAAAAATTCGGGGCGCTCACGTCGTTGCCAGCGCTGACACCATCTATGCGGCAGCGCAGCGACCCCTCAAGGTAGAAACGCCTTGTTGGCCGCTAACAGCCCGCGACGTCCTTGGGATTGCACAATTAATGAACACTTAGCTGGCATTCGGGTCGAAAATCTGGGCGTCAAAGAAGCGATTGGGCAGCAAGGTCAGCCCACCACCGGCCGAAGCCACCGGCGTTGCATGGCGAATCGCGCCTTCGACCTTTTCCGAGGCGCCAGGCATATCGCAGCCGACGGTTTGCAGATGCATCCGGTGCAGATCGGCGCGAAACACATGCGCCGTCGCTTCCGCATCGTCCTGCGCGGCGGCACCATGCGACGCGCGCAACTGCTGGGCGATCCACTTGGCCTGACTGCGCCAGGGAAAGCTCGCCGCACCGTCGTGAAATTCCACAAACCGTTCCACATGGCGCTGCTCACCGCGCGCGGATACGGTCAGGTGCCCTGACAATGCCCGGTCGATCAGCTCGGGCGAGATGTCGAGATACGCCTTGCGGGACAACAGCTCGCTCGCCGTCGCCCGCACTTGCGGTCGCGCGAGCCACCGCCCCGCCCGCCACGTCGCCCGCAGCAGACGGCCGGTGAGGTCCGGCTCCGTCTCCGCCCACTCCGTGCGGACCGCCAACACCTTTTCGGGCGCAAAGTTCCAGATCGCGGTGCCCGGCAGCAACAGCGCGCCCGCGCCCTCGTCCACCGCTACCGACCCCCAAGGCTCGCCGACGCAGAATGCGTCGACGTCGCCCGCAGCCAACGCGTTGGCCATCAAGGGTGGTGGCACGGTGCGAATGACGATCCCATCGGGGCCAAGGGCCGTGGCGCGGCTCCAATACCGCAGTAGTTCCACATGCATCGAAAAGGGAAACGGGACGCCGAACACGATGGGGCCGTCGCGCACGGCACTCAGCGCCGCCGCCGCCGCCACCGGATCGGCAAAGTCGAACCCGTAGCCGCGCGCGCGCAACCGCTCTTCGAGCGGGGTGCCCACGCCAATGACGTTGCCATTGACCGACAAGACCGACACCGCCGACAGCGCGGTGGACATGCCACCCAGACCCATCGCCATCGCGACGGGAACGGGCGACAGCATGTGTGCGGCGTCCACCCGGCCAAAGGCCAGCATGTCCCGCACCGATGACCACGACGGTGCTGCGATGAGATCCAGCGCGATCCCTTCAGCCTCGGCAAAGCCCATTTCCTGCGCGACGATCAGCGGGGCTGCATCCACCAGCGGCATGTAGGCGACGGGGACGGTGACATGTTTCATCCCAAGAGCCCCGATGCCGTCACCAGCGCCTCGGCCACCTCGGCCACGCGCCGGCCCTGATCCATCGCCGTCTTGCGCAGCAGGGCATAGGCGGCATCCTCATCGATCCCCTTGGCCTTCATCAGGAGGCCCTTGGCCCGGTCGATCACCTTGCGCTCTTCCAGTGCGCGCCGCGTCTCGGCCAGCTCATTGCGCATCTGACGCACCATGGCGAAACGGGCGATGGCCGTGTCCATCACCGGCTTGATCCGGTCGGGCGATAGCCCGTCCACGACATAGGCCGACACGCCCGCCTCGATGGCTGTCTGTGCGAGCCCGCCTGCGGCACCGGATACGAACATGGCCACCGGACGCTCCAGCGGGCCGGAGGCGAGCGTCAGCTCTTCCATCATGTCGCGGGTCGGGTTGTCGATGTCGATCAACACGATGTCGGGCGCATGCGCGGCGATTTTGCGCGACAGACCGCTGGAATTCCCGATGACAAAGACATCGCAGGCGCACGCATCCTTGAGCGCGTCCACAATCGCAATGGCGCGGTCGCGATCTTCTTCGACGACAACGATTGTGAGGGTCTTGGTCATGTATCGCGGCATGCCGCACGGGCCGTGGCCGCGCAACGGCCGCACTGCGCCGAATGGCGCATGCGATGTCGCGCGGTCGTGTGTGTCGCACAGATGCTCAGGAATTCATCATATGCGCCCAGCGAACCGGCAGATGGCGGACAGCAGCTCAGGCGTGGGCAGTGGGAAAGGGGGCGCGGTCCACGGTTGCGATCTCTTGCCGTGCAAGCGTTTCGATCAGCGCGGCGCGCTGGGTGGTATGGGCGGGATCATCCCAAAGGTTGGTGAATTCACCCGGATCGGCTTCCAGATCGTACAACTCGCCCCACGCGACCCCATCGAACATCGACAACCGGTAGCGCGCGTCGCGGACCGTGTGGATGCGCGGCGGCATGCCAAGTCCCGCCGATACGCTTTGATGATCATATTGGATAAACGCAACATCCCGGCCGCCGTGCAGCAGTGAGCGGCCTTGCATCCCGATCGCTGGCTGGATCCGCGCCCGGTCCAGGATGGTCGGGCCGATATCGTGGGTCTGCCCGATGGCATCTGTGCGCGTAGCCTTGGGCGCATCGGGGTCGGACCAGATAAAGGGCACGCGCGTGACCTCTTCGTATGCGGCGGGTCCTTTGAACAGCATGCGATGATCGCCCAGATGGTCACCGTGATCCGTGGTAAAGATGGTGACGGCATCCTGTGACGCGGCGCTCGCCCGCACGTGACCCACGGCATCGTCGATCATGCTGATCATGCCGCAGGTGAGTGCCTGCGCCTCTCGCGCTTCTTGCGCGTCCGTGCCGATGGCCCCCATGGCGCGCAGCTTGGCCCTGCCTTCGGCCCGGGCGCGCAGGATGCCGGCCACGTGGGGCGGTGGGGTCCAGTCGTTTCGGGCAAACGCGACAGGCGCCGGCATATCCTCGGGTGCATACATGTCCCAGTATTTGCCCGGCGGATTGAACGGATGGTGCGGATCCGGGAACGACACCATAAGGAAAAACGGCTGATCGTCGTCCGCCTGCGCGTCCAGCCACGCGCGCGCCCGGTCGGCGATGTAGCTGGTGGAATACAGCGTTTCGGGCAGCGCCGTGCGGATGCCCTGCGGGCAGGCGTATCCATGTGGCAGCTGATTTTCCGCCCCGATCAGGGACAGCGCGTTCGGTTCGCGTTCCAGCAGCCATTGCCGATAGCTGCCCTGACACATGTCACCGTGACGCGTCACCAGCTCGACATGATCAAAACCATAATAGGGCAGCGGAATGTCATAGCGCGCCTGATCCGGCGCCTCGACACGATAGTCCTGATGATTGTTCCGCACCGCCTCGGCCAACGGCCCAGCTGGTGCGTAATACCCCTGCGGCACCGCAGGGCGCTGCAACGTCGCAGGCTTGCCCGAGAAGTTCTGCAGATGGCTCTTCCCGATCAGCGCGGTCTTGTAACCGGCGTCCCGCATCAGTTCCACAAACGTCACGTTGCGCGCATCGAGCGGAATACCGTTCGACCGCACACCGTGGCTTGATGGCATGCGCGCTGTCATCAGGCTCGCCCTGTTTGGCATGCACACGGGGCTCGCCACATAAAAGCGGTCCCACACCGTGCCTTGCGCCGCGATCGCGTCGATATGCGGCGTACGCAGCACCGGATGACCCATGCACCCCAGATAATCCGCGCGGTGCTGGTCGGTTATGAAAAGGACAAAGCTTGGCCGCTCAGGCATGCCGCGCCACCCGCCGCGCATGTACCGTGACCAGCAGCAGCGCGGCCACTGTTGCCGGGATCCACACCGCCTCGACCCGCATCATCACGAGCGCCGCCAAGACCAACCGTACTGCAATCTCCCATCCAGGCAGCGCCTGCCGGTCGAACGCCGCCAGCGCCGACGACAGCAGGTACAGCGCCACAACAAGCCGTCCCAAGAGCAGCACAAAGGCGCCAAGGTGGAACGCCCCGTCATATCCGGGCAAAAAGCCGTTTCCGCCCCCAGCGTTCGGATCCAGGATCGCCTCGTTGATCAACAAAAGCTCCGGGTAATACGCAAACACAAACGGTACCACAAACATCACGATCCCCGACTTCACCGCCGAAAACGCCGTTGCCATCGGCTCCGCCTTGGTGATCGTCGCGGCGGCAAAGGCGGCCAGCGCCACGGGCGGCGTGATCGCACTCGCCACGGCAAAGTAGAAAATGAACATGTTGGCCGTGAACAGCGAAAGCCCCAACCCGGCGAGCACCGGGCTCATCAGCAAGGCCGCGTTGATATAGGCGGGCACCGCAGGCATCCCCATGCCCAGCAGCACCGCCAGGAACATCGTGAGCAGCAGCGCCATGAACTGGAACAATGACGAGCCTCCATCGCCGAAACTCATGCTGTTGAGCCATGCCAAAACATCCAGCGACAAAAACACCGGCAACCCGGTGAAAGACAGGCAAAAGTCGATGATCGAAACCGCCAGAAACATCAGATACAGGGTCGAAATCAGCACGCCCGCATCCGACAGCGCATTCACGATCTTCACCGGAGCCGCCCGCACCTCCGGATCCAGAAACAGCAGGCCGACAAGCACGATCACAGCCCACCAGCCCGCCGCACCCGCGGCCCCGGCGGCATTCTGCACCGCCGTCAGGAACCAGCTGAGGCTTTGCACCTGGCAGACCCCGTCCGTGATCACCCGTTCGGCCCCCAACATGCCGCCGAGCAATCCACAGCCGACGGCATCCTTGGGCATCAACAGCAGCACAAGGATCATCAGGATCGGGCCGAAGACCATGCACAGGTTCAGATAATCCTGCCGCTCCAGTCGCATATCCTCGGTCAGCACGCCGATGGCGCGGATGTCCTGTTTGCGCGACTGGAACACCGCCGACAGGAACAGGCAAAAGAAATACGCTAACGCCGGGATGATCGCCGCGATGATCACGCTCGAATAGGGCACCGCCGTCAGCGAGGCGAGGACAAAGGCGGCAACCCCCATCACCGGTGGCATGATCGACCCGCCCGAGGATGCGGCGGCCTCGACCCCTCCGGCGAATACCTTGGAAAATCCGCGTTTGAGCATCATCGGGATCGTCAGCACGCCCGTGGACAGCACGTTCACGATCGGCCCGCCCGAGATCGTGCCAAACATGGCCGACGACACGATGGCCGCATGCGCCGGCCCGCCCCGCAAATGCCGCGTCCAGCGGAACGCCAGCTTGATCAGCGACCGGCCCCCGGCAGAACTGCCAAAGAGCGAGCCGAGCACCAGATAGGGAAAGATCGTGTTGAGCACGATATCCATGAACCGCCCCAACAGCCCGGATGAGTTGTTGACCAGCACGTCATGCACCCGCGGCCGCCCATCGGCCAGCATGCGCGGCTCCCCCGCCAGCTTGGTCACGAAATACTTGTTCACGTCGTCCGCGCCATAGACATACCAGACCAGCACCGTGATGATCGTGTAGGCCGAAATCAGGATCGCCACGAGGACAAGCGGCAGGCCCCAGACTTTTACGTTGTACGACAAGAACACGATGATCGCGACGCCCACAATCAGCACCAGCCAACCGCCGGTGGTATTGACACATTGGGGATCCTCGACCGTGGTGGGGGCCGACAGCCCAAGGCTCAGCGCAAACTCCGCCGCCGAACGCAGGCTTTCCTCGATCAGCCGCGCGCGGTCTCCGGTGATCCGGTCGACAAGGCAAACCGCCTCGATCTCCACCAGATAGGTCAGCGCAATCGCCACCGCGGTGAATACCAGCGCGACGTCCATGAACAGGCCAAAACGCCGCCGCAAAGGCGACCGGTCGCGCCAGTCGCGCCACATGGAATGCTTGAGCGCGACGATCAGCATCATCAGCACAAAGAAGGCCGGGTAGAACCATTCGAACGGAAACTTGCGCAGCTGCGCGCCCGGGCGGCCCAGCAGGTCCGCCACCAACGCGTCATATCCCGGAATGCCCGGCGTCGAATTGAAGAGGCCAATGATGACCATCCCGACCGACAGGACATACAGCAGTCGACCCGCCTGCCACTGCCGGTTCTTCACGTCGACATGTGTCTCTGCCATCCCGGCCTCCACCGCGTGTCGGACGCCCGGACCGGATGTGGCCCGGGCGTGCCGGAATTACTTGGCGCAGTCAGGGATGGTGTATCCCGCCTCTTCCCAAGCGGCGACGGCGCCGGGGTGGTATTTGATCGGGTTGTTGCCGCACATGTCAGTCAGGGCCACGTCCGTCTCGCCATGCCACGTTCCGGGCATGAACGGCGCCTTGGCAAAATAGATGTCATCCAGATTGGCGATAAAGGCCGCCGTGAGCCCCTTGGCCACGTCGAAATCCATGTTCACGTTCACGAGGTCGCCGCCCACGGTGCCGGGCCCGCGAAACATGCCATCCTCGGACACGACAGTCACACTGTCGTCGTAGCCCATGTCGGCCACCGGGATCTCAACCGGGACGGTGCCCGGCAGCTTGCCCACATTCTGGAACGCCTCGCCATCGAACACGTCGTTCGAGATTGAAAAGATCGTCATCTTGCCCGAGGCAATCGCCGCGGACACCCGCGGGTCAGGAAAGGCCATGGGCAGCACAAACGCATCTGCCGATCCGTCCTGGATCGTCTTGACGGCCTGACCCCAGTTCACCTGCACGCCGGTGTATCCTGCGCCTTCTTCCATGCCGGTGTTCAGCTTGATCAGCAGGCGCGCGTTGGTCAGCGCCGCACCGCGTGGCGGACCGTTGAAAATCGTCTTGCCCTCGAGCCCGTCCCAGCCGCTTATATTCGCGCTGTCATAGGCATAAAGCCCCTGAACCGAGATGCGGTAGGTATAAAGAACCGCGAGGTTCTGGACCAGTTCCGCCCCAGCCTCGGCCCCGAGACCGGCATAGGGGCCAACTCCCCGCGACATCAGGAACGGCAGGATGAACGGGCCCGCGGCAATGTCAGTCTTGCCCTCCGCCACGTTCTGGACCGAATTGGTCAGCGTCTGGCCCGAGGTGACCTGGATGTCTGCCACCCCTTCCTTGGCGGCCGCTTCGGACAATGAGATGATCGAGATGCCGGGCGCCGTGTTCGGCGATGCGGTTTCCGCGGTCAGGATGGTTTGGGCATGTGCAGCCGTGGCCAGACACGCCACCGTTGCCAAGCCGGCAAACAGCGCTTTCGACATAATATCCTCCCTAAATGTCGATTTTTTACCTATGCTCTTTCGGAATACCCATTTTTGCAAGACAATCTTCAGCGTCATTTCATGGATCGGAGGCTGCGCGTGCCGGAACTCAAGCTCTTCGTCTCACCCGGCAGCTGTGCCCGCGTGCCCACGATCGCCCTCGAAGAGATCGGCGTGCCGTTCGAGACCGAGCTGCTGCGCGTGACGCTGAACCAGCAAAATGCGCCGGAGTTTTTGGCGATCAATCCCAAGGGCAAGGTGCCGACGCTGCTGATTGATGATGCGCCGCTGACCGAGAATGTCGCCATCCTTACATGGTTGCACCAGACGTTTCCGTCTGCCGCACTCCTGCCTGCGGCCAGCGATCCGCTCGATGTCAGCCGCCAGGTGGCCGATATCGCCTTTTTCTCGGCCACGGTGCACCCGACCGTCACGCGTATCGCCATGCCGATCAAGTTCATCGACGATGCTGACCTGTCCTTTGACATCGTCCGCCCCAAAGGGGTCGAGGCGATGCACATGATCATGCAGATGATCGAGGACCGCCTCCACCCGTGGTGGTACGGCGACACATGGTCCATCATCGACGGCTACCTGTTCTGGGTGTGGTGGCGCATTACCGGCGTGGGCTTTCCAGCCGATGACTACCCGCAGCTTCGTTCCCACGCCACGCGCAGCATGCAGCGCCCGGCGATCCAGCGCGCCATGGCGCGCGAGGCGTCGGACGTCGAAACGCTCAAAGCCGAAGGGAACTACCGCGCGCCGCGCTAGTCGCGGATGCGGCCAAAGGTGGACAGGCGGTTGATCTCATTCAGCCGGTCCAGGTTGACAACCGTCGACAGCATGAGCCTGTCCTGGCTCCAGTCGCCAGGCCGCTGGATCGCCAATGTCGTCAGCGCCACCACCGCGACCAGCGGCACCACGAGCGCGGCGAACACCAGCCGCTCGTACGCCATTTTGCGCATCTCCAGCACCGACAGAATGCGCCGCTCGAGAAAGCTCCGCTTGCCCCGGATCAATGACCCGCGGTCCGCTGTCACCAGCGTCACCTTGGGCACTGCAATCACAAACGACCGATCCCGCCGCAGCGTCTTTTGGCACACCGACAACAGCGTATCGCAATACGCTCGCGCATCGATCCGCCCCTTGGACAACACCTGACTGTCGCAGTTGAATTCGCGCAGCGCCTCCACCTGACGCTTCCACGCATGGTAGGCCGGGTTCAGGAAAAACAGGGGTTTCAACGCCTCCAGCACGATCTCCCACTCCAGATCTCCCTGGCGGATGTGCTGCAGCTCATGGGCCAGCGCCACGCGCAACTCGTCTGGCGCGGCAAGCATATGCGAGGGGATCACCACGTAGTAGCGCCGCCAACCGCGCGTCGAAAATGGCACCAGCGTCCGGTCGGACACATGCAGACTCATGCGTCCGATGCTGCGCCAACGATAGCTTCGGACCACGATCCGGCGCAGGCAATGAAACGAATAGGCGAGCCGTACGAGCCCAACAACGAACCCCGCCAGAAACACGAAAATCGCCGCTTGCGCCACGATCCCGGCCCCCGTCAGCACGTTCAGGATGAACGTATCGCGCGCCAGGATCAGTCCCTCGAACTCCGACGCCTTCATCTCGAACCCGCCGTTCAGATAGTAGGACACAACCAGATCCGACAGGTTCACGTTGACTTGCCCGGCGACGCCGGCGCCCTTGAGCATGCCATAGCCTAGGGCCAGCACTGGCGCACAGACCACCACCACAAACAACGTGTTCAACAGTCGCAGCTGCGTGCCATAGGCATGGCGCAGCCCGATGCG
Organism: Pseudomonadota bacterium; assembly: GCA_038525585.1. GTDB lineage: Bacteria > Pseudomonadota > Alphaproteobacteria > Rhodobacterales > Rhodobacteraceae > Tateyamaria. The sequence continues at coordinate 272,868 of JBCBHM010000001.1, forward strand.
GCACATCAGCGCCCGCACTGCGATCCACAAAACAAACGCCATGCAAATCAGAATGTTGGCGTTCACAAACGCATCCAGCAGCGCTTCACCCGCTCTCATTTTTCAACCTCCGATCAACGAGTGCCCGGATTTGCCCCAATGCTTCTTCTGTCAGCGCATCGTCATCCACCAGCCGCGCCACGAGCGACGCAGGTGTGTCGTCAAACAGCTTCATCGACAGGTCCTTGAGAGACCGCGACTGATACGCGTCCTTGGCCAGCGTCGGCTGATACACATAGCTCTTGCCCGCCTTGCGGCTGGTCACAAATTCCTTTTGTTCGAGGATCCGCAGGATGGTCGCCCCCGAGGTATAGGCGAGCGCCCGCTCTTGCGGCAGCCGGTCCAGAACGTCGCGCACCGTACCCTCCCCTATGGCCCAGAGTTCATTCATGAACTCCAATTCCACCTCGGTCAGCAGGGCGCTTTTCTTTTTCTTCATGGCCGTCTCGCTTCAAGCGACCGCTGACGTCTCATGCGGTCCGAGTAAATACGATGCATCTGGTTTCCCAAAGCAGAATCTCACACTTTTCTGAAGCAGAACGTACCCCAGGCCAGGCTCAGGCCCAGGGGCCACCACAGCGGTTGGCCGAAAATTCCAAGCCAGGCGAGGAAGATATAGGCAGACCCGAGTAAAGAGATGAACAACCGGTCACCCAACGTTGTCGTGAGACCCAGAATGCCCTTCCGTTCGATGCCGTCGCGATACTTGAACCCCTCGAGCAGGCCGATGAATGCAATCGCCGCAAACAGCACGCAGAATACGGCAAAGGTGGCAGGGGTCCACGCCATCCAGAACGCGGGCCACAGCGGGTCGGTCCAAGAAAATCCCGCCTCCTCCTTCTGTTGGGCGACATTGCCCCAGCCTTGCGCGAGTGCCGGGGACGGGATCAGCAAGACCCAAAGTCGTTTCATCACACCCTCCCCAGGGCAAAGCCCTTGGCGATGTAGTTGCGGACAAAATAGATCACGATGGCACCGGGGATGATGGTCAGCGTGCCTGCCGCCGCAAGCAGCCCCAACTCATAGCCCGCAGATGATGCCGTCTTGGTCATCTCGGCAGCGATGGGTTTCGCCTCCACCGCCGTCAGCGTCTTGGCCAGTAGCAGCTCGACCCACGAGAACATGAAACAGAAGAAGGCCGCCACACCCACGCCCGCCTTGATCGTCGGCAGGAAGATCGTGACGAAAAAGCGGGGGAAGGAATAGCCGTCGACATAGGCCGTCTCGTCCAGCTCCTTGGGCACGCCGCCCATGAACCCTTCGAGGATCCAGACCGCCAGCGGGATGTTGAACAGGCAATGCGCAAGCGCCACGGCGAGGTGCGTGTCAAACAACCCTACGGAAGAGTACAGCTGAAAGAATGGCAGGGCAAAGACGGCCGCGGGGGCCATCCGGTTCGTCAGTAACCAAAAGAACAACTGCTTGTCGCCAAGGAAGCGATAGCGCGAGAACGCATAGGCGGCAGGCAGGGCCACACAGACGGAAATCACCGTGTTCAGCGACACGTAGATGATCGAGTTGATATAGCCCCAGTACCAGCTCGGCTCGGTGAAGATCACGACGTAGTTTTCCAGCGTAAAGGTCTGCGGAAACAGGCTGAACCCCGACAGGATCTCGTTCGTGGTTTTGAAGCTCATCGACACCAGCCAGTAGATCGGCAGCATCAGGAAGGCGATGTAGAGGATCGGGATGAGAGACCGTTTACGCATGGCTCGCATCTCCACCAAAGGCCACATCCGATCCGGGGAAGCGGTGCGGGTTTTTGTGGTGCTCGCGCAGTGATCGTACGGCTAGGCGATATGAAATCGACGTCATCATTTCGCGTCATCCTTCGTCATCAGCGTGTAGAACAGCCACGACACCAGCAGCGTGATCGCGAAATAGATCAGGCTCATCGCCGCGGCAGGACCGAGGTCGAACTGGCCAAGCGCGATCTTCACAAGGTCGATGGACAGGAGCGTCGTCGAGTTCCCCGGCCCGCCGCCGGTCAGCACGAACGGTTCGGTATAGATGTTGAAGCTGTCCATGAAGCGCAGGAGGATCGCGATGGTCAGCACAGTCTTCATCTTGGGCAGCTGGATATAGCGAAAGACTTTCCAGGGGCTGGCCCCGTCGATCTTGGCCGCCTGATAGTAGGCGTCGGGGATCGACACGAGCCCCGCATAGGCCAAGAGCACGACAAGCGATGTCCAGTGCCATACATCCATGACGATGATCGTGATCCAGGCGGCCAGCGGGTCCTGCGTCATGTCGTAATTCACGCCCAGCACATCATTCATGAAGTATCCAAGCAGCCCGATCTTGGGCAGAGTAAAGATGTTCCACATCGCCCCCACCACGTTCCACGGGATCAGCATCGGCAGCGCCATCAGCACGAGGCAGACAGGCACCCAAAACCCTTTTTTGGGCATCGACAGGGCGATGATGATCCCCAGCGGCACTTCGATGATCAGGATGAGGAACGTGAACAGGAACTGCCGCCCCAGCGCCGCATGAAACCGGTCGGATCGCAGGATCTGTTCGAACCAGTCGAGGCCCTGCCAGAAGAACACATTGTTCCCGAACGTCTCCTGCACCGAATAGTTGACCACCGTCATGATCGGCACAAGCGCATTGAACGCCACCAGCAGGAGCACTGGCAGGACAAAGAACCAGGCCCGTTGGTTTTCGGTTTTCATGACGCTGCCTCCGATGTGCTATCTGATCCACGCGCCTGCGTCGTGTTTTCAGCACCACGCGCCTGCGTCGCGATCCAACCGTCCCGATAGAGTCGCGTTTGATCCTGCCGGAACGCCAGATGCACCTCCGCGCCCTGCTCCACGTCCGCGTGATCCACGACCGCCTTGACCGCGGTGTTACCCACCATCGTCTCGACCACCGCATGACGTCCAACGTCAGACACCTTACGCACCCGCGCGGGCACGCCCGCCTCAGCGAGGGTCACGAACTCGGGCCGGACGCCGATCTGCGTCACTCCGCCTGACCCGATCACAGCGCCCTCGAGCGCTACCGTTTGTCCCTCGAACACGATGCGGCCCGCATCTTCGACCGCGGGCAGGATGTTCATGCCCGGCGAGCCGATAAAATGCCCCACGAACGTGTGCTGGGGCCGCTCGAACAGCTCGACCGGCGTGCCGATCTGCACCACCTCGCCGTCTTGCATGACGACCACCTGATCGGCAAAGGTCAGCGCCTCGGTCTGATCATGTGTCACGTAGATCATGGTGGCGCGCACCCGCTGGTGCAGCTCCTTCAGCTTCGACCTCAGCTTCCATTTCAGATGCGGGTCGATGACCGTCAGCGGCTCATCGAACATCACCACGTTGACGTCATCGCGGACAAGGCCTCGCCCCATCGAGATCTTCTGCTTGTTGTCCGGGCTCAGATGCGCCGCCCGCACATCCAGCATCTCGACCACATCCAGCATCTCCGCGATCTCGGCCACACGGGCCGCGATCCGCACCTCATCGACCCCGCGATTGCGCAACGGGAACGCGAGGTTGTCGCGCACCGTCATCGTGTCGTAGATCACTGGAAACTGAAACACTTGCGCGATGTTGCGCTGATCGGGCGGCAGCCCGGTCACATCCTGACCGTCAAACAGGATCCGCCCCTCGGACGGCACCAACAGCCCCGAAATGACGTTCAGCAGCGTCGACTTTCCGCAGCCCGACGGGCCCAGCAGCGCATAGGCTCCGCCGTCCTCCCAATCCAGATCGATGGATTTGAGCGCATAGTCCTCCGGCCCCGAAGGGTTCGGCAGATAGGAGTGACGCAAGCCTGACAATGAAATCCGTGCCATTACGCAACCAGGCTCCCGTCAGGAGCAAAGTAGAAGGCCTTGCTCGGGTCCATATAAAACGCGTGATCCTCGCCCACCTCATAGGGGTGCACCCCATGGGCCAACGACACCCATCCATCGTCGCCCATCTGAAAATGCGCGCTCGATTCCGATCCCGACAGCTCCGTCACCTGCACCACACCGTTCAATGCCACCAACCCATCGGCACCGGGCACGGGCGTCACGTGATGCGGGCGGATCGCCATGGTATAGGGGCCATCGGCCAGTCCCGCAGCCGCCCCGGTCACCTCCCACGAGACACCCGTTGCCAGATGCGCCTGTGTCCCGGTCTTTACAACCTCCGCCGCATTGATCGGCGGATCGGAAAACACACGCGCTGCCGTCAGCGTGGCGGGGCGTCGGTATATCTCGGCGGTTGGCCCAAACTGTGTGACCACGCCGTCATCCATCAGCGCCGTACGCCCGCCGAGCAGCAGCGCCTCCTCCGGCTCGGACGTGGCATAGACCACGACCGCCCCGCGCCCGGCAAAAAGCTCCGGCAGTTGCTCGCGCAATTCCTCGCGCAGCTTGTAATCAAGGTTTGCGAGCGGCTCATCCAGAAACACCGCCCGGCTCTCCTTGGCAATCGCGCGCGCCAGGGCACAGCGTTGCTGTTGCCCGCCCGACAGCTCCTGCGGCCGGCGCGACAGCATCGGCCCCAGCTGCAGGATATCTGCCGCCTCCTGCACCCGGCCTTCGATCTCGGACTTGGCCATGCCTGCAACCCGCAAGGGGGAGGCGATGTTGTCGAACACCGTCATGTGCGGATAATTCACGAAAAACTGGTGGACGAGGCTGATGTTCCGTTTCTGTGTCGACAGGCGCGACACGTCTTGCCCGTCCATGATGATCCGCCCCGAGGCGAGCGGGTCCAGCCCCGCCATCAGCTTGATCAGCGACGTCTTGCCTGCGCCGGTCTGACCCAGCAGCACGTTGAAATGCCCGGTTTGCAGCACCAGCGATGTCGGCTTGATATGGGTGATGCCGCGCACGGTCTTGGTGGCGTCAATCAACTCGATGGACATGTTTGTGTTCCCGTAGGCCGGGCTTTGACCCGGTTCCCCAATTGACAGTGGCCCCCGCCCGCAGGGAAGGGGCCACCGCTCAGCTTACTGGTTCCAGCGCGCCACGAGGTCGTCGTAGTTGACGGTCTCGCCCTGCGGCTTTTCGTTGTCCAGCGGTGGCTTGGCGCCTCCGTTGGCAAACCACCACTCGGCCTCACGCTCGTCGTTCAGACGCGGGCCACAGCCGCCATAGACGCCAGCCGCCTCGTCAGCCTGCTGCATCCGGGCCATGGTGATGTCCATCTCTTCGGCGAGACGGTTCATGGCTTCTTGCGGGGTGAAGGCGCCAGAGTTCACGTCACCGATCTGCTGCCACCAGATTTGCGCCAGCTTGGGATAATCCGGCACGTTGATGCCCGTGGGCGACCAGCGCACGCGGTCCGGCGACCGGTAGAACTCGACCAGACCACCCAGTTTGGGCGCACGTTCGGTAAAGCTCTCGTGGTTGACGGAACTGTCGCGGATGAAGGTCAGACCCACATGGGACTTTTTGACATCCACAGTCTTGGAGGTCACGAACTGCGCATAAAGCCATGCGGCCTGTGCCCGATCCGACGGCGTGGACTTCAGGAACGTCCAGGATCCGACATCCTGATAGCCAACCTTTTGCCCTTCGGTCCAGTATGGGCCATGTGGGCTGGGTGCCATCCGCCACAGCGGGTTGCCATCCTCGTCCACGGTGTTGTTGCCCTCGGACTGGGGTTTGACCATGTCCGCGGTAAACGCCGTGTACCAGAAGATCTGCTGGGCCACGTTGCCTTGGCTGAGCGCGGGCAATGACTGGTAAAAGTCGAACGAGGCTGCCCCGGGTGGGGCGTAGTTGCGCAGCCACTCGTCCCACTTGCGGATCGCATAGACGGCCGCAGGGCCGTTGGCCGCACCGCCGCGTGTTACGCTCGCCCCATTGGGGTTGCACGAGCCTGCTTCCATACGGATGCCCCATTCATCGATGGGCACGCCGTTCGGCTCACCGACCGAACCGGCCCCGGCCATGGACAGCCAGGCATCTGTCATGCGCCAGCCGAGGTCCGGCGCGCGCTTGCCATAGTCCATGTGACCATAGATGCGGGTGCCGTCGATTTCCTGTACGTCCTCGCTGAAGAATTCGGCGATATCCTCATAGGCCGACCAGTTGACCGGAACACCCAGATCATAGCCGTACTTGTCCTTGAACTGCGCCTGCAACTCCGGGTCGTCGAACCAGTCCTTGCGGAACCAGTAGAGGTTCGCAAATTGCTGGTCGGGCAGCTGATACAGGTTGCCATCCGGGCCGGTGGTGAACTGGATGCCCATGAAGTCTTCGAGGTCCAGCGTCGGCGACGTGGTCGCCGCCCAGTCACCCGCCATCTGTTCGGTCAGGTTATAGGCCAGCTGCAGCCGCGAGTGCGTGCCGATCAGATCAGAGTCGTTGACGTAACCGTCATAGAGGTTCCGCTGGGTCTGCATCTGCGTTTGCACGGCCTGCACCACTTCGCCCTCGCCGAGGATCTGGTGGTTGACCTTGATGCCCGTGATCTCTTCGAACGCCTGGGTCAGCACTTCGGATTCGTATCCGTGTGTCGGGATACCTTCGGACAGGACGTTGATCTCCATGCCCGAAAACGGCTCGGCGGCCTGGATGAACCACTGCATCTCGGCCAGTTGCTCATCCTTGGACAATGTGGATGGTTGAAACTCCTGATCAATCCATTTTTGGGCTGCGGCCTCGTCGGCAAAAGCAGTCCCTGTCCCCGCGACGATGGCACAAACGGCCGTCGCGGAGATAAGATACTTGCGCATCTCTTCTCCTCCCAATTTTTTGACAGCCAGCGCGCGCCGGCTGACGACAGGGTACGCCCGCGTTTTCAATCCTGTCAAACTAAAAAGTTAGTAGGAATGGGGTGGGTCAGTCTTGTTGAGCGTGTCACGTGTCTGTGGGATTGGTCGTCGATCTGGAACCAATTCGGTGCAGCTGTGAAAACGGATTGTTCGGGAGCTAGACCCTAGCGAATGGTAAATATGCTCGCGCAGCCTGTTGATTTAATTCGTATAAACTTCAAGCCATGCATAGGATTCCCACACATTCAGTCCCATCCGAAGCCGTACAAATTATTTCAAATTAGCAAACAATTGCCCCCGAATTGCCACGATTGTCCGCCAATCAGAGGGTGCAACGACCTCCAAATCGAACCAACGAGCAGTATAATGAAACGTCTCATCCTGATCAGTTCCCTTGTCGGCGCCTCTCTCGTCGCAGCCTGTGGCGGGGGAGACCAAGACGTCAGTCGCAACCAAATCGGGCTTCTCAATCTCCTCCAACCCGAGGGGGGCGAGGCGGGTGCGTTCTCCGCCAGGTCCTCTCTCGACCTGTTGTCCTTCAACTAGTCATCCGACTGGACGCGCCCGCGGAGCGCCTTGACCACGCCCCGCTCTTTCTTGGCCTTGAGCCGTCTTTTCTTGGATCCCAACGTGGGCCGCGTGGCGACACGCCGTTTCGGGGCCACCAGTGCCTTGCGGATCAATTCCACGAGGCGCTCGCGCGCGATATCCCGGTTCCGCGCCTGGCTGCGGGTCTCATCACATTGCAGGACAACGGCGCCTTCGGTGGTCCAGCGCCGCCCCGCCAACCGCTTGAGTCGCGCCTTGACGGCGGGTGTCAGCGCGGGCGACCGCGCCGCCTCGAACCGCAGCTCGACCGCCGTCGCGACCTTGTTGACGTTCTGCCCGCCGGGGCCTGACGACCTGACAAAGCTCTCGCTCAGCTCCCAGTCTTGCAGCGTAATCGTGTCGTCAATTTCCAGCATGCCCCATGATATGGGCGGAACATCTCAAAGCGCCAGCGCGTTCCGCATGCAAGTTCACATCATGAGACAGGAAACGACATGCTGACGACACCCAGTATCACCCAAGTCCGGACCAGCCGCCCCGATCTCTACGCGTTTCGGATCACCAAGAAAGTGAGCGGTGAGGACATGGAGGCCATGGCCGAACACATGAACGATGCCTTTGACCGCCACGACGAAAAGGTCGACATGCTGCTGATCTTCGACCGCTATGATCGGGCCGAGACAGGCGCTACCTGGAATTGGGCATCGCTCAAAAGCCGGTTCAAGTCCGTGACCAATGTCGGGCGTTACGTGGTGGTCGGGGCACCCGACGCGGCCAAGGATCTGATCGACACGATGAATGCCGTGATCCCTGTCGAAGCGGAGGCATTCGATGACGAAGCCGTTGCGTGGCGTGCATTGTGTGCGGAGGCGGTTGCGGCCTGACCCACCACAGAAAAAGGGCCACCGTTGCCAGTGGCCCTTTCGAAAGTCATTCGGAGGTGGTGACGGTTAGGTCAACCGACCAACACAGAAGCGGTCCGTACCGCCTGGGGCTGCCCTAGCGGACGTCCGCCTGCGTTGTTCCGACACCTCTCTCCAATACCTTTCTCGACACTGGATCACCTCCTTCCGCTTTGTTGAACTCATGCCGAAGGTGGCACAGCCGCACCAAAAGTCAACGAAATTAAGCGGCCTGGCCCGCGCGTCCCGTCACCCAGCGGAACGGTGCCAATGCAATAAGCGCAAGCGACAGTTTCACGCCCCAATCAGCGACCGCGAGCGACACCCAAAGCGGCACGACCGGGCCCATGCCCAGCAGCGGCAGCGCCTCGTTCGCCCAGCTCACATCGTTGGCGGGCTCGAGGAATGTCAGCGCGCCCGAAAACGCGATGGTGAAGAAAAGTGCCGTATCGACCGAGCTGCCGATGATGGTCGAGACCAGCGGCGCCTTCCACCACGCCCCACCGCGCAGTGCGGAAAAGATGCCGACGTCCAGCAGCTGTGCCGTCAGGAAGGCGAGGCCAGAGCCGATTGCGATGCGAAAGGTGACGGCCGGATAGGTAAATCCATCGCCCTCCAGCATGATCTGCGTGCCGACGAGCGAACAGAACAGCCCGACGATGAAACCGACGAAAACCACCGTGCGGGCGGGGCCCGCGCCATAGACGCGGTTCATGATGTCGGTGACCAGAAAGGCGAGCGGATAGGTAAACGCCCCCCAAGTGAGCCAGTTGCCGAACAGGAACTGAACCAGGACGTTTGAGGCCACCACGATGAGGGCCATGGCGATGATGCCGGGAAGATGTGCGCGTGTCATGTTGTGACCCGTTTTTGACAAGGTTGCGGGGACTTGGCCGACGCGGGCGCCGACGCGCGGTGCTTAGTCGCAACCCTGACCGGCTGCAAGAGGGGACTCCAGGGAATACTCGACGATCTCTGTGCGCTGCACGCGCAAGAAATTGTCGTCCGACACCATGGTCAGGCACACGTTCCCGTCGGGATCTGACCAAAGGGTGAGCCCCTCGAGGTTGTCGTGCAGGCCGGGCGGAGTTTTCAGCAACGTCTCTACCGGCCCGTCCGGTGTGTCAGGATCAAGGCGTCGAATGCGCGTGCGAAAGCCCAGCGGTGTGACCGCGCGTTCCAACACGTACAGCATGCCGTCAGGGCCAATATCCGCACCTGCGGGAAGGAATGGCGCGCTCCGCGGCATTGTGCGGGGGACGTCCCATGCGCCTTGCTGAAATCTGAAGACGGGAAATGGAAAGGCTGTCCCCCCCGACCGCTCCGGAATGGCGTAAACCGTGCCGTCGGGTCTGGCGGCCAGCGCCTCGAACGCGGCGTTGTCGTTCATATGGTTGAAGGCGGGCAAGACAGGCAGCATCGTGCCCGATGCATCGAACACGCGCGCAGGCCCTTCGTAGCTGAAAAACAGATTGGTTTCGGACAGTGCAAGCCC
>JBCBHM010000001.1:282675-304400 GCA_038525585.1 Pseudomonadota bacterium
TCCGAAACGCGCAACTCGCGCCGCGGTTTCGGTTTCGGCGCGTTGGGGTTGGGTGGCGGCGGGTTCAGGATGTTGTTCACCCATTGCTGCGCGTCGGCGCAGCCATCGCCCGCGGGCGGCGCATCCTGATTCACGCAGCCGCGCGTTCCCGGCGGACAGCTCAGCCGCACGTGGAAATGATAGTGGTGCCCCCACCAGGGCCGCACCTTGCGCAGCCATGCCCGATCCCCTTTTTCGTCTTTGCACATCTGCACCTTGGCCCCTGGAAAGACAAAGATGCGGGCGGTGCGTTTGTCGCTGGCTGCGGCCTTGATGATCTCATGATGCTGGCGCGTCCAGTTCGAATTCACATAAGCACCGCTGCTGCGTCGGGTAGAGATCGAGCTGATGTTTTCGCGGTCGGCGGCACTCAGGGTCAGGTTGCGCGCAGGTAGCATCCAAACATCGACATCGAGGCCGATCTGGTGGCTGCGATGGCCGGTCAACATCGGCCCGCCCCGCGGTTGGCTCATGTCACCCACGTACAAGCCCGCCCAACCGGGCTGCGCCGCAGCGGATCGGCTGAGGTCTTGCACGAAATCGACCAGTTCGGGATGGCCCCAGTTGCGGTTGCGCGACAGCCGCATGGCCTGCCATGTGGGGCCCGTTTCGGCCAGCTGTTCGGCCCCGGCAACACATCCGCGGGCATAGCTGCCAAAGGCGCCGGGGTCCTGGCGCGACGCCGCGCGTTTGCCACCGAACTGCCCCTTGGCAAAGGCTTGCAAGGTCGCGGGATCGACGTCGGGCAATGGTGTGCCGTCGATATTGGTGTCCGCGCCGCCGGTACAGGCAAAGAGCAGAAGCGTCGAGATCAGGGTGAGGGCACGTCGGATTTTGACCATTTGGCGTGGTCTCCTTCGGGGTTCACGTAGCGCAGCAGGTACAGCCCTGCGAGGAACAGTAGGATAACCGGAACATACCCCAATTGGGTGTTCCCGGTCACGGTCGAAAAGATCGCGATCAGCAGCGGCGCCATGAACGCCGTCGCCTTGCCCGACAGGGCAAACAGGCCGAAGGCCTCGGTGGGCCGCTCAGGATGGGTGTGACGCACCATCATCGAACGCGACGCCGCATAAACCGCACCGCCCGCGCCGCCGATGGCAGCCCCGCAGATGTAGAAGGTGATGTCGGGGATGGACGATCCTTCGGGAAAGGCGACAAGGCCAAAGAAGCTCTCGCGCGACATGCCGACGATGACGATGCACACGCCGATCAGGATATAGCAGCTGACCTTGATCACCGGCTTTGGCCCCAGGCGCTTGTCAAAAATGCCCCCGATCTGGGTGGCAACCGCGGCTGTCACAGCGCCCACAATGCCAAAGACGAGGATCTGCATGATCGACCATTCCAGCACCAGCCGCGCATAGACGCCACCCGCGACATAAAGTGCGTTGAGCGCATCGCGATACAGCATCGAACCGATCAGGAAGTTGAGCAGTGATTTGCGGCCCCACGCCCCGATCAGCGATTGTTTGAGGTCGGCGATGGCATCCGACACGCCCCCTTTGCGGTTGGCGCTGCGCGGCTCCCGCACCCAGAGAAAGAAGGGGATCATGAACAGGATGAACCACACCGTGATGAACGGGCCGACGGCGCGGAAATCCTCCGATGTCTCGGGATCCAGCCCCAGGGCCGGCGCGTTGCCTAGGATCGTGGTTCCATCGCCCTTGTTCACGAACACCAGCAACATGATGAAGAGTGCGGTCACACCGCCCCAATAGCCGATGGCCGCCCCGGTGCCCGAGATCTTGCCCACCTCTTCCTTGTCGCCCAGTGACGGCAGGATCGCGTTGACAAAGATCAGCATGAACTCTGCCGCGATGAAGGCAATGTTAAAGCACAGAAGGATCAGATAGATGTTCCCACCGCTCGGGTCGGTGAACCACAAGGCCCATGTGAACGGCAGATACAACAGCGCGAAAAACCAGATCCACGGCATGCGCCGGCCTGTGCTGTCGGCATAGGCCCCGATCAGCGGCGCGGTAAAGGCGATGAGCAGCCCGGCAATCGTCTGACCCCAAAACCATGTCGCCTGCGAGATCGACTTGGCCGTTTCCTCATCCGCGTAAACGGTCGAGAAATACTCGAGCGATACCTGCGCAAAGAACGGCCCGAAAATGAAGGTCAGCCCGAGCGTATAAAACGGTTGGGTGGCGCAGTCGAAGGCCATCCAGCCCCATATGCGCTTTTTCAAAGAAACGTCTGCCACTTGCCCCACCCTGTATTCTTGTTGGGGCGAGCAAAGCAGGCGACAGCCTACATGGCAAGCATTGCGTTACGCAGCGTCCGCAACGGTGCGGACAGGTGTGTCCTGCATCGGTGGCCAGGGGCGCATCGCTTCGGCGCTGATCCACGCGGCAACCCAGTCCGGTGCGGGCGGTGATGTCGGGTCTTCGCCCATCGCGGTGAGCACGTGGTGGGGCGCCACAATCCCGTTCTTGTCGGTGACGGCCGAGCGGTAAAGCACATGGCTCGCGCACTCGCCATCCGCTTTCCACATGGACTGTTCGATATAGGTGAACTTGTCGTCCCAGCAGATGGCGCGGGTGCGCATCTCGAACCGTTCGAAGCCGCGCAGGCGGCGGCGGTAACGGACAGAGGAGCCTGCCATGGTCAGCCCCCAGCGCTCGCGTTGCAGCGTATCGATCAGGCCGACGCGCGCGCCCATGCCCATCCGCCCCAGATCATAGAGTGTCAGCGCGCGGCCATTGTTCAACTCGGCAAAGGCATCCAGGTCCCAGGGCCACACCCGGTGATGCGTCACATGCATGTCCGTGAGGCCAATCGGCGCCTGTTGTCGCGCAATCAGCATATCCTTGGCAAGGCGTATGAACGGGAACATCGGGTTAACTCCTTTGGCGTTAAAATGCGGCAGTGCGGCGTAACATCAAGGGCCGCGCCAATGTGACCTTGCGCCACATCGCGGTGCGGCATACCACTGGCACCACAAAGACAAGGAACGGTCGATGGTCATTTATCAACTGCTGCAACTGGTGCTGGGCGTGGTCTACTGGATCATGATCATCCACATCATCATGAGCTGGCTGATCAGCTTTCAGGTGCTCAACACGCACCAGCCTTTGGTGTCGCAATTGTGGACCGGCCTGAACAAGTTGCTTGAACCGATCTATCGCCCGATCCGCCGTTTCATGCCGGACACGCATCCGCTGGATCTGGCGCCGCTGGTGGCCTTTGTGATCCTCATTGCGATCCGGTCGATCATCCTGCCTGCGGTCTTCGGATTGCGCTGAGGCGGCGTGTTCTAGGACTTGTTTACGAGCCCTTAAAATGTGAGTCTGTATTCCAACGAGCAGACAATAAAATTTTACAGGGTTTCCGCTATGGCCAGCGCTGCCACGCTGTTGCACGACGTGTTTGGATTCGAGAGCTTCCGCCCCGGGCAGGAAGATATTGTGGACGCCGTCGCCGCGGGTGAAAACGCGCTTGCGATCATGCCCACAGGCGGCGGTAAATCCTTGTGTTTCCAGATACCTGCGCTGATGCGGGACGGGGTGACGGTGGTCATCTCGCCCCTGATTGCCCTGATGCGCGACCAAGTGCGGGCGTTGCAGGCGGCAGGCGTTGCGGCCGGTGCACTGACCTCGGGCAACACACCCGAAGAGACGGATGCCGTGTGGGAAGCGCTGGAGGCGCGGCGGCTCAAGCTGCTCTATATCGCGCCGGAACGGCTTGCGGCGGGATCGTCCATCGGGATGCTGCGCCGGATCGGCGTCAGTCTGATCGCCGTGGACGAGGCGCATTGCGTCAGCCAGTGGGGTCATGATTTCCGCCCCGATTACCTGCGGATCGGGGCGTTGCGCGCAGCCCTCGACGTGCCACTGGCCGCATTCACAGCGACGGCAGATGCCGAAACCCAGGCCGAGATCATCGAAAAGCTGTTTGACGGCCAGACACCGCGCACGTTTCTGCGTGGCTTTGACCGTCCCAACATCCACCTCGCCTTTGCCGCCAAAAACGGTCCCCGGGCGCAGATCCTGAATTTTGCCGCCGCGCGCAAGGGGCAGTCGGGCATCGTCTATTGCGGCACCCGGGCCAAGACCGAAACGTTGGCGCAAGCCCTGCGCGAGGCGGGCCATGCCGCTATTCATTATCACGGAGGCATGGATCCAGAGGACCGCCGCATTGCCGAACGCCGCTTCCAGCAAGAGGACGGATTGATCGTCGCGGCCACTGTCGCCTTCGGCATGGGCGTGGACAAGCCCGACATCCGCTGGGTCGCCCACGCCGATCTGCCCAAGTCCATCGAGGCCTACTATCAGGAGATCGGCCGCGCCGGGCGCGACGGGGCACCGGCCGAAACGCTGACGCTCTACGGCCCCGAAGACATCAAGCTGCGCCGCTCTCAGATCGATGAGGGGCTCGCCCCACCCGAACGGCGGATGGCGGATCACGCGCGGCTCAATGCATTGCTTGGCCTCGCCGAGGCACTCGAATGTCGGCGCAAGACGCTGCTGGGCTATTTCGGCGAAAACGATGTGAATTGCGGCAAATGCGATCTTTGCGATCAACCTCCGTCGCTCTTTGATGGCACGATTGCCGTGCGCAAGGCGCTGTCGGCGGCGCTGCGCACGGCGGAGTGGTTCGGCTCCGGCCACCTGATCGACATCCTGTTGGGTCAAGAGACGGACAAGGTGCGCCAGCGCGGGCACAATGACCTGCCGACATTCGGCGTTGGCAAGGATTACTCCAAGCCGGAATGGCAGGCGATTTTCCGGCAAATGATGGGTCACGACCTGTTGCGTCCTGACCCAGAACGCCACGGTGCGCTGCGCATGACCGAACGGGCCCGCCCCATCCTCAAGGGCGAGGCGCAGATCACGCTGCGCCGCGACACGATTAAAGCGGCCACCCGCCGACCCGCGATCAAAACGCTGGTGTCGGAAGAGGACGCGCCGCTGCTGTCGGCGCTCAAGGCCAAGCGACGGGCACTGGCGGAGGCGGCCAAAGTGCCGGCCTATGTCATCTTTCCCGACCGTACGCTGATCGAAATGGCGGAAAGGCGGCCCATGACCCTCGACCAGATGGCGGGGATCAGCGGCATCGGGGCGAAAAAACTGCAGAGCTTTGGTGCCAAGTTCCTCGAGGTGATCACCGGCGCTGTCGAAGAAATGCACCCCACCCGCGCCAAGCTGGCGGGGCACAGCGCCGGCACGGTTTTTGACCAACTCCTTGCGGTGCAGGCCGACTTGGCGCGCGGTGCGGATGGCACGGAAAAGCCGCTCAGCTGCTCCGCTTCGCAACTGGCCAAAGTGGCACAATTGCACCAGGCGGACGAAGCGGCGCTGGAACGCCTGCTGGGCGACCGCAAGGCCGAACGGTTTGGCGGCGCGTTTCTGGACGTGTTGCGGGCGGCGAGCTAAATCAGCCGCAACGCAGATAAGGGGGGCAGGCCGATGTTGGTCGTCATTTCACCGGCAAAACGACTGGATTGGAGCGACAGGGACGTCGCCACGACAGAACCGGCGATGCAGAATGACGCCGTGCGCCTGGTCAAAACGGCGCGCAACCTGACGCTTGGCAAACTCAAGGCGCTGATGGATCTGAGCGATGACCTCGCGCGCCTTAACCGCGACCGGTTTCAGGCCTTTGCCGATGCGCCGGGGGCCGAGGTCACGCGGCCCGCACTTTATGCCTTTGCGGGGGACACCTATCAGGGCCTCAACGCCGATACGATGGACGCGGGCACAGTGGATTACGCGCAGGATCGATTGCGCATTCTGTCCGGCCTCTACGGCCTTTTGCGCCCGCTGGATGCGATCCAGCCCTACCGCCTCGAGATGGGGAGCCGTTTGAAGACGCGGCGCGGACAATCGCTGTACGATTACTGGCGCACGGATTTGGCCAAAGCATTGAATGCCCAAGCCGAAGCGGTCGGGACGGACACATTGGTGAATTGTGCCAGCCAGGAATACTTCGGTGCCGTTCCGGAACGGGCGCTCAAGCTCCGGGTGATCACGCCGGTGTTCATGGAGGATAAGGGGCAGGGGCCAAAGATCGTCAGCTTCTTTGCCAAACGGGCACGTGGGGCGATGGCCCGGCACGTGCTGGACAACCGGGTCGAAGACATCGACGGCGTCAAATCCTTTACCGCGGACGGTTACGCCTACCAGCCCGATCTGTCTGACGCGGCCCGGCTGGTGTTTGTGCGTCCCTATCCGGCGGCTTGACCGTCTGCCGCAAACGGCGGTGTCACGTCCGGTGGGCATGCCGCTGACAACTGCGCGTGGATCTCTGCCTTGCGCAGTGGTTTGGTCAGGTAGTGATCGATGCCAGCCGCAAGGATCCCCTGGCTGTCACCATCCATCGCGTGTGCGGTCATTGCGACGATCGGGACGTGACCGCTTTGTTCAGCCTCGATCGCGCGGATCTCCGCGGTGGCTTGCTTGCCGTCCATCTTGGGCATCGAGATGTCCATAAAGATGATGTCGGGCACAAAGCTCTGGAACAGCTCCACCGCCTCGATGCCATTGGACGCGAATTTGAGGTCAATCTCGGCGGCCTTTATCATCTTGGAAAAGACCAGCTGATTGGTCTTGTTGTCTTCGGCGGCGAGGACACGCATCAGGCGCGGCGCGTCTGCCGGGCTCGGTTCGACTGCGGGCTCTGCGGTGACTGCAACAGGCTCCGCCGTCAAAATGGGCCCGACGCTTTGCAACCGGGCAAACAGCTCGGCGCGCGGCAGGGGTTTTTGCGCGATCCCAAAAAGGTGCTGCGCGCCTGGGTCATTGGCGGCAAAAGTCGGGTTCGAGGTCAGCAGCAGCACGGGCACCGTGCAGCCGCGGGCATGGATGGCCTCGGCCAGTTCCAGCCCGTCCATCTCGGGCATGTTGTGATCGGTCAGCACCAGGTCGACCGCGTCGAGATGTTGCAAGGCTTCGGCCCCTGAGGCGCAGCATATGACGCCAAGGCCCAACTGCTCGAGTTGACGTTCAAGGATCAGACGGTTGGCGGACAGATCATCCACAACCAGGATGCGCCGCAACCCATCAGGGACAGGCGGGTGCGCCGGCAACGGCTCGTCGCTCATTTTCAGCGGGATGCGGAAGCCAAAGCACGATCCCACACCGTCCTCGCTTGTCACCCACACCTCACCGCCCATCAGGTCAACCAGGCGCTGCGAGATGGCAAGGCCAAGGCCCGTGCCGTCAAACTGGCGGTTGCGGTCGTTTTCAACCTGATTGAACTCGCCAAATATGTGGTCGATCTTGTCTTCGGGGATGCCGATACCGGTATCTTCGATGGTGATCGTGACCATCGCTTCGCCGGTGTCGGGGCTTGGG
This sequence comes from Pseudomonadota bacterium, assembly GCA_038525585.1. Lineage (GTDB taxonomy): Bacteria > Pseudomonadota > Alphaproteobacteria > Rhodobacterales > Rhodobacteraceae > Tateyamaria. The sequence goes on from JBCBHM010000001.1 coordinate 290,016, forward strand.
ACGCCGAGCACACGGACAAGAACGTGCCCCTCTTGGGTGAACTTCACCGCGTTGCCCATGAGGTTCGTCAGCACCTGCCGCAACCGTCCGGGATCGCCCACAAACGTCGTTGGCAGGAACAAGTCGTAGTCCAACAGCAGCGTCAGGCCCTTGTCCCGTGCCGAAGGTTGCAACAGCATGATCACCTCGTGAATGCTGCGCTCCAGGTCGAACGGTTCGGGGTGCAGTTGCAGCTTTTGCGCCTCGATCTTGGAGTAATCGAGGACGTCGTTGATGATCACCAAGAGCGCTTCGCCCGAGTTCCGGATCGTGTCGACGTAGAGTTGCTGCTCTTCGTTCAGGCCGGTGTCCGCCAACAATTCCGCCATGCCGACCACGCCGTTCATCGGTGTCCGGATCTCGTGGCTCATATTGGCGAGGAACGCGGACTTGGCGCGGCTTGCCGCTTCGGCCTGGGCGCGAGCGGCCTTGAGCTGTTTTTCATATTCAACGGATTCCGTGATGTTGAGCCCGAGCGAGACGATGTCACCGCCCTGTCCTCGCCGGTCGACGAGCCGCACATATTGATCGTTCCAAAGCCGGATCACCGTTGGTTCCGGTTCCGGCTGCATCCAACGTTGCACCATCATCTGCCGCCAATCATCCGGCGCCAGATTGCCTGTGTTTACGATCCCTTCATCCGTCATCACCTGGAGGAGGGTGATGTAATTGACGCCGGGTTGGATGACCTCGATCTTGTCGAAGATGGCGAGGTAGCTGGCATTCGCGGCGACCATTTCGCTGTCCGAGTTGAAAATGGCGAAGCCGTCGGTGATGGTCTGCACCGAATGCCACAAGCGGCGTTCAGCCACCTCGACCTTGTGATTGGCCTGCCCCAGCTCGGTCCGCACGCGTTCGTTTTCGGTCCGGACATTGGCCACTTCGGCCCGGGTTTCAACAATCTCACCCTGGAGTGCGGCGGCATGGCGGCCCAGCTTGCGGTTGGCCGCCGAAAGCTCTGCCTGTTTGAGCTCCAAGAGCCGCTCTGCCGCGAGCCGCCCGCGCCGTTCCTCGGCCAGCTTGTTTGCCAGGCTCATGACCCGCTCCGCCAATTCACTTTTGTCGAGATATGTCACAATCCCGGTGAACAACCGCTTAATGCCGACGCTCCGAATCCGTTGCGCCTGCGGATTGTACCGTGGCAGGCTTGGGCCAACGCCCACACCTCAATCGGGAGACGGGACATGCGCCTGCTTGCCATCATCGCCATCGCGTTCACCATCGCGACCACAGCGGCGGCGCAGGATGCCGTGCCCGACCACCGGTACATCTACACGCGCGACGTCGACTTTTTTGGCGCGGATCGGTCAAACCTGTTCGACACAACGCAAGAGGCTTGCGCCCGGGCGTGCAGTGCCGACGACCTCTGTGTCGCGTTCACGTTCAACACCCGGTCCAACGCATGCTTTCCCAAATCCGCCGTAAATGCGCGCGAGGCTTACGTGGGCGCCGTGTCGGCACTGCGGGTCGAGACGTCAGCCCTCGTGGTGCAATCCGCGCCAGCCCGCGTCGCGGCACTGTCGCCACGGACGGCAGACATAACAGCGGCGACCGAGCTCGCGCGCGCCTTCGGGCCGCGTTATCCCGCAGGGCCACTGGGTGCAGATGACGTGATCCGGGCGGCGGATGCGGCCTGGCAACGGGGCGAGCGGGCCGGTGCGTTGCGCTGGGTCGGCGCAGCCATCGCCGTGACGGACGCGGCCGATCTGTGGGTGCGCTATGCACAATATGCCCGCCAGATGGGCGACGCGGTGCCGGCAAACCAACGGCGCCGCGCGCTGGCTGAGGCTGTGCCCGCAGCGCTCAACGGCTATCTCCGGGCCTCGACAGCAGGCGGCCAGGTGACCGCGCTGGTCGAACTCGCACGGGCGTACGAAGTCAACGGGCGTGGTCGCGACATGATTGCGCCCTTGCGCCTCGCACAGTCGCTGCAGCCGCGGGACAGCACCGCGACCCTGCTTGCCGCTGCGATTGGCAAATACGGCTTTCGGATCACCGACCACAGCGTCGACAACAACGCGGCCAACCCGCGCGTCTGCGCGACATTCTCCGAGCCGTTGATCAAGGCCGGGTTTGACTATGACCCGTATGTGCGTGCTGACACCGCCGATCTGGTGGCACAGGCAGATGGCGTGCAACTGTGCCTTGACGGCGCGCGCCATGGTGCGCGGTACCAGATCACGTTCCGCGCAGGTCTGCCCGCGCAATCCGGTGAAACGCTGGCGCAGGACGTCTCACTGTCGATCTATGTGCGGGACCGCGCGCCATCGGTGCGGTTTCCCGGTCGGGCCTATGTCTTGGCGCGCGGCGGCGATGTCGCATTGCCCGTCGACACGGTGAACCTGGACACGGTCGACCTCGTCTTGTCCCGTGTCAGTGACCGCAACATCGTGGCAGCCCTGCGCGACGACCTTTTTGGCCGCCCATTGTCGCAATGGCAGCAGCAGTCGTTCGACACCTCCATCGGCGAAGAGGTGTGGCGCGGCACCGGCACCGGCACCGTTGCCGGAGATCTGAATGTAGAGACGCGGACCCGGCTGCCGATGGCAGAGGCCTTGGGCGACCAACCGGCGGGCGTCTACGTGTTGTCGGCGCGCGTGCCCGACAGTGATCCCTTCGGCGCGGCGTCCGCCACGCAGTGGTTTGTGCTGTCGGATCTGGGTGTGACGACCTGGCTGGGGACGGACGGGATGACGGCAGCCGTTCGCGGGCTGCGTGATGCGGGTGCGGTCGAGGGGGCCACCGTCACACTCATCTCTCGCGCCAACGCGGTTCTAGCCGAGGCGCAAAGCGATGCCGAAGGCTTTGTGACGTTCCCCGCCGGTGTGACGCGTGCGCGCGGTGCCGCCGCGCCCGCTGTGTTGCAGGTGCGGTCGGTCGATGACTTTGTATTTCTGCCGCTCACGGATCCGGCCTTTGATCTGTCGGATCGGGGCGTTGAGGGCCGCCCACCGGCTCCGCCCATTGATCTGTTCCTGACAACCGACCGCGGTGCCTATCGCCCGGGTGCCACCATTCACGCCACGGCCCTGGCGCGCGATGCGCAGACGGTCGCGGTCGAGGGGCTGCCGGTCACGGCGATCCTCTACCGGCCCGACGGCGTTGAATACAGCCGTCACCTCAGCAACGCCGAGACGGCGGGCGGCCACGTCTTTTCAATACCGCTGGGCCAGGCTGTCCCGCGCGGCACATGGCGGATCGACGTCAAGAGCGACCTCGACGCACCTGCCCTGGCGCGCCAAACCGTGCTGGTCGAAGACTTCGTACCCGAACGCATCGATGTGCGCCTCGATCTCGCCGATGCACCCTTGGTGCTGGGTGCAGCCACAAATGTCACGGCCGAGGCGCGCTATCTGTTTGGTGCGCCCGGGTCGGATCTGGCTGTTGAAGGCGATCTGCGCCTCATGCGTCGTGACACGCTTGCAGACTGGCCCGGCTATCGCTTTGGCCGACATGACGCCGCCTTTTCGCCGCGACAAGCAGGTCTGACCGGGACGCGTACCGATGCGGCCGGGATCGCAACCGTGCCGCTTGCCTGGCCCGAGGTGGAGGCTGAGGGGGTTCTGCTGCAAGCGGCCCTGACGGTTCGGGTCTCCGATGGTGCGGGGCGTCCTGTGGAACGGACGGTGACACGTCCTGTTGCACCCGCAGGGCCGGTGATCGGCATTCGCCCTGCATTTGACGATGTTCTGCCCGAAGGGGCGGAGGCTCGGTTCGATCTGATCGCGGTCGGGGCTGCGGAACCGCTGAGCGCCACATGGACGGTCAACAGGGTCGAAACCCGCTTTCAATGGTATCAGCTGTATGGAAACTGGAATTGGGAACCGACGACCACGCGCACTCGGGTCGCGCAAGGCAAGGTGGCCCTGTCCGACACGCCCACCGCTGTCACGGTTCCGACGGATTGGGGCGATTACGAGATTGTGGTCGAGCGCTCTGACGGCACCTATACCGCAAGCTCCGTCGCATTCGCTGCAGGCTGGTACGGCGCGGCGGATGGCAGTGATACGCCGGATCGCACGCCTGTCGCCCTGAACGCCGATGCATATGCGCCTGGCGACGTTGCAACCCTGCGCATCGATGCGCCGTTTGATGGCACAGCCCTGGTATCCGTTCTTGCATCCGACGTGATCGAACGCCGCGCCGTTCCCGTCCGCGCCGGTGCAAACAGCGTCGATCTTGACGTGACAGAGGCGTGGGGCACCGGGGCTTATGTCTCGGCATCGGTTCTGCGGGGCGCCACACCGGATGCGTTTGGCCCCTCCCGCGCCTTGGGTCTGGCACATGCCAGGATCGAACCGGGTGCCCGGGCTCTGACCGTGAGTCTGGACACGGCGGGCACCACAAGCGGTCAAGCCGGTGCAACAGATGTGCGCATTGCGGTCGACGGCTTGGAGGGTGCGCAAGGCTATGTCACCCTCGCCGCGGTGGATGTCGGCATCCTCAACCTGACAGGGTTCGCGGCACCGGACCCGCAAGCGCATTACTTCGGTCAGCGCCGTCTTGGCGTGGCGCTGCGCGATCTCTACGGTCGGTTGATCGATTCCAGCAGCGGCGCGATGGGGCAGGTCCGCACTGGCGGCGATGCAGGTGCCGCGATGCAACGGCAGGGCCCGCCACCGACCGAAGCGGTCATGGCCGCCTTTGCAGGACCCATTGCCCTGGATGCGAACGGGCAGGCCACCATCAGCGTCCCGCGTCCCGATTTCAACGGCACGATACGGTTGATGGCCGTTGCATGGTCGGCCGACGGTGTCGGACAAGCGACGGCGGAGATTGTGGCCCGCGATCCGGTCGTGATCTCTGCGGCGCTGCCGCGTTTCATGGCACCGGGCGATCAAAGCCGCCTGCAACTGGAATTCGTGCATGCGGACGGTCCTCCGGGTCAGATGGCGCTCAGCATCGCGGCGCCCGATCTGGCGCTGAGCGATCCGCCGCAAAGCATCGATTTGCCCGACGGGGGTGCGGTGCGCGTGTCCGTCCCTCTGGGCGCCGAAGCGCTGGGTGATCACAGCATATCGGTGGCTCTGACCACACCGGACGGTAAGACGATCCGCAAACCCCTGACGCTTGGCGTGCGCGCCAACGATCCCACCATCGCGACCACGCAACGGCTGACGCTGGCGGCGGGCCAGTCCCTGACGCTGGATGACAACCTCTTTGCGGACGTCCGCGCGGGCGCGGCACAGGTCACCGTCGCGGCCGGGCCCTTGGCGCGCTTTGACATGCCGGGGCTGCTGCGCCAGCTTGACCGCTATCCCTACGGCTGCACCGAGCAGGTGATATCGGCGGCCCTGCCGCTGCTCTACGCCTCTGACTTGGCCACAGGTGCAGGTCTGAATGACATCGACACCCGCATCGACCAGGCCATCTCCCGCGTTCTGACGCGGCAGGCGAGCAACGGCGCATTCGGCCTCTGGCGCGCGCAGTCCGGCGAATTCTGGCTTGATGCCTACGTCACTGACTTTCTCAGTCAGGCCCGCAGACTGGGGTATGCGGTGCCCGAGACCGCGATGACCCTGGCGCTCGACAATTTGCGCAACCGGGTGAACTACGCCCCCGAATTCGACAGTGGCGGAGAGGACCTGGCCTACGCCCTCCTTGTTCTGGCGCGCGAAGGTGCGGCGCGGATCGGCGACCTGCGCTATTTTGCGGATGCCAAGGCGACCGCCTTTGCGACGCCGATGGCGCGGGCACAGCTGGGCGCAGCACTTGCGCAATTCGGGGAACAGACGCGCGCCGACCGTCTGTTTGGGCTGGCTCAGGACCTGGCTTTGCGCACGACGCCAGATACACCGCGATGGCGCGCCGATTTCGGCACAGATGTGCGGGACGCGGCGGCGGTGCTGCACCTTGCCGCGCAGGCAGGAAGCGACCGGGTGGACCAGACGCGTCTGGCCAACGCCATCGTCCGCCGCAACCGCGCCTTTTCCACGCAGGAGGCGGCGCAAATCGTGCTGGCCGCACATGCCTTGCGGCGTCCGGGCGGCGCGGCAGGCTTTTCGGTGGACGGGGTCGATGTCGCGGGACCTGTGGTGCAGTCCTATGCCGCTGGCCGCGAGGCCTCGGTGATCAAAAACATCTCGGGCACCGCGCAGGACGTGACACTGACCACCTTCGGTGTCGCGGTGATCGCACCCCCCGCGGGCGGCTACGGCTATGCCATCACGCGACGCGCTTTCGCGATGGACGGCACACCGGCCGAAGGACCATGGCAGATCGGCGAACGCCGGGTCATCGTTTTGGATGTGACCCCGTTTGAGGAGGTTGGCGCGCGGTTGATCGTCGATGATCCTCTGCCTGCCGGGCTTGAGATCGACAATCCAAATCTGCTCCGCTCCGGCGACATCCGCGCGCTGGATTGGCTGGAACCCGCTGCCGCCGAGCATGCGGAGTTTCGGACCGACCGCTTTATCGCCGCCATCAACCATCGCAGCAGCGCGCCGTTTCAGCTGGCCTATATCGCGCGCGCGGTCAGTCCGGGCACGTTCCACCACCCCGCCGCGTTGGTCGAGGATATGTACCGACCCGAGTACCGCGCAATCACCGACACCGGGCGCATGGAGGTTCGCGAGTGAACCTGCGATTGGCCGCCGCTCTGATTGCGGTCAGCGTCCTGCCCGTCCTGGGTGTGTACGCGGCGTGGTCCCAATGGGTGATGCGGACGGCATTGCCGCCCGTTCTGGCGGAAACCTCGGTCGAGATGCGGGACAGCGACGGTACGGTACTGCGCGCCTTTGATGTGGAGAATGGCCGGGTGCGTCTGGCAGTCCAGATGTCCGACGTGGATCCGCAGTTCATCGATATGCTTGTGCGGTACGAGGACAAACGGTTTTGGCGACACAGCGGCGTTGACCTGCGCGCCATGGGCCGCGCCGTCGCGCAGGCGATCTGGCACGGGCAGGTCGTGTCGGGCGGTTCGACCCTGACGATGCAGGTGGCGCGATTGCTCGAAAATGGGCCCACGGGATCAGTGGTGGGCAAGCTGCGCCAGATGCGCGTTGCCTGGGCGCTGGAACGGCGGCTGGACAAGGCGTCGATCCTGCAGCTTTACCTGCAGCACGCGCCCTACGGCGGACGGATCGAGGGGGTGCGCAGCGCCAGCCTTCTTTGGTTCGGAAAAGAGCCGCGCCGCGTCACACCGGCCGAAGCTGCATTGCTGATCGCCTTGCCCCAAGCACCCGAGGCGCGGCGTCCGGACCGGTTCCCGACGCGGGCGCGCGTCGCTCGAGACCGTGTTCTGGGCCGCCTAAGCGGCGCGCGGGTGCAGACGCCCGTCCCATCGCACATGCGGGCCGTCCCGCAGGTCGCCCCGCACCTCGCAGACACATTGCGGGCCGCCGATCCAGAGGCGCGGCGTTTCGACACCACTTTGTCGCACGCCCTGCAACAGCAGGTGGCGAGGGCGGCACGGGCGCATATCGCGGGTATGCCCGGCGGGGTGTCCGCCGCTGTCATCGTTGCAGATCACCGCAGCGGCGCGGTTCTCGCCCGACTTGGCGCGCCTGCCTATTCGGACGCGTCGGGCACGCAAGGCTTTGTGGATATGGCAAATGCAACGCGGTCTCCGGGCTCGACGTTGAAACCGCTTGTCTATGCGCTGGCCTTTGACCGCGGCCTGGCCCATCCGGAGACGGTCATTGCCGATGCGCCGATGCAATTCGGTCGCTACGCGCCACAGAACTTCGATGGATACTTTCGCGGTGACATCAAGCTGCGCGATGCCCTGTCACACTCTCTGAACGTGCCAGTTGTCGCACTGACCGATGCCTTGAGGCCTGATCGCCTCATGGCGGCATTGCGTGCGTTCGGGACGGACCCGCGCTTGCCGGGTCATGCCGCTCCGGGTCTTGCGGTGGCTTTGGGCGGTGTCGGGATGAGCCTTGAGGATCTGGTCACGCTGTACGCCGGACTGGCGCAGGGCGGGCGGCTGCGGCCTTTGCACGTCCGCGCAGGTCAGCAGGACCAGCCAGGCGGCGCCATTCTGGCACCCCGGGCCGCGTGGCAAGTGAGCGACATCCTTGCCGGCATTGCCCCGCCGCCAGGTGCCCGCGCTGGGCTCGCCTACAAGACCGGCACATCCTACGGGCATCGCGATGCCTGGGCCATCGGTTTTGACGGCCAGCATGTGGTCGGCGTCTGGATCGGGCGACCGGATGGCACACCGGTTCCGGGCGCGTTTGGCGGTGACCACGCTGCACCGCTGCTCTTTGAGGTGTTCGGGTACATAAAGCCGGATTATGACCCGCTTCCCCCGCCGCCGCCTGACACGTTGATCCTGACCCATGCGGAATTGCCCCAACGCCTCCGCCGCTTTGGACATGGCGCGCCTGTGCGGGGACCGGAGGTTACCTTTCCCCCCGATGGCGCGATGCTCGCCGTGCCCGAGACCGTGATCAAAGTGCGCGGCGGTCATCTGCCGCTTTCCGTTTTGGTCAATGGCACGCCTGTCGAAACCAGACAGATGAGCCGACAGATCGACCTGGGTCGTCTCGCGCCTGGATTTTCCGATATCGCGGTGATTGATGCGCGTGGGCAATCCGCCCGCGTGACGGTGCAGGCCCGGCCCTAGCGGCGGCCTTCACGCAACCAGGCTGCGGTAATGAACCCTGCGGCCAGCAACAACACCAGCCACGGCGGCATCAGCGCCGATTGGCGTACATCCACCGTTTCATACGCGCCGCGCTGGGTCAGGCCGATCCACCCACGCCCCGCCGCAGGCCGTCCTTCGCGGACATTGCGCAAACGCGGCACCCCCTCTTCGAGCCGAATGATGCCGCCCCGTGTGCTGCTGACACGTTCGCCCAGCACATCGCCCGATGCGATTGTCGCCTCGAATTCCTTGGGCGCAGCAGGACCAAGGCCGATAACCGCAGTCTGGTCGCCGTTCTCAAGCCGGTAGAGGCCGATCTCGGGCCCGACAAAGTCGCCCTCGAACAGACCCGGCGCTGTTTGCGTCAAATCGAGCGTTGCGGTGGTGCCGTCCGGGCGCGTGATGGTGACGGGCGGTACGTCCTCTTCCAGCGTCCGGCGCGAGATGCGCATGTCCTGGCCCGTCGCAACGGCTGTCAGCGCCTCTTCCTCAAGCTCGGGTTCCTTCATCATCCAGTGGGCTAGGCGGCGCAGCAGCTCAAGCTGTGGCCCGCCGCCCTCGTATCCCCGGTTCCACAGCCACGCATGATCTGAGGCCAAGAGCGCTACGCGCCCCTCGTCAACACGGTCGAGGATCAGCAGGGGGCGTTCGTCGATGCCCTGCATCACGGTCTGTCCCGTGCGCGGCTCAACGTCGATCTGGCGCAGCCAGCGGCCCCAATCGCCCGCATTGGGCAAGCCCGTCGTCACCGGGTGGCGCTGGCCGATATCCGACACTTCGGGGCGGTAGGCCTCTTCGAGCACGCGGGCCGAGGGCTGTGCGGGCATCACGTCGCCCAAAGGCGATCGGTAGAGGCTGTCGGCACCGGCAAAGTCAGGGCCAGCCGCAACCAGCACCGCGCCGCCTTCGCGGATGTAACGCGCAACGTTGTCGAGATAGAGCGCGGGCAATATCCCCCGCCGCTTGTAGCGGTCAAAGATGATCAGGTCGAAATCATCGATCTTCTCAAGGAAAAGCTCGCGCGTCGGGAAGGCGATCAGCGACAGCTCACCCACCGGCACACCGTCCTGCTTTTCTGGGGGGCGCAGGATGGTGAAGTGCACAAGGTCCACGGAACTGTCGGATTTCAACAGATTACGCCAAGTGCGTCCACCGGCATGCGGCTCGCCCGACACCAGCAGCACGCGCAGCCGGTCACGGATCCCGTTCATCTGGATCAGTGCGGTGTTGTTGCGGTCGGTCAACTCGCCTTCCGCTTCGGGCACGGTGAACTGGATCACGTTCAGCCCGCCATGGGGCAAGGTCACGGGCAGTTCCACGTCTTCGCCAATGCGCACGTTGAACCGTTGTGGTTCGGACCCGTCAACGGAGATGTCCAGCGGGGCGAGACCTGCATCCGCCGGTGCGGCGCCGCTGTCCTCGATGCGCAGGGTCAGGGTGACCGGCTCGCCGATGATCGCGAATGCGGGGGCATTCTTGACGATCAGCCGACGGTCCCAATCGGTTTCCCGACCGGTGAGGAGCAGGTGCAGCGGCGCTGGCAGCTCGAGCGGCAGGTCGGCATCGTGCACCTGCCCGTCGCTGATGGCGATCAGGCCTGCGACCCGCGCACGCGGTTCTTCGGCCAGCGCATCGGACAGGGCGGTCATCAGCCGTGTGCCTGCGTCCTCTTCCCCATCCGGGACGGTGATGCGCCGCACTTCGGCCCCCTCACGGGCGGTCAGGGCAGCTTCGAGGCTGTCAGCCGCTGTTGCGGTCTGCTCCGGGCGTCCGGGCAGTTGCTGGCTGGCGCTTTGATCTTCGGCGATGATCACGATATCGGTCAGCGGCGCGCGGTCCTCCTGCTGGAACGCAGGCCCGGTCAACGCCGCAATCACGACAAGGGCCGCCATTCCGCGCAAGGCCCAGCCACTCAGACCCCGCACCAGAGCGAGCGCTACGCCGCCGAACGCAAGTGCCGCCAGAACGGCGAGCACTGGCCAAGGCACCAGCGGATCAAACAGGACCGTTCCCGTCATTGGCCCAGCCGATCCAGCAACGCCGGCACGTGCACCTGATCGCTTTTGTAATTGCCGGTAAGGACGTGCATCACCAGGTTCACGCCAAAGCGGTAGGCCAGCTCACGCTGGCGTTCGCCGCCGAAACCGCGCCCCACGGGCAGCATAGCCTGGCCCGAGGAGGTGACAGCCCAGGCCGCAGCCCAATCGTTGCCGCCAATGACGACGGGGGTCACACCGTCATTGAGGTTGCGGAACGGCATGCCCTCGATCTGTTCCGCGCCGGGTGGGGCCGCCTCGACCCAGACCTCGCCACCCAAATGGCGCCCCGGGAAATCCTGCAGCAGGTAAAAGGTGCGCGTCAGAACATGGTCACGCGGCACCGGCTCGAGCGCTGGAATGTCGAGCGGTGCGGCAAGGTCCTGCAACTTGCGGCCATTGGGGCTGGACGCGCCAAAGCCTGCGATGTCGCCGTCGCGTGTGTCGAACAGGATCAGCCCGCCGGAGCGGAGGTAGTCGTTGAGCTTGGCGTAGGCCTCGCGCGATGGGCGCGGCTGATCGGGTGAAATCGGCCAATAGAGCATCGGGAAAAAGGCCAACACATCCGTCTCGAGGTTGACCGCGACGGGGTCGGCGGGCTCGACCGACGTGCGGAAGAACAACGTATCCGACAGGCCGCGCAGCCCCGCTTCGGCAATCTCGTCAAGCTGCCGGTCGCCTGTGACCACATGGGCCAGCACGACTTCGGCAGCAGCGCCCAGTGCCTCGTCCTCCGCAGTCTGCGCGCGCGCGTCATTGGACGGTAGGGCGATCACGAGGGACAGGGCAAGGGCGATGGATGCGGTGCGACTGCCACGCAATCCGCCTGTCAGACGCCCTGACAGGGCCAGTGACGCAACTACATCGGCAAGCAAAAGCCCGATGGCAAGGGCGAGCAGCAAGCCGCCCAAGGGCTGGGGCGGGCGATTGGTCAGCCCGGACACCGGCACATTGGCGGGCCAGGTCGCCGCGGTCAGCGTTGCGTCCGCAGTCAAAACGTTGCGTGCCAGGCTGCGGTCGGCAGATGTGTAGACGCCGGGCAGCAGGTTTGGGCCCGAGGGCGCGGTCACCAGCTGCGGTCCGGGAACGCCAGGCATCGCACCGGCATCACGCAAAGTTCCAAAGCCATCCATCACAATCTCCGGCGTCCACACGGTCCCCTCAAGGTCTTCGGCGGCAGGTTGTGCGGTCGACGCCGAAATCGCCAAACGCTCGAGCATTTCCACAAACAGGCCGGATAGGGGCAGGGTCGACCACTCCGCATTGGCTGTCACGTGAAACAGGACAACCTGACCCTGACCCAAGCGCTTGCGCGTCACAAGCGGTGTGCCGTCGCTGAGTTCTGCAATCACCCGTTCCGCCAGGGTCGGGTCGGGTTGGGCCATGACCTGTGCCGTGACCTCCACATCATCGCGGACGGGCAGCCCGAAGAAGGGCGAATTCTCCCGGAACGGGGCGAGTGTCTTGGGTGAACCCCAGCTCATCGCGCCGCCGACGCTGCGCCCGCCCGAGCGCAGGCGGACCGGCATCAGCGGATCCTCGGTTGCGCGGCTGATATCGCTTGCCGCGACACGTGGCCCGGCAAAGCGGACAAGCATGCCGCCCTCTTCGACCCACGTCGTTATCCCCTCGGCCTCACCGCCGGACAGGGTGGCGACATCCGCCAATATGATCACATCCGGGTTGGCGGGCAGCACATCGCTGAGCGCGCCGTCGAGCACATCAGAAGAGGATACGAGTGCGCGTTCGAGATAGTGCAGCGGCGACAGCAGCTCGAGCCCCTCGCGCCCTTCACGGCCCGCGATCAGCGCGATCTCGCGCCGCCGCAGGCTGTCATCGACCAGCGTGACCGCGCCGGCGGATCGTGTGGCCTGTACCTCGAACCGGGTGATGCGCGCCCTCAGTTCCGATGGCAGGGCAAGCGCCGTCTCCGCCGCAAGCTTGCCATCTTCGAACACGGCATTGGCCGAGGCCAGAATAGCCGCATTGCCCGCAGGGTCTCGCCCCTGGGCGAGGATTGTCACACCACGCTCGGGTCCCGGGATCGAACGGCGCGCCGTCAGCTGCACCGTGCCATCCTCGTAAGTCGCAGGGGCCAAGGCCACGACACCTGCGCCGGTTTGCGTCACACGCACCGGACCGCGTGTTTGCAGCACCTCCAGGATGTCCTCCCGCGGTGCGTAATCAAGTCCATCGCTGAACCACACCGTCTCGAACGAGCCTTCGGGCAGGTTCTCGGTCATCTGGTCCAGTGCATCCGGCTGCCAAGGCTGCGGCGCGAGGCCGGCAAGGCGCGCGGTCACCGCGTTTGCAGCCTGAAAGGTCGCGACTTGCGGGTCCGACAGGTGCAACAGGGCGACCTCGCGTCCGGCGGAACCGGCGCGCCGCAATTCAGCATCCACCGCCTCCATGGCTTGGGTCCAGCGGCTCGCGCCAGCCCAGCTGCCATCCAGCACCACAAGCAGGGGGCCGTCTGACCCGTCTGCATTGTCCTCGGGGTTCAGGACAGGGCCCGCCAATCCGATGATGATCGCGGCGACGGCCAGCATCCGCAGCAGCAGCAGCCACCACGGCGTGCGATCCGATACGGCCTCGTCGTCTTGCAGCCCGAGCAGGAGAGCGACACCGGGAAACCGCTGGCGCAGGGGTGCGGGTGGAATGGCGCGCAAGATCAGCCACAGGATCGGCAGCGCAACCAGGGCAAGCAGCAGCCAAGGCGCTGCAAAACCGATGGGGCCTAGGATCATCATGTCCGGGACACCCCGCCGTCCAACGCCCGCCACAGCCACAAGAGGCCTGACTGTGCCGACGCATTCGTGTGGTGTATGCCGTATTGCCAGCCGGCGACGGAACACAGCGCCTGCAGCTCATCCTTGCGGGCGGCGAGGCGGGATAGATAGCGGTCCTTGAGCTCTGACGCCTTCAACGTCTCATGTTCCAGCGTGCCGCCGACACTTTCAAAGATCGTTCGCCCGCGAAACGGAAACGCCTCCTCCGCCGGGTCGAGCACATGATATAGCACGCCGCGCACGCCGCGATCCGCGGCTTTGGTCAGCGCGAGTTTCACCGCCGCGATGTCCCCCATGAAATCCGAGACGAACACGGCCCGTGCGTGCGGGATCATCGCCCGGTGCTCCGGCGGGGCATAATCATCGGTCGCATCTTCGGAGAACATTTCGGCCAGTCGCAGGATCTGCGCATTTCCGCGCCTCGGCGGCAGGGATGTGCCGGTCAGCCCCACACGCTCACCGCCGCGTATCAACAGGATCGCAATGGCCAAGGTCAACACTCGCGCGCGGTCCGCCTTGGTCGGCAATTCCGGGGCGGAGGCAAAGCGCATCGCCGCCCCCTGATCCACCCACAGCATCACCGATTGCGCAATTTGCCATTCGCGCTCGCGCACGAATTGCACGTCACCCATCGCAGACCTGCGGTGGTCGATCATGCGGCGGCTGTCGCCGATCTGCGCCGGGCGGTACTGCCAGAAATCGTCGCCCATACCGGCGCGCCTGCGCCCGTGATCCCCCAGCAGGACAGCGCCCGCCAAATGCTCCGCCCACGCCAAAAGCGGCGGCAGGCTGGCGGCTTGGGTTTCGGCGTCGGCCCGGAGGGTGGTGGGTGTGATCACGCCGCGGCGGCCTTCCGGCTCAGACCCTCGGCTGTTTCGTCGATCAGGTCGGCCAGGCTGTCACCGCGTGCCCGCGCGGCAAAGTTCAG
>JBCBHM010000002.1:0-197409 GCA_038525585.1 Pseudomonadota bacterium
ATGGCGGCGCCAAAGTGTCGATCATGACGCTGCACGCCGCCAAGGGCCTCGAATTCCCCTGCGTTTTCCTGCCCGGATGGGAGGATGGCCTTTTCCCCTCGCAGCGCAGCATGGACGAAAGCGGGATCAAGGGCCTCGAGGAAGAGCGACGGCTGGCCTATGTCGGCATCACCCGCGCCGAAGAGGTGTGTACCATTTCCTTTGCGGCCAACCGGCGCGTGTTTGGCCAATGGCAATCCTCCATGCCGTCACGCTTCATCGACGAACTGCCCGACGATCATGTGGATGTGCTGACGCCGCCCGGTCTTTATGGCGGTGGCTTTGGTGCCGCAGCCCCCGGCGGCGTGCAATCGACGCTGCACCAGGCCGCGGCGGAGGCGAATGTCTACAACTCGCCGGGTTGGAAACGGCTGCAGGCGCGGGCGGGCGACCGGCCCATCAGCCAGCCCAAGGAAAGCCGCAACACGGTGATCGATATGAATGCCGTATCCAGCTTCACCGTGGGTGAGCGCGTGTTCCACCAGAAATTCGGGTACGGCTGCATCATCGGGATAGAAGGCGACAAGCTCGACATCGATTTCGAGAAAGCGGGGCCTAAAAAGGTCGTCTCGCGCTTCGTCTCCAGCCCGAACGACGTTCCCTTTTAAGGCCCATCCCCCCGCAGCTTGCCGGAAAACGACTTCGTTTTCCTGCCGTTTTCCGTGTCGGAAAACGCCACCGCACAAATAGAAACGGCGACCCCAGGGAGGAGGGGCCGCCGTTCTTTGCTACATCCTGCGGTCAGGGAGGAGGAAGACCGGCTCAGATGTATCTCGGTGCGCCTGTGGTCAAACGCGGTGTGAAAGATGCGGCGACGCCAGGGAGGAGGAAGGCGCCGCCGCCAATTTCAGATGCCCCAGGGAGGAGGAGAGGGACATCTGATCTCGTGAACTTCAGCGGACGGTTGTGCCGTGCGCTGATTCCCAAGCGATGCGCTTGAGTTCGGAGCTGTGCAGGCCCAGGTCCGCCAATTCGCGGTTCGACAAGGTCTGCAGCTCAGCCAAGGTTGTGCGGTAGACGCGGTGCGTCGCGCGACGCTCGGCTGCGGTGTTCAGGTAGCGTGCGGCGGCGCCCAGCAGGCGCTCGAGCAGATCACTGCGTTGTGCCGCATCATTGTAATAGGCCATTGTCTGTGCCTCATGCTCTGTTTCGTTGAGACAAAGATAGTCAAATGCTGCGCCTGCACAATAGCTGCTGGGGCAATGCTGCTATGCAGCAATTGCATGGGGTTGCGGTTGAAATTGCAGGCAACCCGCCCAAGCTTTGCGCGTTGATCCGCAAATTGCCGCGCTCCCCTTGTTCTTGCCCGGAAACCTGCCAGTTAAAGCGTCATATTGGCCAGGAATCGAGCGCGTTGATGACCCATCCCGAAATCATGAAGGCCCTGACGCGGATCGCATTGCCACAAGGTGGCGACCTGGTGAGCCGCGACATGGTGCGCGCCGTGACAGTGAATGATGGCATCGTCACATTCGTGATCGAGGCACCGACCGCAGAGGAAGCGGCGCGCATGGAACCCGTGCGCCAAGCTGCCGAGGCCGCGGTCCGCGCCCTGCAGGGTGTCCGCGACGTGCGCGTCGCGCTGACCGCACACGGTCCTGCGGCCAAGCCCGCTGCGCCACCAGATCTCAAGATCGGGCGGCATCCGACGCCTCAAGCGGGTCCGACCAAACCTGCGGGCGTGCAGCGCATTCTGGCCATCGGGTCCGGCAAGGGTGGGGTGGGCAAATCCACCGTTTCCTCCAACCTCGCCGTCGCGCTTGCGCGGCAGGGGCGGCGCGTTGGCCTGCTGGATGCAGACATCTACGGGCCATCACAGCCCCGCATGATGGGCGTCAACAAACGCCCCGCCTCGCCAGACGGCAAGACGATCACCCCGCTGCAGGCCCACGGTGTCACCCTCATGTCCATCGGTTTCATGATGGAGGAGGGCAAGGCCATTGTCTGGCGCGGGCCGATGTTGATGGGCGCGCTGCAACAGATGCTGGGGCAGGTGCAGTGGGGGGAATTGGACGTGCTGCTCGTGGATCTGCCGCCCGGTACGGGCGACGTGCAACTGACGCTCTGCCAGAAATCCGAACTGACCGGCGCCATTGTCGTCAGCACGCCGCAGGATGTGGCGCTGATCGATGCGCGCAAGGCCATTGATATGTTCGCCACCCTGAAAACACCCGTGCTGGGGCTCATAGAAAACATGTCGATGTTCGTTTGTCCCGATTGCGGGGCCGAACACGCGTTGTTCGGGCAGGGCGGCGTCGCTGCAGAGGCGCGCCAAATGGGCGTACCGCTGCTCGGCGCGCTGCCCATTGATCTTGAGACCCGGTTGGCCGGGGACGGGGGCACGCCCGTGGCCGCGGGCGAGGGGGCGATGGCGCAGGCCTACGCCCAAATCGCCCAGGGTCTGATCAAGGGCGGCATGGCCTGATCCAATTACATCGCGGGTTTATGGGAAAGCATGGGAAACGGCACGCCGCTAGCATTTGATTCGAATCGTTTTCAGGCGATTCCCCTGTGTTTGTGCCCTTTTGATTGAGAACAAAGAATAAACATCGAGCATTCCGCAATTCGAGATGCAAGTTTTTTGGGATTTCGTGGGCTGCGAAGAGTGCATCGCCTGCACTCTATATGTTGTGCGCATGGCTCACCGCTCAACATAATGGGCTAAGAAGCACCCGTGCTTCAGCTCCAAAAGCGCACTGAAACGCAATCGCCACCGCACGCCCCAGCAGTTATACCCGCAAAAAACCATTGCGTACCATCAATTCCCATGGCATCCCTATTATACAAGATGAGAACGAGACCGGGGCACCTAACGACCCCACACAAAACAAAAACTCTAGCAGGTTTCATACAGGCACCTCGCTTTCATCAAAAAAGAGATCCGGCGCGCGAGCGAGCAGACATCCCCCCAGGTGGCGCGCGCAGCTGGACATCCCGCGAGGCGGGACGAGGGCGGCGGGTTGATCAGTGGCAGCAGATCAACCCGCCGTTTCCATTTCCAGGGTCCTGGGCGGGTACGGAAAAACAGGGACGGGCCAAACAGGTGGCACGCAGGTTCAGAGGTGAAAGCGACCACAAGGTGGACGCAAAGGGGCGGGTGTCTATCCCGGCCTCCTTTCGCCGTGTGATCGAGGCCTGCGATCCCGACTGGACAGATGGCCTGACGCCCCGCCTGATCATCGTCTATGGCGGCGCGACCCGCAATTACCTCGAAGGGTTCACGATCGAGGCGATGGACGAGGTCGACGACAAGATCGCCAAATTCCCGCGCGGCTCGGCCAAGCGCAAGGCGATGGAGCGGCTCTATTCCGCGCAATCGGTCGAGGCCGAAGTCGACAATACCGGCCGCATCGTTCTGCCCGCCAAGCTGCGGGACAAGATCGGGCTGGAGGGCATGGCGCGCTTTGTCTCGTCCGGCGATACGTTCGAGATCTGGAAGCCCGAGGCCTATGATGACAGCATAGCGGCCCTCGATGATGACGGGTTTGACCCGGATCTTGACCCGTCCGCCTATCTGGATGGGGATCTGGGCTGAATGTCGGCTGGGGGGCCACATATTCCGGTGCTGATCGACGCGATCCTCGACGCATGCGCGCCGATTGAGGGCGTGTGGCTCGATGGCACCTTTGGCGCCGGGGGGTATACCCGCGCCTTGCTGGATCACGGCGCGCAGCGCGTCATCGCGGTGGACCGCGATCCGCTTGCCTTCGACCTCGCGCGGGACTGGGCGGCGGCCTATGGCGACCGGCTCGTCATGCAGCAGGGCGTGTTTTCCCAGCTCGACACCTTCGGCGCGGGCCTCGATGGCGTCGTCCTCGACCTTGGGGTGAGTTCGATGCAGCTTGATCTGGCCGAACGCGGCTTTTCATTCATGAATGACGGCCCGCTCGATATGCGGATGAGCCAGGACGGCCCGTCGGCGGCCGACATCGTCAATGGTGCCGACGAAGGGGTGATCGCTGACATCCTGTTCCACTATGGAGAAGAGCGCGCCTCGCGCCGGATTGCCCGCGCCATCATCACCGCGCGACCCATCACGACGACGCTGGAACTGGCCGGGATCATCGAAAAATGCCTGCCGCGTCCCAAACCCGGTCAATCGCATCCCGCCACCCGCAGCTTTCAGGCGCTGCGCATTGCGGTGAACAATGAATATGATGAGCTGTATCAGGGTCTTATGGCATCCGAGCGCGCGTTGAAGCCGGGCGGACAGCTGGCAGTGGTGACGTTCCATTCGGTCGAGGATCGCATGGTCAAGCGGTTCCTTACGGCGCGGTCCGGCGGCGCGGGACGCGCCAACCGCTATGCGCCCGAAACTCAGGCCGAGGCGCCGGCCTTTGCCTTGCGCAGCCGCAAGGCCATCGCGCCGTCACCCGCCGAGATCCAGGCCAATCCGCGCGCCCGGTCGGCCAAGCTGCGCGTGGCGACGCGCACCGATGCCCCCAGCGGCGCGCTCGATCCGAAATCCATTGGCATGCCACAGGTTCAAGGGGCGTTCTGATGCGCAATGTTCTGTTTGTCCTGACAACGCTCGCCGTCATCGGTCTCGCCTTTTGGGCCTACCGCGAGAACTACGCGACCCAAGAGGCGCTGTCCGAGGTTGAAACGCTGCACCGCGATATTCGTGCCGCCCATTCCAGGCTGGCCGTGCTCAAGGCCGAATGGGCCTATCTCAACCGGCCCGCTCGGCTGCGCGATCTGGCGGATATCAACTTTGACCGGTTGGGCCTTTTGCCCTTGCGCCCCGAGCAGTTCGGCTATGTGGACGAGGTCGCCTATCCCGCACCGCCCCTCGCGCCGATCACCGACTCAGTCGAGGTGTCGGGCACCGTGGAGGACACGGAATGACCCGCACCCCGCTGCGCCCGCTTGCCCGCATCCTGCCCGCCCGTGCCGCAGGCCAAAGCACCGCCGAGATCGAACGCGAGAACATGCGCGCACGCCACGAAGAGATGCGCGACCGCGCCCGGGCCCGCGCCGAGGGGCGGCTTTTGGTGTTGGGCGTGTTCTTTTTTGCCGCCTTCCTGACGGTGGGTGTGCGCATGGGCCTGCTGGCCACGTCCGAACCGGTCGAGCCGCGCGCCAGCGTCCACGGTGCGGCCATCTCGGCGGCCCGCGCCGATATCGTGGATCGCAACGGCAGGCTGCTGGCCACCAACCTTGAAACGCACGCGCTTTATGCGCAGCCGCCGCACATGGTCGATCCGGCGGCGGCGGCACAGGGTCTGGCCGAGATTTTCCCGGATCTGGATGCGCAAAAGCTGCTGGCGGATTTCACCGGCAACCGTAAATTCCTGTGGATCCGGCGCAAGATCAGCCCCGAACAGATGCAGGCCGTGCACGAGATTGGTGACCCCGGCCTGCTTTTTGGTCCGCGCGAGATGCGGCTTTATCCCAACGGCTCGCTTGCGGCGCATGTGATGGGCGGCGCGAGCTTTGGCAAGGAAGGTGTGAGTGCCGCCGAAGTGATCGGCGTCGCGGGCGTCGAAAAGCATTTTGACGACTATCTGCGCGATCCGGCCAACGGGCAGCGGCCCCTGACCCTGTCGCTGGATCTGACGGTGCAGGCGGCGGCCGAACAGGTGCTTTATGGTGGCATGCGACTGATGAACGCCAAGGGCGCGACCTCGGTCCTGATGGATGTGCACACGGGCGAGGTGATCTCGGTCGTGAGCCTGCCCGATTTCGACCCCAACAACCGTCCGCGCCCCGCAACGACTGGGGATCAAAGCGACAGCCCGCTCTTCAACCGTTCGGTGCAGGGGGTGTACGAACTGGGCTCGACCTTCAAGATCTTTGCCGCGGCGCAAGCGGTTGATCTGGGGCTGGTCTCGCCCTCCACCATCATCGACACGTCCGGGCCGATGAAGGTCGGCGGCTTTCGCATCGGCGAGTTTCGCAACAAGAATTACGGCAAGATCAGCGTGGCGGACATCATCGTGCAATCCTCGAACCGGGGCACGGGGCGCATGGCCTTGCAGATCGGCCCCGAACGCCAGCAGGACTTCCTGAAGTCGCTCGGCTTTTTCGAGGCCACACCGTTCGAGATCGTCGAGGCGCGCACGGGCAAGCCGCTCTTGCCCAAGCGCTGGACCGACCTCAGTGCCGTGACGATCAGCTATGGCCACGGCCTGTCGACATCGCCGATGCATCTGGCGGCAGGCTATGCGGCCATCGCCAATGGCGGGCACGTGGTGCAGCCCACGGTTGTCAAGCAGAACGGCCCGCGGCTGGGTCCGCGGGTGATGAGCGAGAATGCCGCGCGCGCGGCGCGCGAGATGTTGCGCAAGGTCGTCACCGACGGCACGGCGAGCATGGGCGATGTGCCCGGCTATGCCGTGGGCGGCAAGACGGGCACGGCGGACAAACCCCGCGCGCGGGGCGGCTATTACGAAGACAAGGTGATCGCGACATTTGCCACGATCTTTCCGGCGCACGATCCCAAATACGTGTTGGTGGTGACGCTGGACGAACCGGTCGAAACCTCGGGCGACAAACCGCGCCGGACGGCGGGCTGGACCGCCGTGCCCGTCGCGGCGGAGATGATTGGCCGTATCGCACCGCTTCTTGGCCTGCGGCCCGACGTTGAACCGAAATCTCTGGCTGATATAACGCTCACAAGCAGCAACTGAGGTGCGTGAGCGCCCGATTTTAAAGGCCAGACATGGGTGAGCAGCCAAGGCCATTGACCGCGCTGGGACTGACCGCGCGAGGGCAGGCCAATCCGGATATCACGGGGATCGCGGTGGACAGCCGCGAGGTCAGGGACGGGTACCTGTTTGCCGCGATGCCGGGCAGCCGGATGCACGGCGCGGAGTTCGTTGAATTTGCTGTTCGCATGGGCGCCTCTGCCGTGCTGACGGATGTTGCAGGTGCCGCAATTGCGGCCCCGCATCTGGGCAATGCCGCGCTGGTCGTCACGGATGCACCGCGCGAGGCGTTGGCACGGGCCGCGGCGCTGTGGTTCGGGGGCCAGCCCGACGTGATGGTGGCGGTCACCGGCACCAATGGCAAAACCTCCGTCAGCACATTCGTGCGCCAGATCTGGGTCGAGATGGGCCTGGCAGCCGTCAATCTGGGCACCACCGGTGTCGAAGGGGCCTGGGCCGCGCCGCTGGCACACACCACGCCCGAACCCATCACGCTGCATCGCACGCTGGCGGCGGCCCGCGCCGCTGGCATCACCCATGCAGCGATGGAGGCGTCGTCCCACGGGCTGGATCAACGCCGCCTGGACGGCGTGTCGCTTGCCGCCGCCGGGTTTACCAATTTCACGCAGGATCACCTGGACTATCATGAAACGTTCGAGGCCTATTTCGACGCCAAGGCCGGGCTCTTTGCCCGCGTTCTGCCCGAAGACGGGATCGCCGTGGTCAACATGGACGACGCACGCGGCGTCGATATGGCTGCCATCGCGCGCGCCCGTGGTCAGGAGGTTATGAGTGTCGGCCGCGATGGCGGTGACATCACGCTGGATGGCCAGCGCTTTGACGCGACGGGGCAGGACGTCCGGTTTTCCTATCGCGGCAAGGCTTACGCAATGCGCCTGCCGCTCATCGGCGGTTTTCAGGCCGACAATGTGATGTTGGCCTGCGGGCTGGTCATCGCCTGTGGTGCGGACCCGGACCGCGTGTTCGAAACCCTGCCGCATCTGGGGACGGTGCGGGGACGGATGCAGCTGGCGGCGACCCGCACCAACGGGGCCACCGTCTTTGTCGATTATGCCCACACCCCCGATGCCGTCGCGACCGCACTCAGGGCGATGCGTCCGCATGTGCTGGGCAAGCTGGTGACGGTGGTGGGCGCAGGCGGCGACCGTGACGCAGGCAAACGCCCGTTGATGGGCGCGGCGGCGCAGGCCCATGCGGATGCAGTCTTTGTCACCGATGACAATCCGCGCAGCGAGGATCCGGCGACCATACGCGCCGCGGTGATGGAAGGATGCCCAGGGGCGACCGAAGTCGGTGACAGGGCCGAAGCGATCCTGCGCGCCGTCGATGCGCTCGAGGCCGGTGACGCGCTGTTGATCGCGGGCAAGGGGCACGAGACGGGCCAGATCGTCGGTGACGATGTCCTGCCGTTTGACGATGCAGAGCAGGCCAGTGTCGCCGTTGCCGCGCTCGAAGGGAGGCTCACATGACACTTTGGACCGCCAGCGAGGCCGCCGCCGCCACGGGCGGGCAAAGCACGGGCGCATGGGAGGCCACGGGCGTCTCCATCGACACGCGCACGTTGCAGCCCGGCGATCTGTTCGTCGCGCTGCAAGCGGCCCGGGACGGCCATGATTTCGTGGCCCAGGCGCTGGACAAGGGGGCCGCCGCCGCGCTCGTCAGCCACGTGCCCGATGGCCTGGCGGCTGATGCGCCGCTCTTGATCGTCGAAGACGTGCTGGCGGGGCTCGAGGATCTGGGCCGTGCGGCCCGCGCCCGGACCGACGCCCGCGTCGTCGCTGTCACGGGGTCGGTCGGCAAGACCTCGACCAAGGAGATGTTGCGCGCAATGCTGGGCGATCAGGGCCGCACTCACGCTTCGGTTGCCAGCTACAACAATCACTGGGGCGTCCCGCTGACATTGGCGCGCATGCCATCAGACACGGAATATGCGGTGATCGAGATCGGGATGAACCACCCCGGTGAAATCGCCCCGTTGGCCCGCATGGCCCGTCCGCATGTCGCCATGATCACGACCGTCGCGCCCGCACATCTCGAAGCGTTCGAGAGCATCGAGGGCATTGCCGTGGAAAAGGCGTCGATCCTCGAAGGTCTGGAAGAGGGCGGAACCGCCGTGCTCAACAATGATTGTTCGACCGCCGCGATCCTGCAGGCCAAGGCACATGATGTGAAGCGGCGCGATGTCGGGTTCGGTGAACATGGGTTTGATTTCAAACTCTTGTCCGCAAGAGTTCAAGGCGATGCAACGGTGGTGCAGGCGACGGCGCATGGCGCGTCGCTGTTGTTCAAGGTTGGGGCTGCGGGACGCCACTTTGCCATGAACGGTCTCGGCGCGCTTGCCGCGGCCGAGGCTTTGGGCGCGGACCTGGCGATTGCGGCGCAATCGCTGGGCCGCTGGTCCCCCTATGAGGGGCGCGGCGCGCGTGAGGTCATCTGCCTTGATCCCGTTGACACACACCTGACGCTCGAGCTGATCGATGACAGCTACAACGCAAATCCGACGTCGATGGCCGCCGCGCTCGAGGTGCTGGCAGGCGCGGAGGTGACGCATGATATCGGTCGCGTCAGCAAAGGCCGCCGGATCGCTTTTGTCGGCGATATGAAGGAGTTGGGATCGCAAGCTGATGCGATGCACAAAGATCTTGCCAGCCTTGCAGCCATGGAGAACATCGACGTGGTTCACTGCGTCGGGCCCTTGATGCGACATTTGCACACGACCTTGCCCGAGCCGCAGCGCGGGCTGTGGGCGGAAACGGCCGAAGAACTGGCAACGCACGTGCCCCGGCGCCTCGACAGCGGCGATGTGGTGCTGGTCAAGGGGTCGCTCAGCATGAAGCTTGCCTTGATCGTGACCGCCATTCGCAAGATGGGTCACCCGGTCGCGCCGGGTGACAACGGGGACGGGTGAGCGCACGCCGCGCATGCCTTCGCCCTTGCGAGGGCCGTGATTTCGTGGGAACTCTTCGCACCAGGCACAACGGGTGGGGTGACGTGCGGTGCGGGCACTTGTGACAGGCGGCAATCGGGGGATCGGCTATGCCATTGCCGAGGGCCTGAACGCGCGCGGTGTCGAGGTGATCATCGGCGCGCGGGACCCAGATGCCGGCGCCGAGGCCGCGCAGGCGTTGGGCTGCGCGTCGGTGCATCTGGACCTCGAAGCGCCAGAGACGCTTGCCCCGGCCATCGATGCGGCAGGCAACATCGATATCCTGATCAACAACGCCGGTCTCTTGATCGAAGACAGCATGGTGGCGCATCCTGACGGTCTGCGTCGGTCGATGCAGGTGATGTTTCACGCGCCATTCGATCTGATCCTGCTGTGCCTGCCACATATGCGGGCAACGGGGCAGGGGCGCATCATCAACCTGAGCTCCGGCTGGGGGGCGTTTGACGAAGGGTTGGAAGGCCCCGGCGGCTACGGTGTGGCCAAGGCCGCACTGAACGCGCTGTCCCACGCATTGCCGCGCGACCTGCCACCCGGCGTGAGCATCAACGCGATGTGCCCGGGATGGGTCCACACGCGCATGGGCGGGCAAGCCGCGCCGCGCACGCCGGCCGAGGGGGCGGACACCGCCATCTGGCTCGCGCTTGATGCGCCTGCGAGCACCACCGGCCAGTTCTTTCGTGACCGAGAGGTCATCGCGTGGTGAGGGGAATGGGCTCGTCTGTGCCGCAAGGCGCCGCGCCATGCGCCCAAGGGGCGCGCGCATGATCCCCGTTCAGGGTCTGACAGGCGCGCGGGTCGCCGTGCTGGGCCTGGGCCGCTCGGGCCTGTCGGCCGCGCGGGCGCTGGCGGCAGGCGGTGCTGTGCCCGTCTGCTGGGATGACAACGCAGAGGCGCGCGCCCGCGCCGAAGCCGAAGGGTTCGTCTGCGCCAACCTCAAGGCGCAGGGCGCGTTTGACGGCATTGCCCGGTTGATCGTGAGCCCGGGTATCCCGCACCTGTACCCTGCGCCCAACCCTGTTGTCGCTGCGGCGCTCGAGGCGGGTGTGCCGGTGGACAACGACATCGGGCTTTTCTTTCAGTCGCTGGCCTCCGACACCTGGGCGCAATTCGACACCGCACCGCGGGTGATCGCCGTCACCGGCTCGAATGGAAAGTCGACCACCTGCGCGCTGATCGACCACATCATGGACAGCGCCGGACGTCACAGCCAGCTTGCCGGTAATATCGGGCGCGGCGTGCTCGACATCGACCCGCCAGAAAATGGCGGGATCGTGGTGCTGGAACTGTCCAGTTATCAAACCGATCTCGCCCGCAGCCTGACGCCGGATGTGGCCGTCTTTACCAATCTCACGCCGGATCACCTGGATCGGCATGCCGGGATGGGCGGCTATTTCGCCGCCAAGCGCAGGCTCTTTGCCGAGGGCGGGCCCGACCGGGCCGTGATCGGCGTGGACGAGGCCGAAGGCCGGGCGCTGGCCGGACAACTGGCCGAGGCGCCGGGCGACGACCGGGTGATGCGCGTGTCGGTGGCGCGCAAACTGTCCGGGCCCGGTTGGAACGTGTTCGCCCGCAAGGGTTTTTTGTCGGAATGGCGCAAGGGACGGCAGGTCACGTCGATTGATCTGCGGGGCATGGTCGGTCTGCCCGGCGCGCATAATCACCAAAACGCCTGCGCCGCCTATGCCGCCGCCCGCGCGGTGGGCGTCGCACCCAAGGTGATCGAGGCGGCATTCGCCAGCTTTGCCGGATTGCCCCACCGCAGCCAGCGCATTGCAGAGGTGGGCGGGGTCACATTCGTCAACGACAGCAAGGCCACAAATGTCGACAGCGCGGCCAAAGCCCTCGCCGCCTTCGACAATATCCGCTGGATCTGCGGCGGGCTGCAAAAGGATGGCGGACTTGCTGTGGTGAATGACGCAGCGTCCAACGTCCGCAAGGCCTATGTGATCGGCCGCGAGGCCGCACAGTTTGCGCTGCAGCTCGACGTGGACAGCGTGGTTTGTGGCACGATGGACGCAGCCGTCGCCGCAGCCATGCAAGATGCCGAGCCGGGCGATGTCGTCCTGCTGGCCCCTGCCGCGGCAAGTTTCGACCAATATGACAGTTTCGAAACGCGCGGCGCAGATTTCGTGGCCGCTGTGAACGCCCGGATCTAGATCTGTTCGACCGTGATCCCGTCGCCTGTGTAAAAGGCCAGGTGATCCTTGATCCGCGCGACGCCGTCCTTGGGCGCTTCATAGGTCCACACCGCATCGCGCAGGGTCGCCGACTTGGTCACCACGGAATAGTAGTTGGCGTCGCCCTTGTGCGGACAATGCGTTGTCTTCTCGGTCCGGTCGAGAAAGGCAATCGCGATATCAGCGCGGGGAAAGTAGATCACGGGCGCATAGCTGCCCTCGCTCAGTTCCAGCGCCGCGGCACTCTCGCCCAGAACGGCGCCTCCGGCGCGGACGGTCCAGGTGCCAGGGGCGGTCCGGATTGTGATGTGGTCGGCCATGGCATGGGCTCCTTCGGGTCGTCTCAGCAGGTGATGAGGGTCGTGTGTAACAGGTGTGTGACCGCGGCGGAACCGCAAACGTGGCGCGCTGCAATACGGGGCCCGATGGGGATACCGGCACGCCCGCTCGCGGCACAGGTCACAGAGGGGCGCAAGCCGCCGCAAGCCAGCGCCGCGCAGTGTCCGACACACGCGGTCCGATCTTTTCCAGCACCTCGGCGTGGTAGCTGTTCAGCCAGTCCCGCGACGGCTGGTCCAACAGGTCGGTCAGGATCAAGCGGCGGTCGATCGGGACAAAGGTCAACGTCTGCCAGCACAGCATCTCGCGGTGCGCGTCCCCGCCATCCGGCGGCGTCGCCTCTTCGACGACAATCAGGTTTTCGATCCGGATGCCAAAGGCGCCCTCGCGGTAATATCCCGGCTCATTTGACAGGATCATGCCGGGGGCAAGCGGGACCGTGCTGATCCGGCTGAGGCGCTGTGGACCCTCATGCACCGACAGGTAGGCGCCGACGCCATGCCCCAGCCCGTGGTCGAAATCCTGGTGCGCATACCACAAGGGTGCGCGTCCAATCGCTTCGATATCGCGACCGGCCAACCCCTTGGGCCATCGCAGCCGGGACATCCCGATCATACCGGCCAACACCCGGGTGAACGCGGCTTGCGCGTCCGACGGCGGCGTGCCGATGGCGATCGTGCGCGTGATGTCGGTCGTGCCGTCAAGATACTGACCGCCGCTGTCGAGCACCAGCAGATGCCCATCCTCCAGCGTGCGATCCGTCTCTTCGGTCACCCTGTAATGCATGATCGCGCCATTGGGCCCGGTCCCCGCGATGGTCTCAAAGCTGATGTCCTGCAACGCGTTGTCGCGGCGGCGGCTCTGCTCCAGCTGCGTCACCACCTGCGTCTCGGACAGGGTTCCGGGCTGTTGCGTGTCAAGCCAGGCCAGCAGCTCCACCACCGCCGCCCCATCGCGCAGATGGGCGGCTGCGGCGCCTGCGATCTCGGCTGCATTCTTGCACGCCTTGGGCAGGGCGCAGGGGTCATCGCCCCATTGCACCTGATCGCCCACAGCCTGTGCCACGATGACGGGGACGGTGTTTTTCTCCAGCCGGACCCGACCATCCAGCGCGCCCACGGCCGCCAGAAAGGCATCCGGCCCATGGCAGGATACCGCCGGGCCAAGATGCGCGCGCACCTCCTCCAGCTTCACCGGGTCGACGAACAGGTCCACAGCGCCGGAGCGGTGCAGGATGGCAAAGCATTGCACAATCGGATTCCGGGGAATGTCCGCACCGCGCATGTTGAGCAACCAGCAGATCGAATCCGGCAGGGTGAGAATGGCGGCGTCCGCATCCGCATCCGCCAGCGCCTTGCCCAGACGCGCGCGCTTGTCGTCATGAGATTCGCCCGCAAATTCCATTGGATGAACCTTGGCCCGTGCGGCGGCAGCGCCGGGTTGATCCGGCCAGCAGCGGTCCACAAGATTGGGACATGGCACCAGGGTGACGCCCGCGCCCTCCAGCGCGTCTTCCGCGGCTTCGATCTGCCCGGGCGTGTGCAGCCACGGATCAAAGCCGACGCGCCCACCATCCGGCAAATGTGTCTTCAGCCACGCGCCCATCGATGTCTCCGGCCAGGGCACGGGGGTGAAGGCCTTGGCCACCTGTGCCTTGACCTGCGTCCGGTAGCGCCCGTCGATGAACACCCCCGCGACCTCACTCAGGACGACACAAAAACCGGCGGATCCGGTAAACCCGGTCAGCCATGCCAGCCGTTCATCCCGGTCCGAGACATATTCACCCTGGTGCGCGTCCGCACGCGGCACAACGAAACCGTCCAGCCCCTCCGCCGCAATTTCCGTGCGCAGCGCCGCCAGCCGCGGTGGACCCTGTTCGGGCCGGGCGGTGACCTCAAATGTCTGAAACATGACGATGCCCTATCTTTGTCCTGAAAAAATCCCCCCCGGAGGGCCGGGTTCAACTGGCGCGCTTCATGCCCATGACGCGCGCGCGTGCCCGTGGGTCACTGTCAAACAGGGCGGCAAGCTGTTCGGTCATGGCCCCGGCCAACTGTTCGACATCCGTGATGGTCACCGCCCGATCGTAATAGCGGGTGACGTCGTGACCAATGCCGATGGCCAACAGCTCAACCGCGCGCTTGCGCTCGACCATCGCAATCACGTCGCGCAGGTGCTTTTCCAGGTAATTCGCCGGGTTCACGGACAGGGTGGAATCGTCCACCGGCGCCCCGTCCGAGATCACCATCAGGATCTTGCGCGCCTCGGGGCGCGCCACCATCCGCCGGTGGGCCCATTCCAGCGCTTCGCCGTCAATGTTTTCCTTCAGCAGGCCTTCCTTCATCATCAGCCCCAGGTTGGGCCGGGTCCGGCGCCAGGGGGCGTCCGCGGATTTATAGATGATGTGACGCAGATCGTTCAGGCGTCCGGGCTGCGTGGGGCGCCCATCGTTCAGCCACGCTTCGCGCGCCAGTCCGCCCTTCCACGCGCGGGTGGTAAAGCCCAGAATTTCGACCTTGACGTTGCAACGCTCGAGCGTGCGCGCCAGCACGTCCGCGCAGATGGCGGCAATCGAAATCGGCCGCCCGCGCATAGAGCCTGAATTGTCCAAAAGCAGTGTCACGCAGGTGTCGCGAAACTCCGTGTCCTTCTCCACTTTGAAAGACAGCGGCGTGGTGGGGTTGGCCACGACACGCGCCAGGCGCCCGGCATCCAGCATGCCTTCCTCGCGGTCGAACTCCCAGCTGCGGTTTTGCTGCGCCTGCAGCCGCCGCTGCAGCTTGTTGGCCAAACGGCTGACAGCACCCTTGAGCGGTTCCAGCTGCTGGTCCAGATAGGCGCGCAGCCGCTCCAGCTCGACAGGTTCGGCCAAGTCCTCGGCCGAAATCTCTTCGTCATGGGTGTCGAGATAGACCTTGTAGTCGGGGTCCGCCTCCGAAACGGGCTGAGGCGCGGGCGGTTCGAGCGGTGCTTCGCCTTCCGGCATATCAGCCTCGTCGCCCAGCTCCTGATCGGCCATGTCATCCATGCTGACCTGGGCCTGCGAGGCGTCCTGCTGTTCGTCCTGTGACGATTCCGGCGTGCCCTCGGCCTCGTCCTCGTCCTGATCATCCTGCCCGGTGCTGTCGGGCTCTTGCTCTTCCTCGCTGCCCTCTTCGGCGCTGTCGTCCTGATCCTCGTCCAACTGGTCCGGGTCGTCGCCCAGCTGATCACCATAGCCCAGATCCGTGATGATCTGCCGCGCCAGCCGCGCAAAGGCCGCCTGATCTTCCAGGATCGCGTCCATATTCTCCAGCGTGCCGCCTGCCTGATCCTCGATGAACCCGCGCCAAAGCTCCATGGCGTTCTGCGCACCGGCGGGCAGGTTCCGGCCGGTGGCCAGATGCCGCACAAGATAGCCCGCGGCTGCGGCCAAAGGCACATCACTGGCCTGCTTGCACTGATCATATCCGCGGCGTTGCGCGTCATGGCCGATCTTGGCATCGATGTTGCCGGCGGTGCCAGGCATGTCGCGCGCACCAACCGCCTCGCACCGTGCGGTCTCCATCGCCTCGTAGAGGTCACGCGCCATGTCCCCTTGCGGGGCATAACGCGCATGGGTCTGTCCGTTGTGATACCGGCGGTTGAGCGCCAGCGCATCTGCCGTGCCGCGCGCCAAAAGAACCTCGTCCCGGGTCATCCGGCGTGACACCTGTGGCAATCGCATGGCATCACCCGAGAGCCCTGCCGGATCAACCGAATAGGACACGTTCAGGTCCGGATCATTGGCCATGACTTTCGTGGCCTCGGCCAGCGCCTTTTTGAAGGGATCCGCGGGATTGTCGTTTTGCTGTGACATGCTACAGCAATTGCGCCTTTGACCGGGATTGGCAAGCCCCGCAGGGGCTGGCTGTTTTTGCAAAAACAGCCTCGGACTGATTTTTCAAAAATCAGTGTCCCGCAGGTCTAGCCCAGAACCAACATTTCGCACATTGCGAGGTTTCGCGCGGCGGTGCTTTGTGCGTGGTGGGCGAGGCGGGGGTCGAACGAAAAATCGGCCGAGTGCAGGAGTGTCCAATGCGCGCCTTCCGCGCCTTTGCGTGACTTGCGCAGCGCGCGAAGCCCGTCATCTTCCGCAGGTGCAATCGCATCGAGAAGCTCGCCGAACATCTGGGCCCGCGCCGCTGCTTCGCTCACGTCACGGCCCATCAGACGGTCATAGTTCTGTTGTGCCGCGTACCGACCGAGGCAGGTGGCGAAATCCTGCGCAAGGTTGGATGTTTCGTCCGATGCAGCCTGCGCCAGAGGCGCGATGAGACCCATCAGACACCCTATGAAAGCGGACATTGCCCATGTTTTTCTGCTCATGGCAGCAGTTTTCAGGGCAAATCCTTAATCGTCAATGAATTTGTCATAAAAAAGTTACAAATATGCGAATCAGGGCCTCCGACGCCCCATGCCATCGTCGGCCGACGCATCAATGCGCATCTCGGCCGTACCAATCACCCGATGACCGGTGTCTAGACTGTCGCGCGCACGGCACAACCCATGCGCTCACATCAAATCACGTGTTTCGACATGTCCCGCGCCAAATGTCTTGCACGTCGTGGTTAGCCGCTCGAACACGGTCTGGGCGGACCGACTGCGGGTGTAGATCACCGCCTCCATCAGGCTTGCCATCAGCGGCCGCTGCGTGTCGATATATGTCTCGATCTCCGCTGGCGTGGCGGTGGCAAGACGCAACGCCACCGCGCGGAAGGCCTGCGCCCGGCCCAGATCGGTCGGATCAAAATCCAGGTAAGCCGATGCACGTGCATAATCCGCATAGCCAAGCCAAAACGCGGCACATTGCGCGGCCGGATAGATCGAAGGGTTGCGTTCGGCCTGCGCAGGCGCGGCCACCAGGGCCGCCCCGACGATCAAGGCCGCGCGTATCACCCCAGGCTCACGCTGGCCGCACTTTCGGGCAGCTCTTCGTCAAAGAGGCGTTGGTAGAACTCGGCCACCGTCTGGCGCTCCAGCTCATCGCATTTGTTGAGGAAGGACAGCCGGAACGCGTAGCCCACATTGCGGAAAATCTCGGCGTTCTGCGCCCACGCGATGACCGTCCGGGGCGACATCACCGTGCTCAGATCCCCGTTCATGAAGGCCGTCCGAGTCAGGTCGGCGACGGTCACCATCTGCTTGATCGTCTTGCGGCCCGCTTCGGTGTTGTAATGCGGGTTCTTGGCCAGAACGATCGCTGTCTCGGCATCGATGCTGAGGTAGTTCAGCGTCGCCACAAGGCTCCAGCGGTCCATCTGGCCCTGGTTGATCTGTTGGGTACCGTGATAGAGGCCCGTCGTGTCGCCAAGGCCCACGGTGTTGGCCGTCGCGAAGATGCGGAAATAGGGGTGCGGCTCGATCACCTGGTTTTGGTCGAGCAGCGTCAGCTTGCCGTCGACCTCCAGCACCCGCTGGATCACGAACATCACGTCCGCCCGGCCCGCGTCGTATTCGTCAAAGACGATCGCCGTCGGATTGCGCAACGCCCAGGGCAGGATGCCCTCTTGAAAATCAGTGACTTGCTTGCCGTCCTTCAACTTGATCGCATCCTTGCCGATCAAGTCGATCCGCGAGATATGACTGTCGAGGTTCACGCGCACCGCAGGCCAGTTCAGACGGGCGGCAACCTGTTCGATGTGGGTCGATTTGCCCGTCCCGTGATAGCCTTGGATCATCACCCGGCGGTTGTGGGAAAACCCGGCCAGAATGGCGAGTGTCGTATCGGGGTCGAACTTGTAGGTCGCATCCAGCTCGGGCACGCGGTCGGACGGTTCGGAAAAGCCTTTGACGACCATATCCGTATCAATGCCAAAGACCTCGCGGACGGAAATCTCTTCGCTCGGTTTTGCATTGATATCCATCGCGCCGTCCGCCATCTTGCTGGTCCTTCAACATAGAAAACGCGCCCCGGATGGGCGCGCTGTTCGTGGTGCAACATATAGCGGGAAAGGGCAAGGGGAAGGGCGCGCCAACCGCGGCACTTTCTGCACGGCCCGATCAGAGATGCTGCACAAAATCTGCAAGCCCGCGCGTCAAAGCTGCTCCGTGTCAGACCGAAGGAGATGGGACATGGATCGATCAGACCGAGTGCGCATGACATGCGGCGCGGCAACCGGGCTTGCAGGCGGGGTGGTCGCCTGGGCCATGAGCGTTTCAGGCGGCAGCTTGGCGCGGTTTTTGCCGGATGGGCCATGGTTTCACATCGCCGCTTTGCTGGGGGCGGGGGTGGCGGGCCTCGCACTGGCGGACGGGTTTGGCCGCAAAGGCTGGCTGGGGGCAGGGGCGGCGCTGGCTGCGGCACCTGTGGCCACAGGGATCGGCGCGGCCCTTGGTGCGGCGGGCCTGATGGTGGTGTTCGCGGCTGTGCAGTTTCTTGCTGGCGCAGGCGGCGTGGCGCCGGGGTCTGTCACCGGGGCCCCGGCGCTTGGCGTGCTCGCGGTGGTCGACGGGATTGGCACCAGCCCGGTCGTGGCGCTGACCTGGGTCAGTGCGATGTGCGCCGTTCACCTTGCCATGCGCCGCTTGCGCAACGCGTTCGAACCCGGTTGAGCGCTGGCCCGGTCATAGCCAAGTTCAACGCGCGCATCGCTGCGTCATGTCCGGCGACCACGCCTATCGCGCGGCGTCCAGCGCAGAGCGCCCGCCATAGTAGCGATCGAAAATCAGGTTTTCTCGGGCATAGAGCAGGTCCAAAGTGGCGTCATCCAATCGAACATCACCCATCACTTCGGAGATCGAACGGTTGATCGGCAACGCCGCCTGTTGGGCAAAGTATGTGTGTACACGACCCTGATCGAACAGGTCCGGCTTGGTGCGCGTCGCCAGTTTGACCAGTCCGTCGTTCAGATGTTCGACCTGCACAACCGAATGATTGATGTTGCCGGCTTGGAACAGGCGCACCGCCTCGGACTGCGACTGGCATGTCTCAATGCGCTTTTTAGGCTTTTCCAGGCTGAACAGCATATGCCGCGCAGACAAAACGCCGAAACCAAGCTCCATAAACTTGGACAAGCCCCCGTACATGTGCGCCATATGATCGGGCTGCAGCGTCACCCTGAGCCATGCGGCATAAGAGGCTGCGTCGTTTCGGTAGAGGTGGCCATGCCCTTTCCTTGCCATCCGTAGGAAGTAGCCACCCTTGCCATCCAACCCATAGCGGAACAAACTGAAATAGGCGGACAGCGGATTTCGGATCGTCGTAAAGTAATAGGCGTCTGCCTTTCGCCGGCTTCTCAAGAATGCATGCTTGACAAACGACACTTCGGGCAGGACGCAGCAAGCGCGCAGGAAATGCGACGTCTGGCTCGATCCTGTCTTGTGCATGTCCATATAGACGAGTTGTCCAAAGTCA
This sequence comes from Pseudomonadota bacterium, assembly GCA_038525585.1. Lineage (GTDB taxonomy): Bacteria > Pseudomonadota > Alphaproteobacteria > Rhodobacterales > Rhodobacteraceae > Tateyamaria. The sequence goes on from JBCBHM010000002.1 coordinate 19,549, forward strand.
TGCATCGACGTTACCTGTCGAAAAATAATGATGTTTGCTCATGGGGCAGGTCATGTCTTGCGGTTCAACGCCCACTGCGGTGCGCCGCAAGCCTATTTGAAATTCCGACTGTCCTTGATCTGATCCCAGGCCCAGACGACCTCTTGCAGCTGCTCTTCCTGCGACCGGTCGCCGCCGTTCATGTCCGGGTGCAGCACCTTGATCAGCGCCTTGTAGGCCTTGCGCACCTCGGCCTTGGTCGCATCCACCTTGGCATCGAGGATTTCGATGGCGCGCTTTTCCGTGGGCGGCAGGCGACGGGCGGAGGCACTGCCACCACGACCCGGGTTTTGCGTCGCGTTCTTGCCCAGCACCTGGTGCGGGTCCTCGATGCCCAACCGCGCCCAGGCGCGTGCCTCGGGATCGCCCATGGGCTTGGTTTGCCGCTCCCACACCTTGTCCTTGGACTGTTGCGCGTTGATCTCCGCCTCGGTCGTACCGTCGAAGAAGTTCCACTTGGTGTTGTACTCGCGCACATGCTGCTGGCAAAACCAGAAAAAATCGTCGAGCACGTCCGGTGCTTTGGGCGCGCGGAACTTGCCCGGCTCGTTGCAGCCCTCGTGGTCACAGATGCGCGTCGACGTCTCGGACGCGCCCGACATGCCGCGCCGCCCACGGGGGTTACGCTTTTTCGCCGAGGAGACGGACATATCGAAACCGAAGGGATCGGGTTTTTTCACGCTGCGTCTCCTTTTCGACTCGAGGCGTGGAGTTTAGACTTTGGGCGGATAGAGGGAAGAGGGAAGGGCGAAAAAAATGAGTGTTCGGGATGAGATTGAGGCTTGCTTGCGCGCGTCTTTTGAAATCAGCGACATCGCGGTCGTGGACGACTCGGCGTCACATGCAGGTCATGCGGGCGCGCCCGCGGCGGGGGAAAGCCATTTTAACGTGATGTTGCGCAGCCCGGATTTTGCCGGGCAAAGTCGTATTGCCCGACACCGGGCTGTGCATGATGCGTTGGGGCCGATTGTCCCGCGCATCCATGCGCTGGCTCTGGATTTGGGCGAGTGACAGCATTGCGCAGGGTGTTGGTTGGGCAAAGCGGCTGAGCACGGGTATTGCGGGTCCGAAGGCGGTGCAGACGCAAGTGGCGCAAGCGTACTGGCATACGATTGCGTATGCCTCAAGCCGTAGACAAACTACGGGACCGACTGCACGCCGTGATCAAGGACTGCCCCGCTCACGCGGCGTCCTGATCCTCGTCCAGCGGGTCCAGCACGAGCACAAGGCGGGTTTCGCCGGTGCCCTCGATCGGTGGCGAACGGTGCAATAGCCCCGATGGCGGCTGGGTCGGCCACAGCGTGCCGCGCAGCAAAATCGGCGCACCCGTCGGCACGGTGAACACACGTGCCGGATCGTTGCCGTCGGTCGACACGCCGTATTGCGTGCCGGTGCCGCGATAGGTGCAAACCAGGCGCGCCGTGACGGCGTCGATGTGGAACCGGCGACAGGCATCGGTGTTGACCACATCCAGACGCAGGCGCAGGAACCGGGGCGACAGAAGCTGCGAAAAGGCAGCCGCCAGTGCGCTTGCATCCGCCACAAGCCAATCGCGCTCGGGCCCGTCCGGCAGGCCGGAGCCTGCGCACATCGCGCGCACGGCATCCTCCACCGCGTCCGGATGCACGTTGATCCGGCCTCGGGGGAGGCTTTTGGGCGGCTGCCCGTCCAGCCATGTCCCAACATCGCGCGGCATGTGCCTGCGCCAGATGGCGGCGACACATCCCGGTTGCAGAAACGTGCCGAGCGCGTCCGCCGTGTCTGCGACGGCAACCCCGACCGCGGCATCCTGCACCCGCTTGCGGACCAGCGTCATGCCGCATCCTCGACCCGGCGCCAGCCCGGAAACGGGTCCGGCAGGTCCAGCGGCAGTGCATCCGGCCCGGCCGCCAAGGCCTCGGGCACAAGGCAGGCGTCGAGCCTGGCCTTGAGCGACGGCCAGTCGATGCCTGCCCCGATAAACACCAACTCCTGTCGACGGTCGCCCCAGGGCTCCGCCCAATGCTGCTTGATGTAGTCGTACGTTGCCACATGCTCGGGCCATCGCGCCTGAGGCACTTTGGCCCACCACGTTCCCATGGGTTTGACACTCGACAACGCACCTGCAAGCGAGAATTCGGCCACCCAGTCGGGCCGCGTCGCGATCCAGAAATGGCCTTTGGCCCGGATCACGCCCGGCAGGTCGCCATTGAGGGCTGCCAGAATCTTTTCCGGAAGAAAGGGCTGGCGCGCCCGATAAACGAACGATGCCACGCCATATTCTTCGGTTTCGGGCACGTGATCTGCAAAGCCATAGAGCTCTTTGGCCCACATCGGGTGCTCGTGTGCCTGATCGAAATCGAACAATCCGGTGTCCAGGATCTTGTCTGTGGCCACGTCGGACTGGTTGGTTTCGATGATCTCGGCATCGGCGTTGAGACTTCGGATGATCTTGCGGGCCGCATCGACCTTGGCCCGGCCCGCATCATCGACCTTGTTCAGGATCACCACATCGGCAAATTCGATCTGGTCGGTCAGCAGGTGGACAAGCGTACGCGCGTCCTCGTCCCCCATGGTTTCGCCGCGGTCGTGCAGAAAATCGTGGGAGGCATAGTCGTTCAGCAGGTTTACCGCGTCGACAACCGTGACCATCGTGTCGAGCCGCGCCACGTCCGACAGGCTGGTCCCCAGTTCGTCCCGAAATTCAAAGGTTGCTGCAACCGGAAGAGGTTCGGAAATTCCGGTGGATTCGATCAGCAGGTAATCAAACCGCCGCTCGGCGGCCAGCTTGCGCACCTCATCCAGCAGGTCATCGCGCAGGGTGCAGCAAATGCAACCGTTCGACATCTCGACCAATGTCTCGTCTGTCCGGCTCAACTCGGTGTCGGCCCGAACCAGGTCGGCGTCGATGTTCACCTCGGACATGTCATTGACAATGACCGCGACGCGACGCCCGTCGCGATTGTTCAGGACCCTGTTCAGCAGGGTGGTTTTCCCGGCCCCGAGAAAACCCGACAGGACCGTGACGGGAAGGCGTTCATCTGACATGGAAACCGCTCCGGATTGCAGAAAGGATGAATGAAACTTACGCAGTTACGAGATATTTGCAACCGGTACAGTTACGTAAATTGCGTGTCAGGAGAAAACCGTAGATGAAGCGCAATTCACGCCTGTCCCTTGCCTTGCACACGCTCAGCCATACGGCGGACGATCCCGAGCGCGTTCGGACGTCCACCGAAATCGCGGAACACGCGGGCACCAATCCTGTCGTGGTGCGGCGCGTGCTGGACCGTTTGCGCGCGGCGGGTCTTTTGACCTCGGAACGGGGCCATGCAGGGGGCTGGTGTCTGGCCCGCGGCCCGCGGGAGATCACGCTGGCCGACGTCTACCGCGCACGGGACGAACGGCTAGTTGCAACGGATGAGACGGGTGTCGCCTCCGCTTGTTTGGTCGAACATGCGCTGCAACGGCGTGTGTCGGGCATGCTCGAAGACATCGAGCACAGCCGGGTCGAACGGTTGGGCGAGACATCCATTGCCGAAGTGCGGCACGCCTGATCCGTGCGCCAAGGGGCCTTGATCTCGTCCTTCATGCTGCCGATAGAGCCGCGCGCTAGAGTGCAGGCAACCGCACAGCAAATGACGCGCGCGTTGTGGCAAACTCGGTACTACCGGCGCGAAATAGCAATCGACGTCGGTGTCGTCACAGCGGACCTACGGGCCGCGCCAAATGGTCACAACCACCTCTGACAGCCCGCTCAGCCAAAGTGCAAGAATCGCAATCCCGATTAATCGCGCAGTAAGACACCCACCCTATGACCAACCCCCAACACCGGCCGGTGCAGGTCTGGTGCAGGTCGGCGAAACCAAGGGTGTATTGATGAACGTACTGACGCGCACGCGCCACATGGTGGCAAAGTTGGACAGTCTCCTAGTCAAAACGACGTTGATTGCAGGCCTTGCGGCTGCGGTCGTTGTGGCGTCCATTATGGTTTTGAGCGCGAACAATGCGCGCGATCAGCTGCGCACTTCGCTCTCGGCGAGGGCAGTGGATGTCACCGACCTTCTCGCGCTTCAGATGGGTGGGTCGATCAAGTTCGGCAACGAAAACGCCATCACCGCAATTGCCGATGGCACGATTGCCACCGCGGGTGAGGATGTGCGCGAAGTCTTTGTGCTCAACGAAGCTGGCGTGGCGCTTTATGCGACGGATGGTCTTGATACGATGCTGGACACCGTTCGCGCCTTGAATGCCGCGGTGCTCGAGACAGGCGAACGTGCGGTGTCGGAGGATGGTCTGGTTGTCGCGTCTCCTTCCTTCTTTGGCGATGGCGATGCCATTGCCGGGAGCGTTGTGACCGTATGGTCGAAAGAGCATAAGCTCGGTGCGCTGATGGACGACATAATTGTCGAGATTTTGTTGGGTTTGGCGATCCTTGGCGGTGCGCTCGCGCTCATGTCGCTTTTTCTGTGGTACGCGATGTCGCGCCCTCTGGGCGCATTGGGCGAGGCCATGCGGCGCGTCGCCCAGAAGGATTACGACACCGAAATCCCTCATTCAAAACGAGCTGACGAAGTTGGCCAGATGGCCACCCAATTGACCGCGTTCCGGGATGCCTTGGCCAAGGCGAAAACGGCGCAGCGCGAGGCAGCGTTCAAGAGTGCTGCCTACGAAGGGTCGAGCGCACCGATGATGATCGTTGATGAGGCATTGTGCATAAAATACGTCAACCCTGCCTGCTGTGAGCTGCTGGAGGAGGTGTGGGCAGATCTGGGCCCGACCTGGCCCGGACAGGACCTGGCAGCGCTTGTCGGAACCTCCCTGGCAACACAGGCAGACGTGGCCCGGGTGCTGGGGCCATGTCGCACGGCCAAGGATTTGCCCGATCCATGCGCGATCGTCGCCCGGTTGGGAGAGCGCCATGTCGCGATCAAGATCAATCGGGCGTGCGACCTGAAAGGGCGAACCATCGGCGCAGTCGTGGAGTGGAGCGACCGGACAGTCTCGCAACGCAATGCTGCGCTGCTGGGTGGTATCGACATCACGCAATTGCGGATCGAATTCGATCCGGCTGGACGGGTGACTGGCCTGAATGACTTTGCCGCCGCAAAGCTTGGCATGACCGACGAGACAGCGAGAAGCCTCGATGTCGAGACGCTGCTTGCCGCTGATCAGTCGGGCGGCACGAATCGCGGCGAGATCCTGGCGATGCTGCGGGCGGGACGTCCCTTGCACGGCAAGTTCGATTTGCAGGTCGACGCGGCGGACGCCCTTGTCATCGACGGTGGTTTCATCTTTGTCCGCGCCGATGACGACACGATCGAACGCGTGATCCTGCTCGGCTCGGATGTGACCGAAGCCGAAACGAACATTCGCACCGCGCGCGAAGTGCAGGCACAGACTGCGTCGGAGCAAAAACAGGTGGTCGATGCGCTTGGCGCCGGATTGCGCAGCCTGTCCTCGGGGGATTTGACGACCGAGATTTCCGATGCGTTTCCATCGGATTACGAGGCGCTGCGGCGCGATTTCAATTCCGCGGTCGCGGGGTTGAAAGACGCCGTGGGCGCGGTCACGCAAAATGTGACGTCCATCCGCGGCGAAACCGGCGAGATCACCAGTGCGGCTGATGACCTGTCGCGCCGCACTGAAAAGCAGGCGGCGACGCTGGAACAGACGGCTGCCGCGCTTGACGAACTGACAACATCCGTCCGTTCCGCTGCCGAAGGGGCGGATGCGGCGAGCCAGATGTCGGAGAACGCGCAGCTCAACGCCGAAGAGGGCGGCGAGATTGCCCGCAAGGCCGTGACGGCCATGGATGGGATCAAGAACTCGTCCCACGAAATCTCGAAAATCACCTCCGTCATCGATGACATCGCCTTTCAGACCAATCTCCTGGCGCTCAATGCCGGCGTGGAAGCCGCGCGCGCGGGCGAGGCCGGCCGCGGCTTTGCCGTCGTCGCCACTGAGGTGCGCGCCCTGGCGCAACGGTCCTCAGAGGCGGCGCGCGAGATCAACACATTGATCTCCACATCTAGTGAACAGGTCCAGCAAGGGGTGGACCTCGTGGATCAGACCGGCGCTGCGCTTGCATCGATTGTGACCTCCGTGTCGGACATCTCGTCGCGCGTTGCCGAAATCGCAACGTCAGCGCGCCAGCAATCGTCCGGTCTCAACGAAATCAATGTGGCAATGAACGAGCTCGATCAGGTGACCCAGCAAAACGCCGCGATGTTCGAAGAAACGACAGCCGCGAGCCATGCGCTCATGTCGGAAGCCGACGCGCTGAGTGCCGCGGTGTCACGGTTCGCGCTTGGCGAATCCGCTCATGCCGCGCCCGTCGCTGCACCTGCGCCGGCACCGAAACCGCGAGCGGCCAGCGTTGCGTCGGTGGCCGGGTCGGCCGCCTTGGCCCTCGCGGACGAGGTTGAGATCGACACAACCGGCTGGGAGGAGTTCTGAGCTGGCGCACCGCACGGGCGTCCCGGTCTCAGCGCGTCCCGGAAAACCGCTCTTCCCACGCGGCGCGCGCATCATCGTCGATCTTGGCAAAGAGGTTCTCGGGCACGGTAAACGCATGCCCCGCCTCGAGCATCTGCAACGCTTGTGCCACGTCCGACGGCCAGGCTGAGACGTCGATGCCAAGCGTATTTCCAAGCGCTTCGGCCGTGTCCGGCAGGAAGGGTGCGGCAAGGGCGGCATAGAACGCAATCAGGTTGAGGCCCAGGCGGATCTGCATGGCTGCTTGCGCCTCGTCCGTCTTGATCGTCGACCAAGGGGCCGCGGCTTGCAGGTATTCGTTGCCCGCGACCCAGATCGCCCGCAATTCCTGCGCTGATTTCCGAACCTCCATATTCTCCATATGGGACGTGTACGCGTCCAGTCGCGCGCGCAGCTCGGTTATGAGGGCTTCCTCCAGCGGGCCGGGGATACCGCCTTCGGGTACGGCCTCGCCGAATTTCGAGCGGCAGAATTTGGTCACACGGCTCACGAAATTGCCCAATACGTCGGCCAGATCCTTGTTAACCCCCTGCTGGAACAGCTCCCATGTGAATTCGCTGTCGGATGTCTCGGGGCAATTCGCCAGCAGCCACCACCGCCAATAATCGGCAGGCAGAATGTCCAGCGCCTGATCCATGAATACGCCGCGGCCCTGGCTTGTCGAGAATTGGCCGCCATCGTAGTTGAGGTAGTTGAAGGACTTCAGGTGATCGACCATCTTCCACGGCTCGCCCGACCCCAGGATCGTCGCGGGAAAGCTGAGCGTGTGGAAGGGCACATTGTCCTTGCCCATGAACTGGGTATAGCGGACGTCCTCCGCGCCCTTGTCGGTGCGCCACCAGCGTTCCCAGTCCGCGCCACCCTGCGCCTCGGCCCATTCGCCCGCGCAGGCGATGTATTCGACGGGCGCGTCGAACCAGACATAGAACACCTTACCTTCCATGCCGGGCCAGTCGGCGTCACCGCGGCGGACGGGAATGCCCCAGTCGAGGTCGCGGGTGATGCCGCGATCCTGCAGGCCGTCGCCGTCATGCAGCCACTTTTTGGCGATGGAGGTGGTGAGCAGGGGCCAGTCGGATTTGGTGTCGATCCACGCGTCGAGATCGTCTTTCAACGCGGACTGGCGCAGGTAGAGATGCTTGGTCTCGCGCACTTCGAGATCGGTGGAGCCCGAGATCGCGGAGCGCGGCTCGATCAGGTCGGTCGGGTCCAATTGCTTGGTGCAGTTTTCGCACTGATCGCCGCGGGCGCGGTCATAGCCGCAATTGGGGCAGGTCCCTTCGATGTAGCGGTCGGGCAAAAAGCGGCCGTCGGCGTGGGAATAGACCTGACGTTCGGACACTTCGCGGATCAGACCCGCATCGGCAAGACGCCCGGCAAAGTGCTGGGTGAGCGCGTGGTTTTGCGGCGACGACGACCGGCCAAAGTGATCGAAGGACAGACGGAAACCGCGGGCCAGCTCGGATTGCACGGCATGCATCTCGGCGCAGTAGTCGGCCACCGGTTTGCCCGCCTTGGCGGCCGCCAATTCGGCGGGCGTGCCGTGCTCATCCGTGGCGCAGAGAAACAGCACCTCGTTGCCGCGTGCGCGCTGAAAGCGGGCGTAGAGATCGGCGGGCAGCTGGCTGCCCACCAGGTTGCCGAGGTGTTTGATGCCATTGATGTAGGGAATGGCGGAGGTGATGAGGTGGCGCTGCATGGGCTCGTCCGGCTGGAATTTGCGCCGGTCTAGCAGCGTGCGCAGGGCGGGGGAAGGCCCCCTCTAGTCGCGCTCGCGCGACCGGCCGGTCAGCCGCCCGATCAGGAAGGATGTGCGCGGGGCGTAGATGTAGCGGGTGCGTTTGTCGGGCGTGGCACGGGCGCGCATCCGGGCGAGGCCAAAGACGATGAGGCCGGCATGCCCCACCGCGATCATCGCAAAAAGGGCGGATGGACCATAGGCGTCGATCAGGGCCGAGGCCGTAAACGGTGCGGCGATGGCACCGAGCGCGAAGTAGAACATGAGCGCCGCAGACAGCTCGACCCGTTCGGAGCTGTCGGCAAAGTCGTGCGCGTGGGCCGCAGCGACCGAGTAGATGGGAAAGGTCGTCAGACCAAAGAACCCGGCGGCGATCATGATGCCCGCAGTGCCCAGGCCCGCGGCACCGACGGTCACGGCGCAGCTGAGCATGGCCGCACCCGACAGCCAGATCAGCACCCAGCGGCGGTCATGTTTGTCGGCCAGCCAGCCGATGGGGTATTGCGCGAGCGCGCCGCCCAACACGAAGGCGGCCATGAACCAGGCGATCTGGCCGGTGCTCAGGCCGACCTCCTGACCATAGACGGGGCCGACCATGCGAAAGGAGGCGCTGGACAATGCGGCGACGACCACGCCCGCTGCGGCCAGGGGCGAGCGGGTGGCGGCAAGGCGGGGGCGCAGCCGCGGGGCGGCGGGCGTCTCGGGCTGGCGCACGGTCGTGAGGGTGAGCGGCAGAAGGGCGGCGCAGCAGATGATGGCAAGCAGGTTGTAACTGACATAGCTCGCCGGTTCGAGCACCCCGATAAAGAGCTGCGCGACAAGCGACGCGCCCATATCGACCACGCGGTAGGTGCCCATGGCGCGGCCGCGGGTCTCATTCGTGACCTTGGCCTGCAGCCAGGCCTCGATCACCGTATAGCAGCCCGCGACGCACAAGCCGGAGGCGACGCGCATCACCGCCCAGGCCATCGCATCGACGATGAGCATATGGGCCAGCAGGCCGATGGCGCCGGCGGCCGTGAAGGCGGCAAAGGCACGCGAATGGCCGACGCTGCCCATCAGACGCGGCGCCCACCAGCAGCCGATGAAAAAGCCCAGGAAGTGGGCGGAGCCGAGGATGCCGATCTCTTGTCGGGAAAAGTCCAGCGCCAGACCGGAAAGCGCATCGAGAGGCCCCAGCGCGCCGGAGCTGAGCTGCAGCAGGACAACGGACAAAAACAGGGCGGCAAAGGAGATGAGCAGGCGCATGACCTGCACATCCATGCGCCTTTTTTGTGCAAGCGCCTAGCGGATAGTTGACCGCTGGGCGTCGTTTTTGACGAATGCGCCCGATTTGTGCGGGGCGCGTTTTCCGTGTCGGAAAACGGCTGGAAAACGAAGTCGTTTTCCGGGGCCCGCTCAGGCGGCGAGGATATCCGCGCGGATGTCGATGCCGACGCGGTCCTCAACCAGATCGGCATAGCCGATGGCGCCGAAATCGCTGCGGTTGACGCGGCCCTGCAGGCGCACGTCGAGCGCGCTCAGATCATCCGGTGCGCTGCCGCGCTTGCGAAACAATTCGGCCGCGAAACGCACGGGCCGGGTGACGCCGCGCAGGGTCAGGTTGCCTTCGATCGTGGCGCCGCCCGAGATGCGCCCTCCGGCGCCGAGGATCACGCGGGTCGAGGTAAAGCGGGCTTCGGGGAAGCGGTCGGCGTTCAGCACGGATGCGGATTTGAGCGCCTCGGTGGCAAAGATCAGCCCGGTGCGGGCGCGCCGGATGTCAGCGGTCACATCCGCGGTGGAGGCGGCGAGATTGCCGGGATCGATCCGCAGGTTGGCGCGGCCCACGGGCACGGTGCCTTTGACCTCGCCACCGTTGAGGGTGAACAGGTAGGTGATCGTCGCACCCCCCGGCCCCAGCCGGTAGGGTGTTGGCGCGGCGAGGGCGGGCCGGGCAAGGGCGGCAAGGCCGAGGGCAAGAAAATGGCGGCGGTGCATTGGGACAGGATCCTCCGATGTCGCGTGTCTGATGAGGTAACACGGCAGCGGCCGATTTAATCGGCTGACACGGAGGATTGATTGCATGTGCTCTTGAGCGGGCCGGTGAGGCGGGGCAGCGGCTGGCCTGGCACGCGGGCCACCTGCCAGCTTTGTTCCGGTGCCATGCGGGCGCGCAGGCGGCTGAGCTGCCAGGCGCCGGGGCGGGCGCGGTGATCGGGCGCCAGGTGCCAACGGCTTTCCACCCCCTGCGCGCCCCCCCTGCCGGGGGTGAGCAGGAGGCCCAGCGGGGCCGGGCCGCCCTTGGATCCGCCGGCCTCGGCGGCCAGATGCATGCGCCGCACGGGTGTCAGCGCGGGCAGGCCGGGCAGGTCGGCCACGACAAGGCTGATGGCGCCCGAGCGCAGCCCCTCTTCCATGCTCCACAGCACATCCTCGGCCCGTTTGGGTTGCACCAGGATCAGGCGGCCCGGATCGACAAAGGGCATGATCCCGCAGGGGTTCAGCGTATCGGCGCTCCACTCGGGGGCGATCCACAGCACCTCGCCCCGCGTCTGGGCGGCGAGCCACAGGGCCATGCGGTGCCGGGCCGGGCCGCAGGCCTCGTGCACACGGCCCAGGGCCAGCCCGTCGCCTGCGCCGTGCTGTGCCGCCTCGGGCAGGAGCGGCAGGCAGGGGCGCGCACCAGCGCTGCGGGTGGCGTAGAGGGCGGCGGGAATGGACATGGGGAAAGGATAGTGCGTTCCGCATTTGTTCTCAATATCGAAGGGCGGAAAAAATCCGAGCGGTTCCCTTGCAGGTCACGAGCGCTTCGCTAGGCTCGCCCGAAGGCCAGCGGGATGAGGACAGATCATGGAACGACGCCAACTTGGACGGACGGGCATCGAGGTGTCGGCCTTGTGCCTGGGCACGATGACCTGGGGCACGCAGAACAGCGTCGAAGAGGCCCATGCCCAGATCGAGATGGCCCTGGATGCGGGCGTGGATTTCATGGACACGGCCGAGATGTATCCGGTGAACCCGGTGAGTGCCGAGACCATCGGCCGGACCGAGCGGATCATCGGGTTGTGGTTCGAGCGGGTGTCGCGGCGCGATGCTGTGATCCTGGCGACCAAGCATTCGGGTCAGGGGCTGGCGCATGTGCGCGAGGGCGCGCCGATCACGGCGGAAACCATCCCGGCGGCGGTCGAGGGGTCGCTGCGGCGGCTCAAGACGGATTACATCGATCTCTACCAGTTCCACTGGCCCAACCGGGGCAGCTACATGTTTCGGCAGAACTGGGGCTACAACCCGACTGGCGAGGGGACGGAGGAAATCATCCAGAACATGGAGGATTGCCTGGGCGCCTTGCAGCGGGAGGTCGAGCGGGGCACGATCCGCGCCTTTGGCCTGTCCAACGAAAGCGCCTGGGGCACGGCGCAGTGGCTTGCCGCAGCCGAACGGATCGGCGGGCCGCGGGTGGCATCGGTGCAGAACGAGTATTCGCTGCTGTGCCGCCTCTATGACACCGACATGGCCGAGCTGAGCGTGCATGAGGATGTGGGCCTGCTGTCGTTTTCGCCGCTGGGCGCGGGGTTTCTGACCGGCAAGTATCAGAACGGTGCAGTACCCGAAGGCTCGCGCATGTCGTTGAGCCCGGAGATGGGCGGGCGCAAGTCGGAACGGGTCTTTGGTGCGGTGGATGCGTATGTGCAGATTGCCGCGCGGCACGGGCTGGATCCGTCGCAGATGGCGCTCGCCTGGTGTCTGACGCGGCCCTTCATGTGTTCGGTGATCTTTGGGGCCACGCGGCCGGACCAGTTGGAGCTGGCGCTGGGAGCGGCGGATGTGACCCTGAGCGATGAGGTGATGGCCGAGATTGCGACGGCCTACCGCGATCACCCGATGCCCTATTGAGCCGATGTCCCAGTGAGCCGATGTCCCATTGAGCCGCATGCGCGGCGCGCGACCTGGCCGGTGACCCCCATCCTGGCCTTCCCCTCGGGGGAAGGAAGCGGGAGGGCGGGCCGACCCCGTCATGCCTGTGGTGGTGCCTTATGGTTGAGCGGTCCTTCGGGGGGCGTTTACCTGGCAAAGTGAGGGGGCGTGTTTGCGGCATGACGTTTCGTTTTCCGGCTGGCAGGGGCGGGGCGGATTTGCGAGGGTCCGGCGTAATGACGGGGAGGACGCCATGCCACTGACCATGAACCGAGAGGTCTTTATCACCTGTGCCGTGACCGGGTCGGGGGGCACGCAGGACCGCAGCCCGCATGTGCCGCGGTCGCCCGCGCAGATCGCCGAGAGCGCCATTGCCGCGGCCAAGGCGGGGGCGGCGATCGTGCATTGCCATGTGCGGGATCCGGAGACGGGGGCGCCGCGCCGGGACCTTGACCTTTATCGTGAGGTGACGTCGCGCATTCGCGACGCGGACGTGGATGTCGTGCTGAACCTCACGGCCGGGATGGGCGGCGACATGGTCTTTGGCGGGCCGGACACGCCGCTGCCCCTGGTCGATGGCACCGATATGGTCGGTGCGGCGGAGCGGGTGGCGCATATCGCGGACTGCCTGCCCGAGATCTGCACGTTGGATTGCGGGACGATGAATTTCGCCGAGGCCGATTATGTGATGACCAACACACCCGGCATGTTGCAGGCGATGGGCAGCATGATGACCGAGCTGGGAGTCAAGCCGGAGATCGAGGCTTTTGACACCGGGCATTTGTGGTATGCAAAACAGCTGGTTCAGGACGGTGTGCTCGAGGCGCCGGCGCTGGTGCAGCTGTGTATGGGTGTGCCATGGGGGGCACCCGATGACCTCAACACCTTTATGGCGATGGTGAACAATGTGCCCGACGACTGGACATTTTCCGCGTTCGCCCTGGGGCGCAACCAGATGGCCTATGCCGCTGCCGCGGTGCTGGCCGGGGGCAATGTGCGCGTGGGGCTGGAGGACAACCTGTGGCTGGACAAGGGGGTGCTGGCACAGAACTGGCAGCTTGTGGAGCGGGCCGGGACGATCATCGAGAACATGGGCGCGCGGGTCATCGGACCGGCGGAGGTGCGTGAGAAACTGGGGCTGGTCAAGCGGGCGCCGCGCACGTGACTGCTGCGGTGCACCGGGCGGACACACGCCGTGCACAAGCTGTGTACCGGTTTGGTGCGGCGGCGGTCTTGGCGATGGTGCTGGCGGGCTGTGTCGCTGAGCGGGCCGTGGTGGATGAAGCCATCCCCTTGCGCAATCCGACAGCACCGATTGGTGTGACCAGCCGTTATGACGACGCGCGGTTTGCCGGGCCCTGGTTTGTACGGGGGGTGATCAGCCGGGGGCCTGCGCCACTGCGGATTGAGCGGCGCGCTGTGGCCGAAGATGTCATCTGGCGGTTCGAGCAGGAGGTGTGCGCCACGGATGGCGGCCCATGTCGGATCACCCGTGAGGATTGGCGGGCCGAGACGGACGTGCCCGGGGCCGACCTGGTGCTTAACCCGAACGGTGGAGAAGACCTGCGCCCGGTCGTCGTCTGGATCGACGAAGGCTACCGCACGGCGGCGGTGGGCGATTCAGCGGGCCGCTTTGCCTGGGTGTTGGACCGTGCACCGCAGGGGGGTGCCGACAGGATCGCGGCGGCGCAGCAGGTGCTGGCGTTTTCCGGCTTTGATCCGGCGCAGATGCGGATGTCGCACTGATGTCGACCGTGCTGATCCTTGGCGGCATCCCGGCGCTTGCGGCCTTTACTGCGTTCATGCTGATGGAGCGGCCCTGGTGGTGGGGCCTCGTGGCCGTCGTGGCGCTGGGCCTGGTCGGGCCGCTGGTGCCGATCCTGTTCTACGCCGCGCTTGTGATTGCCGTGGGGTGGATTGCGGCCCTGGTCGGCACGGCGATGCTGATGGATGAGAGCATGCTGGCGGCGCTGGTCTATGTCGGGATGTCGGCGCTGATGTTCGTGATCTGGTTGACCGTGCCTGACGGCACATTCTGATGCGTGGGGAGGAACGGGACATGGCGCAGGTGGCAGCCATCATTGGCGGCGGGGTGATCGGTGGCGGCTGGGCCGCGCGGTTCCTGTTGAACGGTTGGGACGTGCGGGTCTTTGACCCGAGCCCGGACGCAGAGGCGACATTGGCGCCCGTGCTGGATCAGGCCCGGCGCGCGCTGCCGGGGCTGACCGATGTGGCGCTGCCGCCCGAGGGGCGGTTGAGCTTTCACGCCGATGTGGCCGAGGCCGTCGCCGGTGCCGCGTGGATACAGGAGAGCGTGCCCGAACGGCTCGAGATCAAGCACAGCGTTCTGGCCGAGGTGCAGGCGGCGTGCCCGGCGGCGGCGATCATCGGATCTTCCACCAGCGGCTTCAAACCCAGCGAGCTGCAGGCGGGTGCGGCCCGGCCCAGGCAGATCATGGTCTGCCACCCGTTCAACCCGGTGTACCTCATGCCCCTGGTCGAGGTGGTGCCGTCGCCCGCGACGGATGCCGCGCTGCTGACGCAGGCGCAGGACGTGCTGCGCGGGCTGGGGATGTTCCCGCTGCATGTGCGCAAGGAGATCGATGCGCATATCGCCGACCGCTTCCTCGAGGCTGTGTGGCGCGAGGCGCTGTGGCTGGTCAAGGACGGCGTCGCCACGACCGAAGAGATCGACGAGGCGATCCGCATGGGGTTCGGCATCCGCTGGGCGCAGATGGGGCTGTTCGACACCTACCGCACCGCCGGAGGCGCGGCGGGGATGCGCCATTTCATGGCGCAGTTCGGCCCCGCGCTGCAGTGGCCCTGGACCAAGCTGATGGATGTGCCCGAATTCACGGATGACCTGGTGGATCTGATCGCGGGCCAGTCGGATGCGCAGTCGGGGCATATGACCATTCCCGAGATGTTGCGCGCGCGGGATGACAACCTGGTGGGGCTGATGCGCGCGCTCAAGCAGACGGATTGGGGGGCCGGGGCCGTGCTGAACGCCCATGATGGCGTCCTTGCGGCGGCCACGGGGCTGGACACGGTGCCCGACGATGTGAGCGGGCCCATTCCTACCGTGCGCCGGACCGTGCCGCTGGATTGGACGGATTACAACGGGCACATGAACGAGGCGCGGTATCTGCAGGCCTTTGGCGATGCGACGGACCGGTTCATGGCGCTGATCGGGTGCGATGCGGACTATATCGCGACCGGCGGCAGCTACTTTACCGCCGAGACGCATTTGCGGCACCTCGACGAGGTGCATGCCGGTAGGCGGATCGAGGTGGTGACGCGTGTGCTAAGCGGCGCGGGCAAAAAGCTGCACCTGTGGCACGAGATGCGCGCGGGTGACAGGCTGCTGGCCACGGCGGAGCATTTCCTGCTGCATGTGAGCCTCCAGACCCGCAAACCGTCGGAACCGGCACCCGCCATTGCCGCGACGCTGGCGCGGATTGCGGCGGCGCACGCGGCGTTGCCGGTGCCCGAGGGCGTCGGTCGGGCGGTGGGCCAGCGGCCCTAAAGCGCGTCGCGCAGCTGCGCGAAATGATCCGACATGTCGCGCGCCGTATACTGCGCCTCGCGCACCAGCTGGTCGAAATGGCCTGTCAGGGTCTCGATCCGTTCACGGTCGCGAAAGGCGAGGTAGTGCCCCCCGGAATAGAGCACCGCCAGCAGGGGGCCGAACACCGTCACCGGCGCCGAATAAAGCCGCCGTGCGTCGTAAAGGTAGAGGCGCAGCCGCGGATAGAGCTGGTCGGTCAGTTCCTGCAGGTGGTCGAGCTGCGCGGCGCGCGTATCCTCGGGCAGGTCGCCATAATAGCCGGTGCCGCGCGCAAAGCTGTCGATTTCGTAGATCGGCATCGCAATCTCGTAATCCGAGGGCGAGGCGCGCATCCAGTTCAGCCGGTCGCGTGAGGCGTTGATCGCCTGCGTGGTCGTGCGGCCCAGATGGGGCCCGTATTCCCACGCCAGCATCTCGCTGGTCTTGAGCATGTCGGGCAGGCCCGCGGGCACATGGCGGATCTTGTAGCCGACGGATTCCTGGTGCCAGGCAAAGATGCGTTCATCGATCAGCGCGCGGGGCGCCTCGGTCAGGGTCAGCGCCATCGCGGTGAGGGCGGAGGCGCTTTCGGGCCGGTCCGACAGACCCATGAGCCAATCGGCCGACACGCCTAGCGCCTGCGCGCACGCACCCACAACATGCGCGCCGGGCAGGCGCGTGCCGTCATCACTCAGCGCCTGGCTGATGGTCGAGCGGTCGGCGCGGATGAGGCGGGCAAGCCCGCTTTGTGTCATGGCCTGCTCGGCCATCGCGGTGGAAAGGCGGGCGCGAAACAGCGTCGCGCGGGCATGTTTGTCGATGATATCACTCATATCGTGATATTTATCATCATATGCGGGTAGTGTTAACAATATTCGGAATTCTCGCACAGCTGCGCGCAGGGTACATCAGACAGGTCTCATACATCGTCGAAAAGGCCCCAGATGTCGCAGCGCGCAAACACTCGCCATGTGCCCAAATCCCTGCCGTATCGTATTGAATGGACGACAGTTTTGCTGTTTGCGGGATGTCTGGCGGCGCTGTGCTTGGGTGTCTGGGTGCTGGCGGCAGTCCCGCTGCTGGCCAGTGTCGTCGTGGTGCTGGCGCTGGTCTTGCACGCGTCGCTGAGCCATGAGGTGCTGCACGGCCACCCGTTCCCGTCGCGCAGGGTGAACGAGGCGCTGGTGATCGTGAACCCGGGCCTCTTCATCCCCTACATCCGGTTCCGTGACACGCATTTGGCGCACCATCAGGATGCGAACCTGACCGATCCTTATGACGATCCCGAGACGAACTATCTAGATCCGGACGTCTGGGCCGCACTGCCGCGCTGGCGGCAGCGGGTGCTGGCGCTCAACAATACGCTTCTGGGCCGCATGGCGGTGGGGCCGGTGGTGGCCCAGGCGACATTCATGGCGCAGGACGGGCGCGCGATCCGGCGCGGCGACCGTCAGGTGCTGCTGGGCTGGGTGCTGCACGTGCCCGGCGTCGTGCTGGTGCTAGGCGTGATCGCAGCCTCACCCATGGCGTTGTGGCAGTACCTGATCTGCTGCTACTGCGCGCTGTCGATCCTGAAAATCCGCACCTTCCTCGAACATCAGGCGCATGAAAAGGCGCGGGGCCGCACGGTGATTGTCGAGGATCGTGGCCTGCTGGCCTTTCTGTTTCTGAACAACAACTTCCATGTCGTTCATCACATGCACCCACGGGTGCCGTGGTACCGTCTGCCTGCGCTCTATGCCGCGCATAAGGGACGGTATCTGGGATGCAACGAGGGGTACCGCTACAGCTCGTATCGCGATGTGTTCGCCCGCTACGCGCTGCGGGCCAAGGACCCCGTGCCGCATCCGCTCTGGCCCTCATCCAAGGGATGATCGATAGAGGGGGATGACCCTCTGGATCCCGATCACGCTGGCGGCGGCGTTTTTCCAAACGCTGCGGTTCATGCTGCAACGGCAGCTGTCGCTGGGCACGCTGAGTGCGGCAGGCGCGACGCTGGCGCGGTTTTTGTATTCCGCCCCGCTCGTGGCGGTTGGCATTGCGCTCTACCTCACCGCTTCGGGCCAAAGCCTACCGGCGATGCCGCCGACCTTTTGGGTCTACGCGGCGATGGGCGGTGTGGCGCAGATCCTCGCCACGGTCGCGGTGGTGATGCTGTTCAAGGCACGCAACTTTGCCGTCGGGGTCACGTTTCAGAAGACGGCCGTAATGCAGGCTGTGCTGAGCGGATGGCTCTTGCTGGGCGATACGGTGTCTGTCTGGGGGTTCGGGGCGATTGCGATTGGTCTGGTGGGGGTCCTGCTGTTGTCGGTCCCGCCGGAATTGGCGCGCTTTGGCTGGCGCGACCTGATGAACCGCGCGGCGGGGCTGGGGCTGGGGGCGGGGTTCCTGTTTGCGATCTCGGGTGTGAGTTACCGCGGCGCGTCGCTGAGCCTCGCGCTTGACGATCCCTTTGCCCGCGCCGGTCTGACGCTCGCCGCGGTCACCGCGATGCAGACCGTGGCCATGGTGCTGTGGCTGCGTTGGCGCGATCCGGGACAGGTGCGCGCGGTGTGGGGCGCGCGCCGCGTCGCGGTCTGGGTCGGGCTGATGTCGATGGCGGGGTCCTTCTGCTGGTTCACGGCGTTCACGCTGCAGAACGCGGCCTATGTCAACGCGGTGGGCCAGATCGAGCTGGTGTTCAGCGGGCTCGCCTCGATCCTGATCTTTCGCGAGGCGATCACGCGGCGCGAGCTTGCGGGAATGGGGATCCTGATGGCGTCGATCCTGACGCTGATTCTCGTGATCTAGTCGGTCATCGGCTGGCCGCGCAGGCGCAGAAACAGGCTTTCCTCGTCATTGTTCTTGAAAAACGGGACGGATGTGGGCGCGGGCGCGCCCTCAAGCTGGGCTTGTACCTCGCTCAGCACCACCTCGGTGATGAAAGGCATGTCAAAGCGGCGTGCCTGAGCCAGATCGACCCATTGCAGGTGCGACAGCTCATCGGAGGCGGCGGAAAAATCGTCCGGATCCGAGGCGAGCGCATCCGCCGACACGGTGAAAAACCGCGCGTCAAAGCGGCGCGGGCGACCGGGTGGTGTGAGCGCGCGAAAGACAAAGCGCAGAGCGCCGGCGTGGGGCCGGTGCCCAGTGGCCGCAAAGGCTTGCCAATCAACGGGCGCATCCGGCCAGTCCCCGGGTGTGCCCAGCACCTGGCCGGTTTCCTCGAAAAGCTCGCGCACCGCTGCGGCCGCAAGGGCCGGGCCCAGGCCCGGCACACTGTCATCATCCAGCCGGGTGGCGCAGGCGGTGGGCAATCCGGTGCCCAATGGCACGGCGGCATCGCCCGCATCCACCGCCCCGCCGGGAAAGACGAACTTGTTGGGCATGAAGGCGGCCTTGGCCCCGCGTTGCCCCATCAGGATGCGCGGCGTCGTGTCGGTGTTGCGCAGGACGATGACGGTGGCGGCGTCGCGGATCTGGCTTTTGTCGATGCTCATGCGGCCCCTTGCCGGGGCGCGCAGGTCAGCCGTGCTGGTCAAACCCGCCCATGGCGCGGGCCCATTGGAACCCGACAATCGCCCCCTTCAATCTGGGCAGAAGGTAAAGCGACAGGCCCACACATCCAACTGCAAAGATCGTGAACAGGATCAGCGGCTCGGGCCGCCAGGTGACAAACACAAAATGCAGGAGCGGCGCCATCAGGTGCCCCACCAGCAGGATGGTCAGGTAGGCCGGCCCGTCATCGGCGCGGTGGTGCGAATAGTCGAGCTTGCACACCGGGCAACTGCTGCCGACCTTGAGGTACCCTTTGAGCAGCGCACCCCGCCCGCACCGGGGGCAGCGCCGCCGCCAACCGCGCAGCAGCGCAGACCGCATGGGCCGCGTCGCCTTGGCCTCGGCTTCGGTCTCGTGATCGTGCCGTGTGATGTGCTCATGTCGCATGGGGCCGCCCGCCTGTTCGATGGCGTAACCCTGCGCCTGCGCGGCCAAAACCGGAATGTCGCAATCTGTCCTTGCGTCCCGATGTCGCGCCGCGGGCACGTTTCGCAAATTATTTCGACGGAAACACAGGCAGCCCCCGTTTGATCGGTATTCGGCACGCACAGAGCAGGTGCCGGTGCTAGAAAAACGGAGTAAACCAAATGAAACGTACAGCCTTTATCCTCGTGGTTGCCTTGGCCGCCACTGCTGTGACCAGCGTGAGCGCCGTGGCGCGCGGGCAAGGCCCCGACTTTTCCACCCTGGACACCGACGGCAACGGTGAGTTGACGCGTGAAGAGTTGCAGGACCGCGGTGCGGCCCGGTTCGACGCGGCGGATGCCAATGGCGACGGCCTGCTGAGCCAGGCCGAGCTTGAGGCGCAGGCCGCCGCGCGTGCCTCCGACCGGGCCGCCCGGATGATCGAGCGGATGGATGCCAACGGCGATGGGCAGCTGTCGCCCGAAGAGTTGACCGAGCGGCGCAATGCTGGCCGGATCTTTGACCGGATGGATGCCGACGACAGTGGCACGATAACGCAGGCCGAGTTCGACGCGGCACGCGAGCGTTTTCGCGAGCGCCGCGGTGGGCGGAACGGCACCGACTGATGTTGCACCGCCCTTGCCCCTTGTCGAAGGGGGCAGGGGCACGCTAGCCCAATACAAAGATGACAATGCCCTTTGATGCCCAGGATACCGATGGTCGGGACGAGGCGGCGCTGCTGGCGCGCTATGCGCGCGGCGATGCAGCGGCCGCGCGGGTGCTGACGCTGCGCCTGACGCCGCGCGCCTATGCGCAGGCCGTGCGTCTGCTCGGTGACCGGGCCGAGGCGGAGGATGTCGCCCAGGAGGCGATGATGCGCCTGTGGAAGATCGCGCCAGACTGGCGCACGGGCGAGGCGAAGGTGACCACGTGGCTCTACCGTGTGGTCGCCAACCTGTGCACCGACCGGCTGCGGCGTCGCCCGCGCGGCCCGGTGGCGCTGGATGAGGTGGCAGAGCCGCTGGATCCCGCGCCCGGTGCCGAAGAGCGGATGCTGGGCCGCGCGCGGCGCGATGCGCTGTCGGCGGCCCTTGCGTCATTGCCGGAACGGCAGCGCCTCGCGGTGATGCTGCGCCATTTCGAGGGCGCGTCGAACCCGGAGATTGCCGACCAGTTGGGCGTGAGCGTCGAGGCGGTGGAAAGCCTGACGTCGCGGGGCAAACGGGCGCTTGGCGCCGCACTCAAAGGGCAGGCGGCTGCCCTTGGATACGAAGGATGAGATGAGATGACGGATCCGCGGGACAGGACAGATTGGGTGGAGAGCCTGCTGGATGACGTGGGCAAGGCCCCCGTGCCGGACCCGTCGGGTGACCTGATGGCGCGCGTTCTGGCCGACGCCGAGGCGGCAATGCCGCCCCCCGGTGGCGTGCAACCGCGCGAGGGTCTGGTCCAGCAGGTGCTGTCGGGCTTGGGTGGCTGGCTGTCGGTGGGCGGTCTGGTGGCGGCGACGGCGGTGGGCTTTGCGGTGGGGCTGGGCGCGCTCAGCCCCACAGGGCTCGACGCGTTGTGGCTGGGCGATTACGGCAGCTATTATGACGACACTCTGGGCTACAGCGTGAACGGCTGGGATTTCGAGGAAGGCTAGGATGACTGAGACGAACACACGCGCCCGGAGCCCGCTTTGGGTCAAGGTCCTGCTGGCGCTTTCCCTGGCCATCAACCTTGCGATTGCCGGGCTGGTGGCCGGTCTGGTGTTGCGGGGCGACGGTCCGCTGCGCGGCACCGGGCCTGGGCTCAGCTATGCGCTGCCCTATATCATTGCGCTGGAGCGTGAGGATCGGCGCGCGGTGATGGGCGAGGTGCGCAGCACGCCTGACCTGCCCAACCGGCGCAGCCGCCGGGCGCAGTTCGACGACATGCTTGTGGCGCTGCGGTCCGAACCGTTGGACCGCGCGGCGATCCGTGCGGTGCTGGCGCGGCAGGCCGACGGTGTGGCCCGGGTGCAGGATGTGGCGCAAGAGGCGTGGTTGGACCGGATCGCGGCGATGTCGCTGGCCGAGCGGCGCGCCTACGCCGATGCAGTCGAGGATGTGCTGAAAAAGGGCCCGCCTGGACGCAAGACCGGCAAGCCGCCCAAGCAGTGATCAGGCCGCGGGGCGGCAGAGGGTGACGCGATTGCGCCCCTCCGCCTTGGCGTCATAAAGCGCCTGATCGGCACGATCCAGCAGCGCCTCCGCCGTCAGTGCGACGCCACGGGGCAATCCAGTTTCCATGTCACAGACGATCATCCCGATCGAGATGGTCGCGTTGATGGGCTGGTCATGGCCGGGGATGCGAATGCCCGGCGTGCCCACCTTGCGACAGAGCCGCGTCGCGGCGGCACGCGCGTTGTCGAGGCTGACACCGGGCAGCACCATCAGGAACTCTTCCCCGCCGATGCGCGCGACAAGGTCAACCGCGCGCAGATTGCTGCGCAAACGGTCCGCCACCTCGATCAACACGGCATCGCCCGCGGCGTGGCCGTATTGATCGTTGATGCGTTTGAAGTGATCCATATCAGCGATCATGAGGGCAAAGGATTTGCCCGTGCGCTGCGCGCGTTCGGCGATGCGTGTGACGTGGGGCATCGCATAGCGACGGTTGTGCAGGCCGGTGAGCGGGTCGATGACCGCCGCCTCGATCCCCGTGCGCACCGTGGCGCGCAACGCGTCCGTCATCATCTTGCGCGCCAGGAGCGTTCGGAGGCGTATGGAGATTTCCTTGAGCGTGGCACCGAACGGGGCCAGATCGTTGGCGCCCATGTCGAGCATCTGCGCGCCCAGCTGTGCCGGTGCCTCGTCCTGGGCGACCATGACCACGCTGTGGCGGGTGGCAGCATGGCTGCGCAGTGAGGCGAGCAGGCTGAGCGTCTCGTGTTCGCGATGGGGCGTGGTGACCAGCAGGAAGGCGTCCGGCGGGGCGTCGTCGTCATCGTTCTGGACCGCATCACTGGGCACGCAAACGCTGGTCTTGGCGGGCAGCAGGGACCCAAGCTCTTGCCGCATGGTGGCGTGCAGATGTGGCGTGTGGGTGACGATCCGCACACGGGCCGCGGGTCCGAACTGCGCGCTGTGTTCGGCAAAGCCGAGCGCACGCGAGGTGCCCTCGCGCAACTGCCATTCGCTGGCGGAGGCGTAGCTGCGCAGCAGGCTGCGCGCACGTGCCAGCAGCAGCGGATGATCGACCGGGCGCAAAAGCACATCGTCGAAGCCGGCACTCAGCAGCCGCAGCCGGTCGTCCGACCCCATGGCGGCGCCGATGGCAATCACCGGCACCTTGCCGATCAGACCCGCCTTGCGCAGGCGGGCCAGTATCTTGTCCGGGCGCCCGTCCGGCAGGCAGGTGGCGCACAGGATCAGGTCAGGCTGCGTTTGGCTGATCATCCGCATGGCGTCGGCGATGCTGCAGGCCTGCAGCACCTCGTACTGGCTTGCAGCCAGCTTCACCCGCAGGACGATGCGGTGTGTCGCGATCGGATCGATGACCATTACCTTGCCATGCATGGACCATTCCAATTTTCCAAAAAGGCTGTGTAATGGTATCGGGCACATAAGGTTAACAAAGGGTTTCGAAACCTGGGCAAAGGAGCTTTGGGGTGGCGATGTCGCAAGAATCCGCCGAAGTGGTGGGGTTGAAGGCTCTGGAATGGTTGACGGGTCAAGAAGATGTGCTGCCGATTTTTATGGGATCGACAGGCGCAAGCGCGGATGACGTGCGCAGCGGTGCAGCGGACCCGGTCTTTCTGGGGGCGGTGCTGGATTTCATCCTGATGGATGACGCTTGGGTGCAGTCGATGTGCGATGCGGCGGGCCTTGCCTATGACCGGCCCATGGCCGCGCGGGCGATGTTGCCCGGTGGCGAAGCGATGCATTGGACATGAACGCGCCGATCAAGGGCCTGATCTTTGACAAGGACGGCACGCTGTTTGACTTCCGCACCACGTGGGAGGCATGGGCCGGTGCGTTCCTGCGCCGCGCGGCAGGCGGAGACGAGGCGCGTGCCGCGCGCGCGGGCCGGGCCGTGGGCTTTGATCTGGCGCAGTCCAGCTTTGCCCGCGACAGCGTGGTGATTGCCGGCACGGCCCAAGAGATTGTGGACGCGCTCGGCCCCGAATTTCCGACCATGTCACCCGAGGCCTTGCTCGACCTTATCAACACCGAAGCGGCGCGCGCCCCGCAAGCCGAGGCGGTGCCGCTCGCACCATTGCTTGACGATCTGCGCACCAGGGGCCTCAGGCTGGGGGTGGCCACAAATGATTCCGAGGCGCCCGCGCGGGCGCATCTGGACGGTGCCGGGGTCACGGACCGGTTCGATTTTGTCGCCGGATTTGACAGCGGCCATGGCGGCAAGCCAGCGCCGGGCCAACTGCTCGCCTTTTGCGCAGCAACCGGGCTGCCGCCGGACCAAGTCGTTATGGTCGGCGACAGCCGCCACGATCTGCAGGCGGGCAAGGCCGCGGGCATGCGCTGTGTTGCCGTGCTCACCGGGATGGCCACGGCGGACGAACTGGCCCCCCATGCGGTCGCGGTTCTGCAGGACATCGGTGTGCTGCCCGCCTGGCTCGACAAACAAGCGACCGGCTAGCCGGAAAAAACGACCAAACCCGTCGCAAACGGACAGGTGGCGCGCAGGCGCGCGTGGCGTAGTGAGGTCCAGTCGCGTGACGGAGGACATCATGACCGACACCATAACCCGACGTCGCAACCGCGGGGGTGGCCGTGCAGGGGCCGCAGCACGGCGCGGTCATGCCGTGATCGAGCAGATGCCCTGGAACCCGCCACGCCTGATCGACCAACCGGTCGAGCCGCTGCGCCCCGAAGGTGTCGCCGCGATCCACGACGGCGCCATGCGTATTCTCGAAGAGATCGGGGTGGAATTCCTGAACGAAGAGGCGCTCGAGATCCTGCGCGAGGCGGGGTGCACCATCGACGGGGCGAATGTGCGGATGGGCCGCGATTTCGTGATGGAGATGATTGGCAAGGCGCCGTCATCCTTCACGTTGATGCCGCGCAATCCGGCGCGCCAGATCACCATCGGCGACGGGCATATCAACTTCGGCAATGTTTCCTCACCGCCGAATTACTGGGATATGGAGATCGGGACCAAGGTGCCCGGCACGCGCGAGATGTGCGCGAACCTGTTGAAACTGACACAGTATTTCAACTGTATCCACTTTGCGGGCGGCTACCCGGTGGAGCCTGTGGATGTTCATGCCAGCATCCGCCACCTCGACGTGCTTTATGACAAGCTCACGCTGACCGACAAGGTCATGCATGCCTATTCGCTGGGCAAGGAGCGGGTCGAGGATGTGATGGAAATGGTGCGCATCGCGGGCGGGCTCAGCCACGCGGACTTCGAGGCGCGCCCGCACATGTATACCAACATCAATTCGACATCGCCGCTCAAGCATGATCAGCCGATGATCGACGGCTGTCTGCGGATGATCCGGCGCGGGCAGGCGGTGGTTGTCACACCCTTTACGCTGGCCGGGGCCATGGCGCCTGTGACGATGGCCGGGGCTGTGGCGCAGTCGATTGCCGAGGCGCTGTGCGCCATCGCGCTTTTTCAATACGTGGCCCCCGGGGTGCCTTGCGTGATCGGCACCTTCACGTCGAATGTGGACATGAAGTCGGGCGCGCCCGCCTTCGGCACGCCGGAATACATGCGTGCGACCCAGATCACCGGCCAGTTGGCCCGGTTCTACGGGCTGCCCGTGCGGTCGTCCGGCGTGTGTGCGGCGAACGTGCCCGACGGGCAGGCGATGTGGGAGACCTCGAACAGCCTGTGGGCTGCGGTGCAGTCTGGGACGAACATGGTCTACCACGCGGCCGGATGGCTCGAGGGTGGGCTGATCGCGAGCCCGGAAAAGTTCATCATGGATTGCGAAGTTCTCCAGCATATTCAACGCTATCTGGATCCGGTGATCGTCGACACCAGCCCCGATGCCATAGCGCTTGATGCGATCAAATCGGTGGGCAGCGAAGGGCATTTCTTTGGCATCCAGCACACCCAAGACCGTTATTCCACGGCGTTTTACCAGCCGTTCCTAAGCGACTGGAAAAACTTCGAAGGGTGGCAGGCGGCCGGGGGTGTCTGGACGCCCGAGCGGGCCCATACGATGTTCAAGGAGATCGTGGGCGGGTTCGAGGCGCCGCCGATGGACGCGGCAATCCGCGATGAGTTGGCGGATTTTGTGGCCCGCCGCAAAGCCGAAGGCGGCGCGCCGACGGATTTCTGAGCGGTAAAGTAGTTACAATTGAGCCTGTTAGTTGATTGTTAGGAGTGCCCGGTCCAAGTTCCCGCCCAAGGAATTGGGACGATGCAATCATGCACGGTTTGATCAACAGGGCGATCCAGTGTTTTGTCACGGATGCCTATGGACCGGATAAATGGCTCGAGGCCACCCGGATGGCCGAGCTCGACTTTGTCGAGTTCGAGGCGATGATGGTCTATGATGACGCTGTGACGCCGCGCATTCTGGACGCGATTGCGCAGGTGCTCGACCGTCCCCGCGATGAGATGATGGAAGATCTGGGCACCTATCTGGTGTCCCACCCGACGGTGGAGGCGTTGCGGCGGCTCTTGCGCTTTGGGGGCGTGACCTTCGTGGAGTTTTTGCAATCGCTCGACGACCTGCCCGACCGCGCGCGCCTTGCCGTGTCTGATTTGCACTTGCCGCGGATCGAGCTGCGCGAACATGCGCCCAACCACTTCAGCCTTGTCTGCGACTGCCCGGTCGAAGGGTATGGGCACGTGATGATGGGCATCTTGCGCGCGATGGCAGATGATTACGGCGCGCTGGCGCTGCTGGAACATCAGGGCGGTGGTCAGGGGACCGAGGTGATCTCGATTTCCCTGATCGAGACGGAGTTTGCCGAGGGGCGCGTGTTTGACCTGGGGGCGCGTGCGGGATGAGCGGGCCCATGACCTCAGCACTGGACGTCTTGTGCCCGATGCACCTGATCCTGTCGGCCACCGGCCACATCCTGCATGCCGGTCCGACCACGCGCAAGCTGCGCCCTGAGGCAGAATTTGTCGGTGAACGTTTTCTCGAGGTGTTTGATCTCAAACGGCCTCGGGCGATCAGCACGATGACCGATCTGCGGGCCGCAGCGGGCATGAAGCTGCACCTGAGATTGCGCGACCTGCCACAGACCGAGGTCAAAGGGGTTCTGGTGCCCGGGCCGGAGCCGGCACAGTCAATCGTCAACCTGTCCTTCGGCATTTCCATCGTCGATGCCGTCAGCGACTATGCCCTGACCAGCGCCGATTTTGCGGCAACCGACCTTGCGGTCGAAATGCTCTATCTGGTCGAGGCAAAGTCCGCCGCGATGGAGGCGTCGCGCAAGCTGAACCTGCGCTTGCAGGGCGCCAAGATCGCGGCCGAGGAACAAGCCTATACCGATACGCTGACCGGTTTGAAAAACCGCCGGGCCATGGATCACATCATGTCGCGTTACGCGACATGGGGCACGCAATTTGGTCTGATGCAGATCGATCTGGACTGGTTCAAGGCGGTCAATGACACGATGGGCCACGCGGCAGGTGACCATGTGCTGCAAACCGTGGCGCGGATCATGGTCGAAGAGACGCGCGAAAGTGACACGGTTGTGCGGATCGGCGGTGACGAATTTGTGGTTTTGCTGCCCATGGCCGAAGAGATGAGCGACCTGTCGGCCATCGGTGACCGGATCATCAGCCGTCTGACGCAACCGATTCCGTTTCAAGGGCAAGCGTGCCATATTTCGGCGAGTATCGGCGTTGCATTCTTTGAGCCGTCCGGACCGCATAGCGTGGCCGAGGTGCTCGATAATGCCGATGTCGCTCTTTATGCGTCAAAGGATGCCGGGCGCGCGCAGCTCAGCTTTTATCACCCATCGTTGCGTCACACGGGCGAAAGCGTCCCCGAAAACGCGCGGAGCGCTTGAGACGCAATCGAGATCGTGCGCACTGCCCGCTGTCCGATGACAGCAGCGCAAAAACCAGATTTCGTGGAAAAGATAGTGGCATCCCGTAGGGGAATCGAACCCCTCTTTCCAGGTTGAAAACCTGGCGTCCTAACCGATAGACGAACGGGACGCAGCTATCGTGACGCGTGAGATAGGGAATTCCGCGGAGGCGCGCAAGGGAAAAAACGCCGCATTTTTGTATGGATTTGCGCCTAGGCCGGTGCCGCGTCCTCAAGCTGCAGCTGCACGGATTGCTGGCCTCGGAACGTGTTGATCTCGAGCCGCCCGGCCAGATGAAACGGGGCGCCGCCATGGTTTTCGAGCGCGGGCCCAAGCGCTGTATCATAGGCCCCGAACGAGATCCCGTCGAGCCGCGCGCCACCGGTCTCCCCAAAGGTCACCTTGAGGTGATTTTCACCCACGCGCCGCGCATGCAGGATACGCATCGCCGCAAACGCAAAGCGCGGCCCCGGCGCGCCCGCGCCAAAGGGACCGGCAGTGTCGATCTGTTCCACCAAGTCCAGCGTCGCGGCACCCGGCATCAGCGCACCGTCAAGGCGCAGATCACGCGGGCCCAGAGCGTCCGCGCCCTGTTTGGCAAGCAACGCGCCCAGCCGGTCCATGGCGGCGTCGATCTTGTCGGCGGCGACCGTGAGGCCAGCGGCCATCTTGTGCCCGCCGCCCTTGATCAAGAGCCCTTCGGCCGCCAGCCGCTGGATCGGCGCGCCCAGGTCAATGCCCGCAACCGACCGGCCCGAGCCCTTGCCGATGCCATCCGCGACCCCGATCACGATGGCGGGGCGGTTTGTCGCCTCCTTCAATCGCGACGCCACGATGCCCACGACGCCGGGATGCCAACCGTCGCCAACGGCCCAGGCCAGCGGGCCGTCGCTGCCGCGGTCTTCGCATTGGGCCAGTGCTTCGGCGCGGACCCGCGCCTCGATCTCGCGGCGTTCGGCGTTGAGCGCGTCGAGCCGTTCGGCCAGCGCCGCCGCCTCATGCGGATCCGCCGTTGCGAGCAGGCGCGCGCCCAGATCGGCCTGACCGATGCGCCCGCCCGCGTTGATGCGCGGGCTCAGCAGGTAGCCCAAATGGTAGGGTGTCGGTGCGGCGTCGAGCCCTGCGACATCGGCCAGCGCGACAAGCCCCGGCCGGGCACGGCGCGCCATGATGGACAGCCCTTGCCGCACAAAGGCACGATTGACCCCGGTCAGGGGTGCCACGTCGGCGACGGTCGCAAGGCCCACAAGGTCGAGCAGCGCCATGAGGTCGGGCCCTTTCTGGCCCGCCTCCCGCATCTGCCGCCCGCACTCCACCAACAACAAGAATACCACTGCTGCGGCACAAAGATGAGCCAGCGCACCGTCCTCGTCCTGCCGGTTGGGGTTCACGACGGCATGCGCGTCCGGCAGCGTTTCGGTCCCCAGGTGGTGGTCGAGCACGACCACATCCGCACCCACCGCCGCCGCAATCGGGCCATGGGACAGCGTGCCACAATCGACGCAGATGATCAGATCATGTGCGGCGGCCAGCTGGGCCATCGCGGCGTCATTGGGCCCATAACCCTCGTCGATGCGGTCAGGGACATAGAGCGTCGCCGCGCGGCCCAGCCGCCGCAGCCAGGTCAGCAAGAGCGCGGCAGAGGAGCCTCCGTCGACGTCATAATCCGCAAAAACAGCGATCCGTTCCCGGGCCGAGACGGCGTGCAATACGCGGGTCGCGGCCTTTTCCATATCACGCAGCGACCGCGGGTCGGGCAACAGGTCGCGCAAGGTCGGCGCGAGGTAGCCGGGCGCCTCTTGTGCCGAAACGCCCAGCCGGGCAAGCACCTGGCACAGGGGCCGGGGCAGGGACGTCTGCTGCGCCATCGCCTCGGCGGCGCGGGCGCGTTCGGGGTCCGGACCCACCCAGGTGCGACCGGTGAGCGAGTGTGCGACGTCGAGAAAAGCCAATCGCGCCTCAGACCGTATGGACGGGCGTGCGGTAGTTGATGCGCCGCACCGACCCGGTCTTGGACCGCATCAACAGGGTTTCGCAGGTCAGCCAGCCCGGTTCGCGCTGCACGGCGGTCAGGATCGACCCATCGGTCACACCTGTCGCGGCAAAGATCACGTCCTGTGTCACCATGTCGTCGCGGGCGTACACACGGTCAAGATCTGTGATGCCGGCCTTGGCCGCGCGCGCCCGCTCGTCGTCATTGCGGAACAGGAGCCGGCCAAAGATCTGCCCGCCCATGCATTTCAGTGCGGCAGCGGCCAGCACGCCCTCGGGCGCGCCCCCTTCGCCCATATACATGTCGATGCCGGTGTTGGGTTCGGCGCAGTGCATCACGCCCGCAACATCGCCATCGGTGATCAGGCGGATGGAGGCGCCGGTGCTGCGGACCGCGGCGATGATCGCCTCGTGCCGGGGCCGTTCCAGGATGCAGACGGTGATGTCCGACGGATCGCAGCTCTTGGCTGCCGCAAGCGCGCGCACGCGTTCGTCGGGCGCCATGTCCAGCGACACGACACCCGGCGCATAGCCTGGCCCGATGGCGAGCTTGTCCATATACACATCCGGCGCGTGCAGCATGGAGCCGCGCGGGCCCATCGCGATCACGGTCAGCGCGTTGGGCATGTCCTTGGCGGTCAGCGTCGTCCCCTCGAGCGGGTCGAGCGCGATGTCCACGCCGGGGCCGGAGCCGGTCCCGACCTCTTCGCCGATGTAGAGCATGGGCGCCTCGTCGCGCTCGCCCTCACCGATGACCACGACCCCTGCGATATCGAGCATGTTGAGCTGTTCGCGCATGGCGTTCACAGCGGCCTGGTCGGCCGCCTTTTCATCGCCGTTGCCGACAAGGCGGGCAGAGGCGAGCGCGGCAGCCTCGGACACGCGGGCCAGACCGAGTGACAGCATGCGGTCCTGAAAGATCTCGGTGGTGGACATGGGCAATTCCTTTGACGTCAGTGGGTTAAATATCTTCGATGCGCAAAACGACCGGGTCCGCGGCCAGCACGCCCGTCTGACCCATCGCGGCGATTGCGGTGTCGAGGGCGGTGCGGGTGCAGGTGTGCGTGACGATCAGGACGGGGGCCGTGGCATCGTCATGCCCGTATTGGCGCATGCGGTCGATGCTGACCCCGGCCTCGCCCAGCACGGCGGCGATCTTGGCCAGCGCGCCCGGTTTGTCCTGCAAGGCCATGCGCAGGTAATGCGGCGCGGGCAGGACCGAGCGGGCGGGCGTGGCCGCCTCGAGCGTGTGGGCGGGTTGGCCAAAGACGGGCAGGGTAAAGCCGCGTGCGATGTCGCAAATGTCGGCCATGACGGCCGAGGCTGTCGGCCCTTCGCCCGCGCCGGGGCCGCGCAGCACGACCTGTTCCACCGCGTCGCCCTCGAGGGCGACCATGTTGGTGCCGCCCTGCAATTGGCCAAAGGGCGAGGTGTCGGGCACGAGGCAGGGCATCATCCGCTGTTCCAGCCCGCGACCGGTCTTTTGCGCCACGCCCAGCAGCTTGATCTTGTAGCCCATGTCGCCTGCGTGGCGGATGTCGTCGATGCTGACCCGCTCGATCCCCTCAAGCTCGATCCCGTCGAAATTCACCTGTGTGCCAAAGGCGATGGAGGACAGGATGGCAAGCTTGTGTGCGGCGTCGATGCCGCCCACGTCCAGCTGCGGATCAGCCTCCAAATAGCCCAGCCCGTCAGCCTCGGCAAAGATCTCGTCGTAGCTGAGGCCGGAGCTTTCCATGCGCGTCAGGATATAGTTGCACGAGCCGTTCATGACGCCGACGATGCGGGTGATCTGGTTGCCGGCGAGCCCTTCGGTCAGCGCCTTGATGACCGGGATGCCGCCCGCGACAGCCGCCTCGTAGCGCAGCGCAACGCCTGCAGTTTCGGCGTCCGTGGCGAGGGTCTGGCCGTGGATGGCGAGCATCGCCTTGTTGGCGGTCACCACGTGTTTGCCCGCGGCAATCGCAGCCTCGGTCGAGGCTTTGGCCGGGCCGTCTGTCCCGCCCATCAGTTCGACATAGACGTCGATGTCGTCGCGGGTGGCGAGGGCGGTCGGGTCATCTTCCCAAGCGTAGCCCGACAGGTTCACGCCCCGGTCCTTGTCCCGGCTGCGCGCGCTGACCGCGACCAGTTCCAGCGGCCGACCGGTGCGCGCCTGCAAGAGGGCCGCCTGGCTGCGCAGAATGCGGACAACGCCGATGCCCACCGTGCCAAGTCCTGCAATGCCGAGGCGCAGTGGAGTGGTCATGGCAGGTCCTTTCGGGTGGTGTGTCGGCTGGTGCGTGGTCGCGATGTAGCGGGTTCACGCGCGCGCTGCAACGCGTAGGCGATCAGCCCGGTGCGCTGGCGGACGCACGGCGCAGACGGGCGCGTGTGCCTGCATCGATCACGGGCCGGTTTTGCAACCGGCTGGCCCGGGCGCGCAGGGCCGACACGCGGCCCTCAAGCGTCTGCGTCGTGGCCTGCGGGTCTTCGACGACAGCGGCGTTGGCCGCCAGCAGCGGCTCGAGCGGGACGAGGGCGGGAAAGGGCGCCGCCTCGACCGCCGCGGGGATCGTCGCGTCCAATTCGGGAAATTGCGTGCAGCCCGCGATCAGCAGGGCGAGGGGCAGCATCAGTGGGCGAAAGGGGGGGCGCATCGCGGCTCCGTCCAGGCGTGTTGCCATTGTGATGCACCAGAGGACCGGAGGGCGCAAGCGCCGCTTGGATATGAACGTGCGTTCAGTTAGCGTTATCACATGGCGCGCACACAAGGTTCACACGCTCAGATCACCGGCCCGAGGATTCGCAAGGCAGCGCAGCGCCTCTTTGCACAGCAGGGCTATGCTGCGGTGTCGATGCGGGTGATTGCACGCGAGGTGGGGGTGCAGGCGGGCGCGCTGTATAACTACATCCCGGACAAGCAGACGCTCTTGTACGAGTTGATGCGCGACCATTTGCTGGAGCTGCACGAGGCGGTGGGACCGTGCCTGGTGGGCCCTGCGCCGGCCCGGCTCGAGGCGTTCGTGCGGTTTCACATCGCCTTTCACCATGCACGGCCCGAAGAGGTGTTCATCGCCTATATGGAGCTGCGCAACCTCACGCCTGCGAATTTCGCCGAGATCGAGGGGTTGCGGCGGCGCTATGAGCGCGTGTTGGCGCAGATGCTGCACGCGGGCGTGCGCGAAGGGGCATTCAGCGTCCCGGATGAGAAGGTCGCGTCTATGGCGATCATCGCGATGTTGACGGGCGTGAACACCTGGTTCCGCGAGGATGGGCGGCTGAGCCTGGGGGACGTGCAGGATATGTATTGGCAAATGGTGGCGCGCATGGTGTCGGTGGGCGGGACTGTTCCGTCCTGACGGACGAAAGGCGCCCGCCCACCGACCCATTTTGGTGCGCAATACCTGCCTTGTCCGGCTGGGCACCGGCCGTGTTCGACGCTCGTGCGTGGGCCCCTGGCCTAGTGCTTGGGTTTGATGAACGTGCCGTTGCGCAGTTCTTTCATGGCCTGCATCAGCTCGTCTTGCGTGTTCATCACGATCGGGCCGTGCCAGGCCACGGGTTCGTTGATGGGCGCGCCCGAGATCAGCAGAAAGCGGACGCCCTCGGGGCCTGCCTGCACCGTCACCTCGTCGCCGGTGCCGAAGCGGACAAGCGTGCGGTCGCCGGACAGGTCGCGGATGTTCAGCTCTTCTCCCGCAACCTCCTTTTCAAGCAGCACACCAGCGGGCTTCGACGCGTCGGCAAAGGCGCCGGCACCGCCAAACACATAAGCGAAGGCGCGGCGATAGGTGTCGATCCGAAACGTCTTTTTCACGCCAGCGGGCACGGATATGTCGAGATATTGCGGATCGGCGGCGATCCCGTCGACGGGGCCCGTCTGGCCCCAGAAATTGCCGGTGATGATGCGGACACGGGTGCCGTCATCGTCCGTGACCTCGGGGATGTCGCTGCCCTGGATGTCCTGATACCGGGGGGCGGTCATCTTTTGATCCGCAGGCAGGTTGCCCCACAGCTGGAAGCCGTGCATCTGCCCGGCCGCATTGCCGCTGGGCATCTCCTGGTGGAGGATGCCGGAGCCTGCCGTCATCCATTGCACCGATCCCGCGCCAAGCGTGCCGGTATTGCCCAGGCTGTCGCTGTGTTCGACCTTGCCTTCGAGCACGTAAGTAATGGTCTCGATCCCGCGGTGCGGGTGCCAGGGAAAGCCCTTGGCATAGTGCGCCGGCACATCGTTGCGGAAATCGTCGAAGAGCAGGAACGGATCCAGCTCTGACAGATCCTGAAATCCGAAGGCGCGGTGCAGGTGCACGCCTGCGCCCTCCATCGTGGGGACGGCCTGACGGGTTTCGAGCGTGGGTCTGAGGGACATTGTAGCCTCCTGTATCCTGACGTTTCAGCCAAGATAGGACTTGTGACAGCTCGCACAATTTGCCACCGCCGAACGGTGTCTGTGCGCGGGTGCGGGAAAGCGGCGGGACCACCCGGACCGTGCGGTTCTCTCATTCCCGAGGACCTGTATATACAGGTGGGCGCCAGGTAACCGGGCCAAGACCCGGACAGAGCCAGCTCCCTCGGAATTGCTTAAGGCCACCGGAATGCAACCGTCCACATGAGGGGCAGAACCCGCCACCACGCTACATAGGGGGTTGGTGGGGGCGCGGCAAGGACGGACCGGTGCGGCGTGATGGCAACCCGGTCCTTCGGGGAGGATTTTTGGGGGACAAAGACGGTGCATTTGGGCAGCGGTGGGCAGGTCGGTGTGCGCGTGTGACGTGTTCATCCTTTCCGTTGTCAAAGCCCGGCATGATTTGGATGGCGTTGATGCTTGTGGGCATGTGGGTGTGTTCGGGCAGGGACGTGGCATGGGCCGGTGTCACGGTGCCGTCGGTTACGGGCTTGCCGCTTTCGGCGCCGTTTCAGGTAGCGTCTTGCCGCCCCGGTCAGCGGTGCCTTGGGCGCGTGGAACCATGCGGCGAGGTGTTCGGGCGGGCGTGGGGTACGCTCGTTCAATCCGGCGGCGCGATAAGAGGCAGATGGATGCGTGCGCGGCGGTGTTGGTCAGTGCAGGCCCTTTCAATGGCGGATTTGAGATTGGATCGTCAGGCGACGCATGTGCGTTGGCACAGTGATCAGGCCGCCGTTGCTGAGTACGATCAGGTGCTCTTTGCGAGCGGGGCGGGTCATGTTGAACCGCGCTGCACCCTCGGCCACGGTCATGGCCTTTCGACTGAGCAGGGCGAGGATGTCACGGCGCGTTGGGCCGGCAAGGGCGCGGAAGGCGTGTTGGATCGGTATCTTGAAGCATATGGATCCGTTTGGGGCCAGCTTGATTGGATACCGAAAGGCACTGTGCCATACCTCCGCGCCGAACGTTCGGCGCGGACCCTATTCAGACGACTGGGTAAAGCCGTAACGTTCCAGCTCTTCGGGCAGCAGCACATAGATCTGGTCGGGAGGGGTCGACAGGGCGTGCGTCATCACCAGCGGGTCGATCCCCATCTCGTCGAGATAGGTCATGACCTCGGCCTGGCCGCGCTGAATATCCTCGACCGCGAAGGCCGCGGGCAGGAACGTGTTTTCGCCAAAGTAGTGCTGGTGCACCCCGACCGAGGCCCCCGCGGCGATGTCGCGCGTGGGGCCCGCGGCGAGCAGATAGGGGCAGGCGGAATAGCAGAACTCGCCTGCGAGCATCCGAGTGGCGATCCCCTTGGTGCGCAGGTGGCGGCCCAAGGCGAGGGCGTCCTGCACGGAGCCGCCGGGGGACTGCAGGATCAACGCCTCGGGCGCAGGCTGCACGGTGTCGAGCTGATCGGCGATGCGTTCGGCGTCGCCCGCCTCAATCCCGCCTTCGAGCCGGTAGGTGCCCCCGTCGCTCTGGGTCAGCACCAGCCGCTCGGGCAGTTGGCCGGGGTCGCGTGCGGGTTGCACCACGGGCCGGTCGCGGTCGGGGCGGAAGGTGCGCCGCTGATCCCCGGGGCGCACTGGTTCGGTCAGGCGCGGCGCATCGGGGCCAAAGCTGGGCAGGCGCAGGCCGCGCATGTCACCCACGATCAGCAGCGCGCCCAAGCCGATCTGAAAGATGAGCACGCCCATCAGGGTCCGCGCGACCGGGTTCTTGCCGCGCACGCTCATTCGGCGGCGGGGCGGGGTTTGGGCCGCGCCTCGGGTTGGGTCACGCCGTCGGGCATGTCTTGCATGGCCTGTTCCACGTCGCGGATGGCGACCATGGCCGCACGCAACTCGGCCAGCGTCAGCGTATCCTCGACCCCGGCGCCGTCGCGGCCACCGCGGATGGCCCCTTGGGTAATGGCGAGGATAAAGACGAGCACGGCGGGCAACAGATCGATCGCGATGGCGCCAGCCCAGGAGGGCACGAAGTTGCGCGCATAAAGAATGACGGCGTCCGCTGATGAGATCGGGGTATAGGTCACGTCCGCCGCCGGTTGCAGGGCGATGACGTTTTGCGCCGCACGTTCCAGCGTTTGCGCCCGCTGTGCGAGCACCTCCAGCACCGAGGTGATGGTCGCGGCCTGATCACTGCGCCCTTCGGCGGTGCTGCTGTCCAGTTCGGGCAGCACGACAGAGGCGGCGAGGTCTTGCGCGGCGCGTTCGACCAGTGGCGCGACAGAGAGCTGGCGCATCTGCGTGATGAGACCCGCAAGGCGCACGGCCTGTTCGGAAAACTCCACGCTGCGTGCCTCGACCGGGCCGGGTTCGACGGTGAGGGCGCGCATGCGGCTGAGGATGGCGTTCCCCTCGGCAAAGGCCGCCTCGACCAGCGGGGTCTGGGTGCTGATCTGCCCTTCGAGCCCCGAGAGCTCCCCCGCCTTCTGGCGCAGCACGCGGAACACGGCCCCGCGGCCTGCAAGGCCAGACAGCGAGCCTGCGGCTTCCTGTTCGCTGAGATCTTCAAAGGATTGGCGCACACGCGCCACGTCACGCTCCAGCGATTGTGCGGTGATGGCGACCTCGTGGGCGCGTTCGAGGCTTGATTGATAGTCCTGTACCGTCTTGGCCAGATGCTGTTCGACGGCCGCCGACCCGGCGAGGGCCGCGGCGTTCAGCCATGACGACATGGCGACAATGGCGAGCGCGCCCAGACCCATGGCCGCAAGCAACCCGGCGCGCGCACGGGTCGAGCGCACGGCGGGAAAGAGGCGCAACATGTAGGACCAGAACACGAAAATGCCGACCGACACCGCCACCGAATAGGCGATGGCCGCAAGAACGGACATTGCCCCGTTCTCGTCCAGCAGGGACGACACGCCGAGATAGGTATAGATGCCCGAGGCCGTGGCCAGCACGCCAAGTGCCGTGCCCGAAAACGTGTCAAGCCAGCCCAAATGCCCTTCGAGCTCGCGGGCATAGCGCACGCCGCGTGCCTGTGCCTCGGTCAGCCGTGGTTCTTCCGTCATGCGCGTCCCTCTGTGCCTATCGGCACAAGCTATGCGCTGCGGCGCGGCCCGCCAAGGGGCGAAGCACGCTTGCTTTTGTTCACACTTTGTTCATATTTGAAGCATGACCGATCTTGTCGACCCTCCGACCCTGCAACCGGGCCAGCTGCTGGCCCGGGGTGTCTCGCGGCATTTGGCATCGCTGGGATGGGCCAGTGTGGAAGAGCTGGTGCCGGCCCGCGGCTTGCGCGTGGATGTGATGGCGCTGGGGCCAAAGGGCGAGATCTGGGTGGTGGAGTGCAAATCATCGCGGGCGGATTTCATGTCCGACCAGAAATGGCAGGGCTATCTGGAGTGGTGTGACCGGTTTTTCTGGGCCGTGGATGCCGAATTTCCGGTCGAGCTTTTGCCGGATGACAGCGGCTTGATCCTTGCGGATGCGTATGACGCCGAGATCGTGCGCATGGCGCCCGAGGACAAGCTGGCGCCCGCGCGGCGCAAATCGGTGATCCAGTGTTTTGCCACGCATGCAGCCCGGCGCTTGCACAGCCTGCGCGACCCCGGTGCGGGCCTGGGTTGGTAAATGGCGCAACTTTTTTTCGCATAAAACCTGCCTCTCGCGCCTTACCCCCATGTCTCCGACGGGCGCGTGTGTTTGGTAATGAGTGATCCCGGTGCGGTGCTGCCCCAATCGGCCCGCGCGCGTGCCCAAACCGAGAATATGACGGGGCCCTGTGAAACCCTCACCCAGATTTCGCACACAGGGCCACGTCCTGCAGGTCGCCCCGACCCATTGGGGCGGCCTGTGACTTTCTGTCTGGCGTGCACCGGTGCCCGGTGCGTATCATCGCGGGCAGGGAGGACTGGACATGAAAGATCACACAAATGCCGCTGGCGGCTATTTCGACCCAAGCGCATGCGACATCGACGCGTTCCACGCGCTGATCGCGCGCGAGACCACGGCCGACATGTGCCCCAGCGCGTCAGATATTCAGTGCAAGATCCCGATCTATGACATGGCGGCATTGCGCCCGGATCTTGCCGCACATGACAGCCGCCGCACCCTGATGAGCGAGTGGACACAGGTGATGATGTCGGGACCGGGGGCCGTTGTGCTCAAACGCGCCTATGCCGACACCGGCGTGATCGATGAGGCGACGCAGATCTTTGACGCGATCATCGCAGAGGAGAAGGCGGACCAGGGTGGCGGGGCCGATCATTTCGCCGCGGCAGGTGCCAATGACCGCATCTGGAACGTGCAGGAAAAGCTGTGCCTGCGCGCGCCTGACGTGTTTGTCCGCTACTTTGCCAACACAACGCTGGATGCGATCAGTGAGGCATGGCTGGGCCGCGGATACCAGATGACCAGCCAGGTCAACCTGGTGCGTCCCGGTGGTGCCGCGCAAGAGGCGCATCGCGACTACCACCTGGGCTTTATGACGACGGAGGAGGCGGCAGGCTTTCCGATCCACATGCACCTGCTGTCGCCGCTTTTGACGCTGCAGGGTGCGGTGGCGCATTGCGATATGCCGGTCGCGTCGGGTCCGACGCAATTGCTGCCCTATTCGCAGGCCTATCCGCAGGGCTATGTCGCATTCCGCCTGCCCGCGTTTCGCGCCGCGTTCGCGGCGGCGGCGGTGCAACTGCCGCTGGAAAAGGGCGACGCGCTGTTTTTCAATCCCGCGCTCTTTCATGCCGCAGGCGCGAACCGGACCGCGGATGTCGCGCGGATGGCGAACCTGATGCAGGTGTCGTCACCCATGGGCCGGTCGCTGGAAAAGCTGGACCGCTTGGCGATGGCCAAGGCCGTCTATCCCCATCTGGGGCAGGTCAACGGGCTCGCGCAGGTGGCTGCGGTCGCTGCCGCCGCCGAAGGCTATCCGTTCCCGACGAACCTTGACACCGACCCGCCCGTCGGTGGGCTCGCACCCGAAAGCGATCAGGCGCTGCTGCTGCGCGCGCTGGACACGGGGATGTCGGCGGATGAGGTCAACGCGGCGCTCGATGCGGCCGCGGCCAAGCGCGGTTAGGTCAGGGGCAGGGCGTCCCGCTCGGCGGTGCTGACCAGATGCACCGGGGCGACGGGCGCGCCGCTGGCGTCAAAGAACGGCGTGTCCTTCCATCGGCCCGACAGCCGGGCGCCAAGCGCGCGGCTGGCGAACCCGACCATGAACCGCGCGAGCCCTTCGTGCCCGCGCTTGCCGTTGGCTTTGCGGACAAAGGCGCGCGCCACCACAGGGCCCAAGGCACTGTCATCGTCGAGCCGGTCGGTGCGGAAGGACGTAAAGCTGAGCTTGGGGGAGCGGGCTGTGAGGAACATCGTCGCGCCGCAGCAGCGGGCCTGCCAGCGCAGCGGCCCCTTGTCGCTGAAGGCAAACGGCGCCAGCTGGTCCGCGCCTGCCTCGATGCGCACCCGGTAGGGCGATGTCTGATACAGCTGTACGGCATCCGGCGCCGGGTCGGGCTGGCCTGCATAGACCTCCGCCGCGCGACAATCTTGGCAAAAACACTCCACGCGCGTGCCCGCACCCGGACCGACACCCACCAGCGTGCCACGCAAGGTCTTGCAATCGCACGCGAATGTGAGGTCCGCGGGCGCCATGGCTTAGGCAGCCGCGTTCTTGTTCGCCGCCTTTTTCGAACCGCCCTTGGGCGAATTGGCGTCGATGAAGTCCAGCACCAGCGGGCGGATATTGTTGCGCCAGCTCTTGCCCGCGAAAATGCCGTAATGGCCTGCGCCGGGCTCGACATGGCTCGCCTTTTTGTCGTCCGGCAACCCGGTGCACAGATCCAGCGCCGCGATGCACTGTCCGGGGGCTGAGATGTCGTCATCCGCGCCTTCGACGGTCTTGACAGCCACCGTGGTGATCTTGCCGATGTCGACGCGTTTGCCCGCAACGGTGAACATGTTCTTGGCAATCTCGGCGCGTTTGAAGATGCGCTCGACCGTGGACAGGTAGAATTCGGCCGTCATGTCCATCACGGCGAGGTATTCGTCGTAGAACTTGTTGTGGCGGTCGTGATCGCCTGCCTCGCCCTTGGCGACGCGGGTGATCTGATCGGTGAAGGCCTTGGAATGTTTTTCGGCATTCATCGACATGAACGATTGCAGCTGCAGAAGGCCGGGATAGACCATGCGCCCCACGCCGGGATATTTGAACCCGACGCGCTGGATCATCAACTCTTCGAGCTGGCCCATGGTGACGCGGCGGCCGAAATCGGTGACGTCGGTGGCGTTGGCATCCGGATCGATCGGCCCGCCGATGAGGGTCAGCGAACGTGGCTGCGCCTTGGGGTCTTCCTCGGCCAGGTAGGCGGTGGCGGCGAGGGTCAGCGGAGCGGGTTGGCAGACGGCGATCACATGGGTGTCGGGGCCCAGCTCGCGCATGTAGTCCACGAGGTAGAGCGTGTAATCCTCGACATCGAACTTGCCCGCACTGACGGGGATATCGCGGGCATTGTGCCAGTCGGTCACATAGACCTCGCAATCGGGCATCAGCGACATCACGGTCGAACGCAGGAGCGTGGCGTAGTGGCCCGACATGGGCGCCACCAGCAGCACCTTGCGCTTGCGTTCCTTGCGGCCCGTCACGTTGAAATGGATCAGGTCGCCAAAGTCACCGGGCACCACCACATCGATGTTTACCAGATGGTCCTTGCCATCCTCGGCGGTGAACGACGGGATGCCCCAGTCGGGTTTCACCACCATGCGGGCGAACGTGCGTTCGGTCACCTCGCCCCAGGCGCGCATCCATTCCATCGCCGGGTTGGGGACCATCGCCATTGCCGGATATGCGCCAACCGCAGCGGCGGTCGCACCCAGCCACTGGTTCGTATTGCGCATGGTTTCCATGAGGTCGTAGCTCACCATATACCGCATGACCATTTCTCCTATTTAGGGGCGAAACGAAACTGTTCCGCATCGGACGGTTTGTCGCTTTGCCCCCTGAAACATGCGACCATACACAAACATCATGCAGGCAAGTGCACAAATGCTGCAAGTGCGAGACTAAGGCGAAGAGGTTAACATGACAACCAGTGACACCACCTCTGGTGCAGTGACAGGCGAAAACCTCGACAAATTGAACACAAATCTTCGTAAGGTTGAGGAACTGTCACAGCGACTCACCCAGGTGATGACGCACCGCAGCACGCACAATGCCGCCCTCGACGGCCCGAATCAGGAGCTCTTCAACAAGGCCGCGACGGCCTATTGGCACGAGGCGGTGCGCGATCCGGCCAAGGTGCTGCAGCATCAGCTGCAGTTCTGGTCCAAATCGGTGACGCATTTCGTCGAAGCGCAGCAGGCGCTGGCCAGCGGCAAGCTCAAGGCGCCCGATGATCCGGGCCCGGCCGACCGGCGTTTCGCGAACCCGCTCTGGGACACGCACCCCTACTTCAACTACGTCAAGCAACAGTATCTGATCAACGCGGACGCCGTGATGCAGGCGGTGGATGACGTGACCGATCTGGACCCCAAGGAGAAACAGCGGCTCGCCTATTTCTCGCGCCAGATCCTCGACATGATGTCGCCGACGAACTTTCTGGCGACCAACCCCGATGCGCTGGAAAAAGCGGTGGAGACCGAGGGTCAAAGCCTGATCGACGGGCTCGAGAACCTCATCGGCGATCTTGAGGCCAACAATGGCGAGCTGGTCGTGCGCCTGGCGGACGAGACGGCGTTCGAGCTGGGCGAAAACATCGCCACAACGCCCGGCAAGGTCGTCTGTCGCAACCGGATGATGGAGCTGATCCAGTACACGCCGACCACGGACAAGGTGCACAAGACCCCGCTTGTCCTGTTCCCGCCCTGGATCAACAAGTTCTACATTCTCGACCTCAAGCAGCAGAACAGCCTCGTCAAATGGATCGTCGATCAGGGCTACACCCTGTTCGTGGTGTCCTGGATCAACCCCGATGCGGCCTACGCCACCGTCGGGCTCGAGGATTATGTCGAGGATGGGTATCTGGCAGCGATCACGGCGGCCAAGGCGATCACCGGGGAAAAGCAGGTCAACGCCATCGGGTATTGCATCGCGGGCACCACCCTCGCGCTGACGCTCAGCCTGCTCAAGCAGCGCAAAGACAAGTCGGTGAAATCCGCAACATTCTTTACCGCGCTGACCGACTTTGGCGATCAGGGTGAGTTTTCCCCGTTCCTGACCGATGACTTTATCGACGGGATCGAAGAGGAATGCGCTGACAAGGGCATCCTGCCGTCGGTGATCATGGCGCGGACGTTCACGTTCTTGCGGGCCAATGACCTTGTCTACACCCCGGCGATCAAAAGCTACATGATGGGGCAGACGCCGCCGGCGTTCGATCTGCTTTACTGGAACGGGGACGGGGCGAACCTGCCGGCCAAAATGGCGATGCAGTACCTGCGCGGGCTGTGCCAGCGCAACGAATTGGCCGAGGGCGGCTTTGACCTGCTGGGCCATCACCTGACGCTCGCGGATATTGACGTGCCGGTCTGCGCCATCGCCTGCGAGACCGATCACATCGCGCCTTGGGCCAATTGCTATCGCGGTGTGCAGCAGTTCGGCGCCAAGGACCGGACGTTCATCAAGACGCAGTCGGGCCATATCGCGGGCATCGTCAATCCGCCGTCCAAGAACAAGTATGGCCACTACACCAACGACGATCTGACCCTGGACCCGGATGCCTGGACCCAAACGGCCGACTTCCACGAAGGCTCGTGGTGGCCCCGGTGGGAGGGCTGGCTGAAAAAGCGCAGCGGCGCGATGGTCAATGCACGCGCGCCGGGTGATTCTGCCCATCCGGTGCTGTGTGATGCGCCAGGAACATACGTTGCCGTCAAGGCGAAGCCCTGAGCAACGCGTTCGGCAAAATGCTGAATTCGTTAACGGTTTCCCAAACGTCATGCCATTTTGCCGCACTGCAGCAAATGGGTTGATTTTCTGCGCTGCAGCATGCATATTGTTTGCAGATGCAGAAAGCGGGAATGATCCTGCCACAATCTAAAGCAAGGACTAAGACCATGGCCAAAGCCACCCAAGACATGACCGCGATGTTCAAAGACGTTATGGGCTCGTTCCCTGTTGACACAGCAGCGATGGAAGACGCGTTCAAGACCGCAACAACGCTGAACGAGAAACTGAGCCACGTCGCCATCGACGCCGCCGAAAAATCCACCGAGATCTCCTCGAAATGGACCAAAGAGACGCTGGCGAAACTGGGCGACATGTCCAAAGCCAAAGCAGAGCCTGCCGACTACGCCAAGGCGATGACCGATTTCGCGTCGTCCTACGCCGAAGTGACAGCCGAACACATGGCCGCGTTCGCCGAAGTTGCCAAGAAAGTCCAAATGGACACCGTTGAGCTGATGATGGCCGCGGGCAAAGACATGAGCGAAGACACCGCCGCCGCTGTGAAAAAAGCAACCGGTGAGATGACTGCCGCTGCGAAAAAAGCAGCTGCGAAGTAAGCGGATCGCTTTACGAGATATCGCGCCAAACTCCTCCCTGATAAGGCGCGGTGACTACGGCGGGTACCTTCGGGTATCCGCCTTTTTCATGTCCGGATCACAGCTGTTCCAGCGCTTGGGCCAGCGCGTCATAGACGGCCCGCACCCGTGGCACGCGGCGCAGATCGGGATGCGCGGTCAGCCAGACGGGCAGACTGCCGACCGCCTCGGGCCCAAACAGGCGAACCACCCGCTGATCAGCGTCGCCCACCACACATTGCGTGAACCCGACGCCGCACCCGGCCAGCACGAGCTGCCAGCACGCCACCTGATCGTCCGTGCGCACGCCAAAGGCGTGCCGGTCCAGCGTCAGACCGCGTTCGCGAAACCCATCAATGATCATTGTGCTGCGGTCGTAGCCGATGAGGTCGTGCGCGCGCACATCCTCAAGCATTTCGGGTGCGCCCTTGCGGGCGACGTAGGCATGGCTGGCATAGGCGCCGAGGTCGATGGTGGTCACGCCCCGCGTGATCACGTCGCCTTGGGTCGGGCGGTACATGCGCAGGGCGATGTCGGCCTCGCGGCGCAGCAGGTTGTCCGTGCTGTCAGAGGCGACCAGCTCGATCTCGATCTCCGGATGGGCCAGACGGATTTGCGCGATGATCGGGGGCAGGGTG
Source organism: Pseudomonadota bacterium (assembly GCA_038525585.1). GTDB lineage: Bacteria > Pseudomonadota > Alphaproteobacteria > Rhodobacterales > Rhodobacteraceae > Tateyamaria. The sequence goes on from JBCBHM010000002.1 coordinate 63,652, forward strand.
AAGTGCGCAACAACGCGGCTTGCCGTGATGCGGACCGTACCGCTCAGCCCTGGCGACGCGCTGGTTGGTTCGAACCGGGCCGCGGCGTCGGCCATCGCTTGCGCGTGGTGCATGAGCTCCGCACCTTGCGCGGTCAGCGCCATGCCGCCACGGCTCCGCTCGAACAGGCGCGCGCCCATATCCGCCTCGAGCTGTGCGATGTGGCGGCTGAGCGTTGGCTGACTGCTGCCAAGGGTGCGGGCCGCTGCCGAGAGCGATCCATGCTCGGCCACCGCCGCGAAGGATTGGATTTGAGACCAGTCCGGCATGTGTCCTATCCATTTTTGTATATCATGATGCATTTTGGGCGGAATGATATTCACGAATTGAGCATCTAGATAGTGCGCATGTTGGGTCAGCAAGGGACACGCATCATGGAAAAGGTTCTGATTTTCGGGGCGACCGGACGCTTTGGCCGCGCCGCCTTGACCGCGTTTCGCGCGGCTGGCTGGGACGTGACGCAGACCGCGCGCCGCTGGCCAGAGCCCGGGGCAGGGCGCGTGACGCTGGATCCTGCCGAAGCGCAGGCCGTGACGCAGGCTGCGCAAGGCCACGACGTCATCGTGAACGCATTGAACCCACCTTATCCAGATTGGTCGACCGACGTACCGCGCCTGACCAGCGCGGTCATCGCCGCCGCCAAGGCGACGGGTGCCACAGTCATGATCCCCGGCAATGTCTACAATTACGGCGCCGCCATGCCCGAGGTGCTGGACGAGGATACGCCCTGGGCCGCCCGAACAGGCAAGGGCACTGTTCGTATCCGTATGGAAAACGCCTACCGCGCGGTGGGCGTGCGCACCATCGTGCTGCGCGGCGGCGATTTCCTTGAGGCCGGGCAAAGCGGCAACTGGTTCGACGCGCATATCGCTGCGCGCGCCTGGCAGGGCACAGTGATGTATCCCGGTCCCCGCGACGTCGTTCACGCTTGGGCATGGCTGCCGGACATGGCGGCGGCCATGGCCGCGTTGGCTGCAAAACGCGCGGACCTCGCACCGTTCGCCCAGTTCGGTTTTGCCGGCTATGCGCTCACCGGCGATGACCTGATCGCCCTGATCGAAAAGGCCGTGGGACGGCCGGTGCGCGTGCGCGGCATGCCATGGCCACTGGTGCGCGCCGCGGGCCTCGTCTCTCCGCTCATGCGCGAGGTGTCCGAGATGCGGTATCTGTGGCGCGTGCCGCACCGGATCGACGGCACGGCGCTGGCACAGGTGCTGCCCGATCTGCCACATACCGCGCCCGAGGACGCAATTGCCGCCGCACTTGCAGCATGGCGACCCGCAACCACGCACGGTTGACGCAGGATGTCCTTTCTTTTTCCACGAGGCGCGCCTAAGCTGCAATGCAGCACGCACGCGGGGAGAGAACACGTGACCGAAAAACCAGCGCCCTTGCTGATCAAGCGATATGCCAGCCGCAGGCTCTACAACACCGAGACCAGCGACTACGTGACGCTTGAGGATATCGCGGGCTTTATCCGCGACGGGCGCGAAGTGCAGATCGTGGATCTCAAGACCGGCGATGACCTCACGCGGCAGTACCTGCTGCAGATCATCGCCGAACATGAAAGCCGTGGGGAAAGCGTGCTGCCGGTGGATGTGCTCAACGATCTGGTGCGCAGTTATATGACCGGCGGCGTGTCGGTGGTGCCGCAATTCCTGCAAGCCTCGTTCGAGATGCTGCGCGACGGACAAAGCCGCATGGTCGAAAACATGTCAGCGATCAACCCGATGGCCAAGATGCCCGGCTTTGACGCGATGCAGGCGCAGCAAGAGGCATTTCTGAAGGCGATGACAGGCGGGCTTGGCACCGCGGGCTGGACGGGTGGCAGCGCGCCTGCGCCCGACACCGAGGAAGAGGCCGAAGACCTCGACGCGATCAAAAAGCAGCTGGCCGACCTGCAGGACAAGCTCTCAAAGCTGTCCTGACACCGGCGTACGGTGCGCGTCCCGCATGATCCAGTCAAAGTAGCGGGCGCGCAGCGCGGTGGCCACAGGCCCCGCCGCGCCGTTGGAAAAGTGCCGGTCGTCGACCTGTGCCACGGGGATGACACCGCCGCCGGACGACGACAGAAAGACCTCATCCGCCTCCCAAAACTCTTCGAGCGGTAGAGGCCGGACCTCGGTCCGCAGCCCCGCTTCGCCACACATCTCGAGCACGGTGCGCCGGGTGATGCCATGCAGCACGCCGTGGTCCGACGTCACAACCCGGTCGCCATATAGGGCGAACACGTTGAACCCCGGCCCTTCGGTCACGTTGCCCGCATGGTCCAGCAGCAGCGTCGTCTCGTAACCGCGATCCTTCGCCTCGAAGAGGCCGGAGGTGAAGTCGCCCCAGTGGTAATTCTTGACGGTCGGGTCGACACTGTCCTGCGGGATGCGACGCACCGATTTCGCAACCCATACGGTCGTCCCTGTTGCGGCGATCTCGGGTTTGACGATGTGCACGTAAGGCACGCACCAGGCGTAAAAGTGATTTGTGCAATCGCGGGGATCGCGGCTGCCCGGCACCGGATTGCGCCCCCGCGCGGCGACCATGGCCACATAGGCATCGCTGAGCCCGGTGGCCGCCACCATCTGGTGCAGCGCCGCGCACACGGCATCGGCGTCCATGCCGATGTCGAACCGTAAGGCTGCGACGGACGCCATAAATCGCGCCACGTAGTCATCGCGCCGAAAGAACGCGCCCTGCCACACCGGCACCACGTCATAGGCGATGTCGGAATGGGTCACGCCCCAGTCGGTCACCGGGATGGCGGCGTCGGCAATCGGCAGGATGCGGCCACCTATCCAGGCGGCCCCTTGGGTCAGATCGGTCATGGCGCGAGCCTAAATGCGGCCCGCGCGCAAGGAAAGAGGGCGGTCAGGCGGCCTTGGCCGCTTGGGACGCGTCAATGGCGGCAAGCAGGGCATCGGCGACTGCGTTCAGCGTGTCCGTGGGCAGGTGCACCGGCAGGCGCACGTCGCAGGCGCGCATCAGCATGGCGCGGGTCTGCGGCAACTCGGGCAGGTCGGGCACGAATTGCCAGTTCCAGAACGCCCGGGCGTTGTCGGTGCTGGCACCGAACACCTGCACCTTGACCCCGCGCGCGCCCGCCTCGGCGACAAAGCTGTCGACCTGCGCATCGCTCATCCCCACAAGGTTGAACTGGATCGAATCCGGTGCGCGCACCTCGCCGGGCAGGGGCGCGGGCACGTCGATATGCGGGCTTTGCCCCAGCACGGCGGCGACATGGTCATGGTTGCGCCGTCCGTCCGTGACGCGTCGCGCCAGATGCGGCAGCTGCGGGCGGATGACAGCCGCGCTGAGGTTCGACAGCCGCAGATTGTAAAGCGGCAGCTGGTTCTGGTGCGCGGCAAAGGCGTCCTGCAGCACCGGATGCTTCTTCCAATTGTGCTCGTAGGCGCCCGACATGATGATCGCGCGCGCCACGAGGTCTGCGTCGTCGGTGATCAGGATCCCGCCTTCGCCCGCGTTGATCATCTTGTAGGACTGGAAGGAGAAGCAGCCGATCGTGCCAATCGTCCCGATCTTCTTGCCGTTCCACGTCGTGCCCAGCGAATGGGCCGCATCCTCGATCACCGGCACGCCCGCCGCATCACAGAGCGTCATGATCGCATCCATGTCCGAGGTGTGGCCGCGCATGTGGCTGACGATCACAGCCGCGCAACCGGGCAGCTTGGCGGCGAAGTCGTCCATGTCGATGCGGTAGTTTTCGCCGACTTCGCACAGCACCGGCAGGCAGTCGGCATGGATCACCGATGACGGCACCGCGGCAAAGGTGAAGCCGGGGATCAGGACCCGCGCATCGCGGGGCAGGCCCAACGCCTTGAGGGACAGGAACAGCGCAGCCGAACACGACGACACGGCCAGCGCAAAGCGGCTGCCCATCATCGCGGCAAATTCCGCCTCCAGCAGCGACACCGGCGCGTCGCGCGCCGCGGTGTAGCGAAAGAGGTCGCCCGAGCTCAGGAGCCGGTCAATTTCGGCCCGGGCCTCGTGCGGAATGGCTTCGGCGGAATGCATATCGGGGAGTGTCATATTTCGATTTCCTGATGCCTGTCTGTTGTTTTTCTAAATCCGTTAGAGGCAAAAGGAAACGGTTTTGTGACGGTCGGGGCGTCACGGGCAAACAAACGCTGCCGGCTTCGTCAAAGGCCGAGGCGGTCGCGCAGCGCGTACCAGGTCATCGCGAGGACCAGCAGCGGCATGCGCGCAGCCGCCCCGCCGGGAAAGGGCGTCGTGGGGATCGCGGCCATGGTGTCGAACCCGTCACCGTCCCCTTCGATTGCGCGGGCCATCAGCTGACCGGCATGCGTGGCCGTGCCCACCCCGTGGCCGGAATAGCCGGACGCGCTCAGGACATTGGGTGCCAGGCGCACCAGATAGGGCAGGCGTTTCATCGTGATCGCCAGCGTGCCGCCCCAGGCATAGTCAATCGGCACGTCGCGCAGATGCGGAAAGATCTGGGTCATCGGCCTGCGCACCTTGGCCGCGATGTCATCGGGAAAGCGGTAGCCATAGCTTTCACCGCCGCCAAAGATCAGCCGTTTGTCATGGCTCAGCCGAAAGTAGTTCACCACGAACCGGCTGTCCGACACGGCGATGTCTTGGGTCAAGACGCGGTCGGGCGCCTCCAGCGGTGCGGTGGCTGCCACAAAGTTGTTGATCGGCATGACCCGCGCCGCCACCTGGCCCGAGAGCCCGCCCAGATAGCCGTTGCAGGCCAGCACCAGATGGTCCGCCGCGACCACGCCTGCATCGGTGCGCACGGCCACTTGCGCGCCTTCGGTGATGTCTTGCACCGTGCTGCCCTCGTGGATCACCGCTCCCGCCGCCTCCGCCGCCCGTGCCAGCCCGAGGGCAAAGCGCAGGGGGTGCAAATGCCCCGCCTCCTGATCCAGAATGCCGCCCCTGTAGGTGGGTGATGGACAGATGGCGGCAAAGGCCCCGGCGCTCAGCACCTCCAACGGATAGTCATAATGCCTGCCCATGTGGTCGGCATAGCGGTGCAGGTCGTCCACATCGCCGGCATGCTCCGCCGTCCAGGCGAGCCCCGGCTTCAGGTCACAGGCGATCCCGTGCTGCGCCACCAGCGCCTTGACCAGCGCCACGGCCTCCCGCCCAAGGCCCCAAAGCGCGCGCGCCCGGTCGCGCCCGACCATCGCCTCGAGATATGGCTGCTCCACCCGCTGCCCGGCGCCCAACTGTCCGCCATTGCGCCCCGACGCGCCAAAGCCCACGCGCTGCGCCTCGAGCACGACAACCCGCCGCCCCGCCTGCGCCAGATGCAGCGCCGCCGACAAACCGGTGTACCCCGCACCCACCACGCAAACATCCGCCGTCACACGTCCCTCAAGGGCCGCGCGCACCGGCGCGATGGGCGACGTCGCCGCATACCAGCTCGCGGGATAGGCCCCCGTCCGATCATTTGCAAAAAGCAGGTTCACCGTCTTTGTCCCAAGAAAATCCCCCCCGGAGGGCCGGTTAGCCCCCTAGACGTTCAGCAGCAAATGCTCGCGCTCCCAGGGGGAAATGACCTGCAGAAATTCATCGTATTCCGCGCGTTTCACGATGGAGTAGACCCGCGCAAATTCCGGCCCCAGGATCTCGTGCAGGTCGGTGGCCGCGTCGAACAGATCCAATGCCCGCCCCAGAACGCGCGGAATGTCCCCATCGCCTTCGTAGGCGTCGCCGCGGAACTGCGGTGAGGGGCGCCGCTCTTCCATCAGACCCAGATAGCCGCAGGCCAGCGAGGCCGCGATGCCCAGATACGGGTTGCAATCCATGCCTGCGATGCGGTTTTCCACCCGCCGCGCGGCCGGGTCGGACAGGGGGATGCGGATGCCGGTCGTGCGGTTGTCCCGCCCCCATTCCAGGTTGATCGGCGCCGCGTGGTCCTTGACGTAGCGGCGGTAGGAGTTGACGAAGGGCGCCATGACGGCAAGGGCTGCAGGCAGGTGCGTCTGCAGCCCCGCGATGAAGTGAAAAAACGCATCCGTATCGCCCCCTTGTGGGCCGACAAAGACGTTTTGCCCCGTTTCGCTGTCCAGGACCGAATGGTGGATGTGCATCGCCGATCCGGGCTCGTCCGCGATGGGCTTGGCCATGAAGGTGGCAAAGCAGTTGTGCCGCAGCGCAGCCTCCCGGATGATCCGCTTGAAGTAAAACACCTCATCGGCCAGCTTCACCGGATTGCCATGGCGCAGGTTGATCTCCAACTGGCCCGCGCCGCCTTCCTGCGTGATCCCGTCGATCTCGAAGCCCTGCGCCTCGGCAAAGTCGTAGATGTCGTCGATCACCGGGCCGAACTCATCCACCGCCGTCATCGAATAGGCCTGCCGCGCCGCCGCCGGACGGCCCGACCGGCCGGTCATCGGTTCGATCTCCTGCGCGGGATCCAGGTTGCGCGCGATCAGGAAAAATTCCATCTCCGGCGCCACAACGGGCGTCCACCCCTGCGCCTCATAAAGGCTCACAACCCGCTTGAGCACATTGCGGGGCGAAAACGGCACCGGCGCGCCCTTGCGGTCGTACGCGTCGTGGATCACCTGCAACGTCCAGTCCCCGGTCCAGGGCGCGGCGGTCGCGGTGCTCATATCGGGGCGCAGGATCATATCCTTTTCGATAAACCCCTCGTCGCCCGCCGCCTCGCCCCAGCCGCCCGTGATGGTCTGGTAAAAGATGCTGTCGGGCAGGTGAAAGAAATCCTGCCGGTGGAATTTCGACGCCGGCACGGCCTTGCCGCGCGCAATGCCCGGCAGGTCGGCGATGATGCACTCGACCTCATCCAGCCGCCGCCCATCCAGATAGGTCTGCGCCGCTTGCGGCAGCTTGCTCATCCACGCGCTCATGCGGGCGCTCCTTGCTTGAGAAAGGCGGCCATGTCTGCGGCGACCTCGTGCCGGTCCGTCGGGGTGTCGAGCGTGGCGCGGGCGGCATCCAGTTGGCGATCCGGCACAACGCCGGGGCCCCGATGGGTGGCAAGCGCGTCGATCATGTCGGCGCCGAACTCGGGATGGGCCTGCACCGTCCAGATGCGGTTGCCATAGACCAGGGCGGCATTCTCGCAAAACGCGTTGGTGGCAATCACCTCGGCCCCCTTGGGCACCTCGGTCACCTGATCCTGATGCCAGGCATTCAGCGTGATGGGCGCCCCGTTATAGGTATAGCTCTGCCGCCCCACGGCCCATCCACCCGCAAATTTCTCGACCCGGCCACCCATCGCCTGGGCGATGATCTGATGGCCAAAGCACACGCCGATCATCGGCCGCCCGCTGGCGTGGATGGCGCGGATCAGATCCTCCAGCGGCGGGATCCAGGCGTGATCCTCGTAGGCGCCATGTTTCGATCCGGTCACCAGCCAGCCGTCGCAGGCGTCTGGGCCGGACGGAAACACCATGTCGACAACATTGAACGTCTCAAAGGCAAATCCGTGCCCGTCCAACAGCCGCGCGAACATGGCGTCGTAATCGCCCAGCGTGCCCAACACATCGTCGGGCGCATGGCCGGTTTGCAAAATGCCGATTTTCATGGATCACCTGAGGCTTACGGGACAAGGATAAGGCGGCGCTCAAACCGTGTCGAGGTAGATTTCGTTCTGTTCTTCAACGCTCAGGTCCGCCATCAGCCGGGCCTCCTGCCGCTTGGTCCTCACGAGGTTGTCGCGCAGCAGACCCGGAAAGATGCGCGCCATCTCGGCCGAGGCCTCAAAGGCGTCGATCGCCGCGTCCCAGGTGCCGGGCACCTGCGGCAGGTTCTGGTCATACGCATTGCCGGTGATCGGCGCCGCTGGCGCCACCCCATCCTCGATCCCGTTCGCGATGCCACCCAGCACGGCGGCGAGCATCAGATACGGGTTGATATCGCCACCGGCCATCCGATGCTCGATCCGCCGCGCGGCGGGCGGCCCGCCCGGCACCCGGATCGCCGCGGTCCGGTTCTCGTAGGCCCAGGCGATGCCCGTCGGCGCATGGGCACCCGGCACCATCCGCGCATAGGAATTGGCATGCGGCGCAAAGACCAGCGTGGCGCCCGGCATGGCCTGCAGACAACCCGCAACCGCGTGCCGCAGCGTGGCCGTGCCCTCGGGCCCTGCGTCGTCAAACACATTGCGCCCCGCGGCATCAAGCAATGAGGCATGCATATGCATGCCCGTCCCGGCATAGTCCGCGTAGGGCTTCGCCATGAAGGACGCGCAGAACCCGTGCTTGCGTGCCAACCCCTTGGCCAGCATCTTGAACAGCCACGCGTCGTCCGCGACCTTCAACGCGCCCTCCTGATGCGACAGGGTCACCTCGAACTGACCCAGCCCGCTTTCCGAGATGGTGGCATCCGCCGGAATGCCCATCGCCGCGCACCCATCGTAAAGCTCGGTGAAAAACGCATCGAACTGGTCCAGCAACCGCAAGCTCAGGATTTCTCCGGCCACACGCCGTTTGCCCGACCGGGGCGAGGCGGGCACACGCAGCGCGTTGCCGCCGTCATCGATGAGAAAGAACTCCAACTCCACCGCCGCAACCACGCGCAGGCCAAGGCCGCGCAGCCGATCCTCCACCGCCGCCAGCGCGTGGCGCGGATCCCCGGCAAAGGGCACGTCGTCGTCATCATACATCCACACCGGCAGCAGCGCTGTGGCTGTGTCGAGCCACGGCAGCGGCACAAACCCACGCTCGGTGGGGCGCAAGACCCCATCTTGATCGCCCGAGGCCAGAACCAGCGGGCTGCCCTCGATATCCTCGCCCTGAATGTCGAGGTTCAGCACCGATTGCGGAAACCGCATGCCGCCCGCCAGCGCCTTGGGCCCCGATGACACCGGCACCCGCTTGCCGCGCGCCACACCGTTCAGGTCAGCCGCCGCCACGCGCAAGGCACGTATGTCAGGATGCGCCACCAGCCACTCTTCCATCCTCTTCATCTTGCTCAATAAACTCCCGCCGGAGGCATAGAATCCAAAATCCTACCGGATCACGTTCGGCCGCAGCTTCAACCGCGCCCGTGACGCCTGCGGCAGGTGCCGGTTCAGCCGCCGGTTCACAAGACCAAAAAGCCCGACCACCACCAGCGTCAACAGGACGAAGTAGAAGGCCAGGATCGGGTATGGGATGAACGGATTGAACGTCTTGTCGGCAAAGTAGTTCGCATAGTAGAGCGCATCGCCCCGCTGCCCGCGCACCGGAAAGGCCGAGAAGAACACCAGCGTCGTGGATTGAAACAGGAAGATCGCTTCATTCGTGTAGGCGGGCCAGGCAAGCCGCAGCATCGTGGGCCAGATCACCCGGCGAAACCGCGACCAGCCGCTCAGCCCATAGGCATCTGCCGCCTCGACCTCCCCCTTGGGGATCGACTGCAACGCGCCATAGAAAATCTCACCCGTATAGGCGGAGGTGTTGAAGAACAGCACCACCAGCGCCCCGGCCCAGGCCGCGGTAAAGATGTCAAAGACGGGCATGGGCTCCTTGAGCTGGAGGAAAAAGAAATACGCAAAGAAGAACTGGATAAAAAGCGGCGAGCCCCGAAAGACAAAGATGAACCATTCCGAAGGCTTGCGCAGCCATGGGTTCGGCGCGGCCTTGCCCAAAGCCACCGCCGTGGCGAGGAAGAAGCCCGCGCAAAGCGCCAGCAGGCCGAAATAGATGTTCCACATCATGCCAGACCCGATCAGCGTGAACTGCTCGCACAGGGTGAATTCATCGCGGGGCAGGCGGCGTTCGCCGATGCCGATGGCGCGCAGCCCATAGGCCTGGATCGTGTCGAGGCAGCTCATGCCGCTGCCTTCCGCTGCGCTTCGCCCGCGGTCGTGGCCTGCCCGTGGCTCAGCCGTGACATCAGCCGGTCCAGAGCGACTTCGGAGGCGCGGGTGAACAGCAGGTAAAAGACCAGCAGCGCCAGGAAATACCACATGCGCCAGTCCCCATGCGGATAGTCGGTAAAGCGCGGCGTCTTGATCCCGCCTAGCTCGCGCGCCCAATAGACCAGATCCTCGACCCCCAGCAGGAACAGGAGCGGTGTCGCCTTGATCAGCACCATCCACAGGTTCGACAGGCCCGGCAGCGCATAGACCCACATCTGCGGCACCAACACCCGCCAAAAGGTCTGGCGCGTGGACAGCCCATAGGCGGCGGCGGTTTCCAGCTGCGCATGGGGCACGGCGCGCATCGCCCCATAAAGGACGTTGGCGGCAAAGGCGCCAAAGACGATGGCAAAGGTCACAACGGCAAGCGTGAAGCCATACCCTTCGTGGACCCATTGCGGGGCGTTGCCCAGCGGCATCTTGGCCGCCTGGCAGACGACAAAATCATTGCCCTGTCGGATCGGCTCTGACCAATCGGGGCACAGCGCGCGGTGGCGCAGATACTCGATCCCCTGATCAAGCGCGATGACGAAAAAGAGGAAAAAGGCGATGTCCGGCACACCACGGACAATCGCGATGTACCCTTTGCCCAGCCACGCGAGCGGGGCAAGTTTCGACCGCGCGGCAGCGGCGCCGGCAAAGCCGAAGGCGAGCGCCGCAGGGGCCGTGACCGCCAGCAGAAACAGCACCGTGAACACCGACCAATACAGCGACATGTGCTTGGTCGTGGTCAGGTAACAGGCCATCCACTGCCAGTCAGGCAGGGTGCTGGGATCGGTGCAAAAGGAAAACATCTGTGTTTTGTGCGGGATGGGCGCTGTGGCCCATCCCACCAAGGGCGATCAGAACGTGTCGCCAATCTCCCATTTGGTGATGAGCGCGTTCAGCGACCCATCGGCTTTCATCGACGCGATGGCCGCATCGAACTTGGCCTTCAGCTCGGTGTCGCTTTCGCGCACGCCCATGCCGACGCCACCGCCCAGCAGTTCTTCCCGCTCGAGAAACACCAGCGCGTCGTCCTGACCGACCACATCCGACAGGTAGGATTTGTCGGCCAGCACCGCGTCGGCCTCACCGTTTTTCACAGCCGCGATGGTTTCTTCGGGGGTCGAGAACTCCAGCAGGTCCCAGCCCTGTTCAGCCACAAAGGAAGCGTGGATCGTGTTGGTCTGGGTCGCGATGGTCGCCCCTGCGACATCGAGGTCCGCCGAGGTTGCGGCATAGGCCGACGGGTCGGGCAGGGTGTAGCCTTGGGTAAAGTCGATGACCTCGTCCCGTTCAGCCGTGATGCTCATGCCCGCGATGATCGTGTCGTAGTTGCCGGACACGAGGTTGGGGATGATGCTGTCCCATTCGTTGGTGACCCATTCGCAGGTCAGCTCGGCCCGGGCACACAGCTCGTCGCCCAGCTCGCGCTCGAACCCGTCCACTTCGCCCGCATCGTTGATGAAGTTCCACGGAGGGTATGCGCCCTCGGTGCCCATGCGGACAACGGAATGGCCATCGGCCATGGCAAGCGTCGCGGTCAGGGTGACGGCAACAGTGGTCAAAAGGATGTTTTTCATCTCTTACTCCCTTGGTTTTGTTTGCATTTACGCAGCGCGGGTCGCGGAAAGAAACCCGCGCAGTCGTTCGGATGTGGGTGCGCCAAAGAGGGCGTCTGGCGCCCCTTCCTCTTCGATCAGACCCTTGTGCAGGAACACGACATGGTGGCTCACATCGGCGGCCAGTTTCATGTCGTGGGTGACGATCAGCATGGTGCGCCCTTCGGTGGCGAGGTCCTTGATCACCTTGACGACCTCCTGTTCCAACTCGGGATCCAGCGCGCTGGTCGGTTCGTCAAAGAGCAGCGCTTCGGGCTCCATGCACAGCGCGCGCGCGATGGCGGCACGCTGTTGCTGGCCGCCGGACAGCTGCGCCGGGTAGGCGTCGCATTTGTCACCGATGCCCACCTTGTCGAGATAGGCGCGCGCCGCTCCTTCGACTTCGCGTGGATCGCGGCGCAGCACGGTCACGGGCGCCTCCATCACGTTTTGCAGGATGGTCATATGGGCCCACAGGTTGAACTGCTGAAACACCATGGAAAGGTTCGTGCGGATGCGCAGCACCTGTTTGGCGTCGGACGGGCGGCGGCCGTGATCGCGGCCTTTCCACGTGACATCCTCGCCCTTGAACCGGATCGTGCCTTGCTGGCTGTCTTCGAGCAGGTTGCAACAGCGCAGGAGCGTGGATTTGCCGGACCCCGAAGAGCCGATGAGCGAGATCACCTGACCGCCGCGCGCGGTGATATCCACGCCCTTGAGCACCTCCAGCGCGCCGTAGGCTTTGTGCAGGTCGCGGATTTCAATGACGGGTGTGTCGGACACGGAGCACGCGGGTCAGTTTCAGGTCAGCCGGTATAAGGGGGCAAAAGCGGGGCCTTGTCCACGGCCAAAAGGCGCGGAAACGGGGCGAATTGCCCGAATTTCCGTCACGTGATGCCGAATTCATCGGGCGCGGGGGGCAGCGGCAACCGCAAGTAGTCCTCGGTCGGGATGTGGATCAGGCCGCGCAGGCGGAGGTCAAGCCGGTCTTCGTCCGACAGGGCCTTGATCGCTGTGCTGATCGCCCGGGCCAGTGCCGCGGCGTCGCGGCTTGCGCTGGTGATATAGGGCAGGGTCGGCGTCGGGGAGGTCCGGTCGAACGCGGTGAGAAACGCGGCCGCGTCCATGTCCTGTTGCGCCCAAAGCAGATAGGTCAGCGCGTCAATGGCGGCGTAATCGGCGCTGCGGTCGAGCACGGCGCTGACGCTGGCCAGATGCGCGCCGGTCTGGAGCAACCGCTTGGGCCGCAGGTTTTGGCCCGCCAGATGTGCCACAGGTGCGGCCCAGCCGGATTGCGACACCGGCTCATTAAAGGCCATAACACCCTGATCCACCAACGCTTGCAGGTCTCGCGTATCGTCATGTCGACGGATCAGGTAGCTGAAGTAGTGGCCCCGCGGACAGTCCGGAAGATCGTAGTCGGGCGTACCGACAAGCGCCACGTGGTCATGCAGCCGCGCCCGGTATGGCAACCCGCAGGTCTGCGCGAGCAACAGGTCGGGGGACAGCCATTCGGCCCACGCGTCCCCGCCGCGGGTCAGCTGCGCCGGCCCATATCCAAGGGCGTCGCGAATGCCGCTCCAGAGCCGGTCATGCGCGCCTTGCAGATGCGGCATGTCATACATGCCAAGCGATGCGATCACTCGGCCACTCGCTGGCGGGCGCGGGCGCTGTCCTGATCGGTCACGCCCAGCAGGTTGGAGACGAGGCGCAGCAGCGCGTCCTCTTCCTTGGCGCGTTCACCATCGGCCAGCACGACCTTCCACAGCGCCTCGATCACGGCCAGCCGGTCCTCGTAGGCAACCGCATCCTTGATCGCGCGGGTAAAGCGGACGGTGTCGGGGGCGGCGGCCTCCATCTCTTCGGCTTCGTCGCGCAAGGCCTTGGCATCACTGGCAGAAAGCCCGTAGCGATCCTGCGCAATCTCGTCGATCCGGGCGCGTTCGTCGCCGGTATAGTGATTGTCCGACCGGGCCACACGGACCAGCAGGGCTGTCAGGGCAAGCCGGGCGTCTGCGTCGGCGATGGGGGCGGGCTCGGGCTGGGTCAGCCGCTTGAGAAGGTCCTGGAACATGAGTGCCTATCTATGGCGCGGGGCGCGCTTCGCCAAGCGCGCGTGACTTGATGTCCACGCTGTCGGCGGGGGTGATGCCCAGTACGGCCTCGATCTGGTGCAGCGACGCCTCCTCGATCGCGGCGTGCTCGCCATCGGCGAGCAGCACCTGCCACATGGCCAACGCGAGGTTGAAGCGATCGTCGTAAGGCACTGTATCCCTGAGAATTTCCGCGTATTCCGGCGTGCCGGGCGCGTGCCGTTCCAGCGCCTCGCAGGTGGCGCGCAGCTTGGCCGCCTCCAGCGGTTTTAGGGCGAATGTACTGGCGAGGATCCTGTCGATCACCGCCAGCTCCGCCGCCTGATAATCGCTGTCGGCCATCGCTATGCGCACCAGCAGGGCACCCAGGGCAAGCTGCGGCGTCGGCTCGGGCAGGGGCGGTGTTTCCTTGGGTTGTTTGGGAAAGAGGCGTTCGAACATGGGATCACTTCAGTTGGTCGAACCGAGTTTTCAGTTTTGCGGCCCGTTCGGCAAGCCCAAAGGGCGGGCGGATGACAAAGAGGCCAGAGCCGATCATGCCGTGACCCGCGCGCGCAGGCGCAAACCGAACCTCGTGGCGCAGTGCCTCGGGGTGGTCTTTTTCCAGTGTTCTCAACATGGTGACGTGTGTTTTTGACGTCAGGATCGGATACCACAGGGCGATGATGCCGACGTTCCAGGCGCGGGCGAATTTGCGAATGTGGCGTGGAATATCGTCATAATCGGTTTTGACCTCATAGCTGGGGTCGATCAGCATCAGACCCCTGCGCGGTGTTGGCGGCAGATGCGCATGGGCCATGGCAAAGCCGTCGGTCTGGTGCACTTGGGCCAAAGGAAGGGCGTGCTGCAGGGCGGCACGCTCTTGCGGGTGCAACTCGGCCAGTGTGATCTTGTCGGTGTCACGCAACAGCATTCCGGCGATCAGGGGCGAGCCGGGGTAGGTGTATTCTCCATGTTTATCATGCGTTTGCGTGATGACATGAAGGTAAGGATCGTCGGCTGCGAACCAGTTGCGGACACGCCTGATGCCCTGCGCCGCCTCGCCGGTCTTGGTCGCCTCTGCCGCGCTGAGATCATAGAGGGCGCGGCCCGCATGCGTCTCTATATAGCTCAGCGGTTTGTCTTTGCGCGTGAGGTAGGCGAGCATCCAGGCGAGCAATGCGTGCTTGTGCACATCGGCCAGATTGCCCGCGTGGTAAATATGTTGGTAGCTGAGCATCCCCCGCTTATGTCCGCGCACCACCGAACGCGCAACGGTTAACGCGGGCAGGCGGCCCCGGCATGGGGGACGGTCACGGCTGATGCACCAGAGGGCAGCCTGACCCGATACCTGGGTCAGCGCAGCCGCCAGCGGATGTGCAGGGCGACGCGGATGGCGGCGAGGGCGACCAGCAGGCTGAGCGCGTATTTGGTCACCACCTCCATCGTGCCCTGGATCAGCAGGGCGTGCGCGATGGTCCCGCTGGCGATGATCAGGGCGAGGGCGACGTGTATCTGCCGCCACGTCATGGGCCGCAAGGGCAGCCGCTTGCGCAAGGCGGCCATCAGGGCGGCGGCAAAGACGGCCCACATGGCGATCACGCCCCAGACCGAAAATGGCGTGGGTGAGGTGAAGGTCAGCGCATCGATCACGTCCGGCGGGCTGGTGATCCACAGACCCGCCACGTGGACGACAACGGCGGCGAGCAGCAGCGCGCCCGTCATCCGGTGCACTCGCCGCGCGCGGGATTGGGTGAGGGGCAGGGCACCGGTGGCCAGCAGCGGCTGCACCAGCAGCAGCGTCATGCCCAGAATACCGGCAAAGCCGGAGGCGATGTAGACGCCTTCGCGCCACTGTAGCAGCGGGCTGAACGCCGCCGCGATCAACGGGGCCGCCACCGCCGCAGCAAGCCCCATCCAGATCAGAGCGGCGCGCATCGCCCGTCAGGCGGGCACAAGCACGAACTGAACGTCGAGCGTGGTGTCGGAGGCGCGCGCCATGATCGGGCGCAGGAACACGGTCTGAAAACCGTTGTCGTCGAATTCTGCATCATAGGCGAGGTGCCCGTGTGGCTGGCCAAAGGCGGGCACGATCTGGGGCATGTCCATCTGGAACCGGCCTTGCGCATTGGTGAGGGTGGCGCCGTGGCTGCGCTGGTCACGCTCGTGCCCTTCGGTCGTGTGCGCCCACATCTGGATGCGGGCGTTCGGGATGGGCGCGCCGTCGCCTGCGCGCAGCACGGTCCCGGTCATCAGAAACCCACCGCCGCCGATGCGTTCGACAATGGGCGCGCCGGGGCGGTAGTTGTTGGCCCCGCCACGCATGGTGGGTGTGGGAGCCACACCGCTGGCGCGGGCGGGCACGGTGGAGGTGATCAGGGCGGCGGCACCGGTGGCAAGCAGGGTGCGGCGGGGAAGTGACGTGGTCATGGGCAAGTCTCCTGTCGCGGCTGTTGTGCCTGAGGTAAGCGCATATCACGCCACATAAACCGCCGTCACGGGGACGTGATGGCAATACGGGCGTCTGCAAGGTGCGATGCACGTTTCGCGACGTTCACTTCCGCAATTGATGGATTGTTGTGATCGTGGCGATGGTTTTTGGGCGCGAGGCTGGGTGTTGCGCACGTCTCCTCCGCGCCACACGCCTCCCGGTGGCCAACGGGCCAACAGGCTTACGCGTAGGTCTTGTGCCGTCCCTGCGATAGCCCGAACGGTTTGCCTGGCGACAGGCCACTCGCCGTCATCGCAATGGCCTCTGCGTCGATGCCAAAGTGTCGATAGAGGTCCTGCACCGTGCCGGTCTGTCCAAAATGCTCAACGCCGAGGCCCGCCGTTTGATGACCTGACACGCTGCCCAGCCAGCTCAGCGTCGCGGGATGGCCATCGATGACGGTGACGATGATCGCATGACGTGGCACGTCCTGCAGCAAGCGTTCCACATGCGCGCGCGCGCTTGCGTCACCGCGGGACCGGACGCGCTGCGCGGCTTGCCATCCGGCATTGAGCCGGTCGGCCGACGTCACCGCCAGAACGCCGATGTCGCGGCGCGTCTCGGCCAGCAGACCGGCTGCGGCGATCGCCTCGGTCGCGACGGTGCCCTGATAGGCGATCACCAGATCGCAGTTCGGACCCGGCGGGCGCAGCCAATACGCGCCGTCGACGATGCCCTGGCGCAAACCTGCGTCCAGCGCGCGCGCCGGTTGTTCCAGCGGCCGCGTCGAGAGCCGCAGATAGACCGCACCGCCGGTTTCATCGCGCAGCCACGTCCGCTCGTCCCGCACCGCGTCCCCGTCACGCTGCATGTAGTCGAAGGCCCATTCCATCATCACCGCCAATTCGTCGGCAAAGGCGGGCTCGAAACTGGCCAGACCGTCCTGGCTCATCCCGATCAGGGGCGTGGCGATGGATTGGTGCGCGCCCCCTTCGGAGGCGAGGCTGACACCCGACGGCGTGCCGACCAGCAAAAACCGCGCATCCTGATAGCAGGCGTAGTTAAGCGCATCGAGCGCGCGGCTGATGAACGGGTCATAGAGGGTGCCAATCGGCAAGAGACGTTCGCCAAAGAGCGCATGGCTGAGCCCGGCCGCACCCAGCAGCAGGCACAGGTTCATCTCGGCGATGCCCAGTTCGATATGCTGCCCCTGCGGCGAGAACCGCCATTTCTGCGTGCTGGGGATCTGTTCGGCGCGAAAGGTATCGGCCACTTCGGCACGTCCGAAAAGGCCGCGGCGGTTGACCCATGGCCCGAGGTTCGTGGACACAGTCACATCCGGGGCCATCGTGATGATGCGTTCCGCCAGATCCGACTGGCCCTTGGCCAACGTATCGAGGATCTTTCCAAACGCCGCCTGGGTTGAAATGGACCTGTCGGCGGGCGGTGCGATCTGCGGCGCGTCCACGCGGGCCGAGGTGGTGCGCCGCCGGCCCTTGGCAAAGAAGGGGGCCGCGTCAAGCGCCTGCTGAACCGCTTCGGCGCGCGCGCCCAACCCTTCGAGCGGGTCCCATTCATGGCCACCACGCACGCCCATGTCGCGCTGGAATGCGGCCATCTGGTCCTTGGTCATCAGGCCCGCGTGGTTGTCCTTGTGCCCGGCCAGCGGTGTGCCCCACCCCTTGACCGTATAGGCGACAAACACGGTGGGCGTGTCATCGTCGATCCCGTTGAAGGCGGATGTCAGCGTCTCGAGGCAGTGCCCGCCCAGATTGGTCATCAGGCGCGCCAGCTCCGCGTCGGTGCGCCGCTCCAGCAGGGCGGTCACCGGGCCCTGATCGCCGATCTCGTCCAACAGGCGCGCCCGCCACGCGGCGCCGCCCTGATAGGTCAGCGCCGAATAGATCGCGTTGGGGCAGCTGTCGATCCAGGCGCGCAGCGCGTCCCCGCCCGGCTCTGCAAAGGCGGCGCGTTGCAGCGACCCGTGTTTCAGCATCTCGACCCGCCAGCCGAAGGCCTCAAAGATCCCGGCGATGCGATCCTTGAGCCCTTCGTGCACGATCCCGTCCAGGCTTTGACGGTTATAGTCGATGATCCACCAGGTGTTGCGCAGGCCATGCTTCCACCCTTCCTGCAGGCATTCGTAAATGTTGCCCTCGTCCAGTTCCGCATCGCCCATCAGCGAAATCATCCGGCCCGGCGTGGTCACGGCGGACCAGTCCTTGGCCACCAGCACATCCTGCACCATCGACGCAAAGGCCGTGATCGCGACGCCCAGGCCGACGGAGCCGGTGGAAAAATCCACGTCGTCCACATCCTTGGTGCGGCTGGGATAGCTTTGCACGCCGCCATAGCCGCGGAAATTTTCCAGCTTCTCGCGGGTCTGGTTGCCCACCAGGTACTGGATGGCGTGAAAGACGGGCCCGGCATGGGGCTTGACGGCCACGCGATCCTCCGGCCGCAAGACGGAGAAGTAGAGCGCCGTCATGATCGATACCATCGAGGCCGAGGACGCCTGATGCCCGCCCACCTTGATCTCGTCCGTGGCGCGCAGGTGGTTGGCGTTGTGGATGGTCCAGCAGGCCAGCCACAGCACCTTTTTCTCGATCTCCTTGAGCAGTTCGGGATCGGTCATGTGCGTGCCCCTGCCTTGGCCAGAAGCGTGTCCTGATCCACGATGGCGCGCGCGATGCGGCCCTTGCCGATGCGTCCGCCCGCATCCTCGGCCTGCACGTCGAACCAATAAAGCGGCCCGTCGCGTTCGGTAAATGTCGCGGTCGCGGTGACGGATGCGCCCAGCGGGGTGGGCGCGCTGTGCGACACCTCGATGCGCGCGCCGACAGAAACCTCGCCCGCCTGCAGCAGGGGCGCCAGCAGCGCCGCACAGGCCCGTTCCATGTCCGCGATCATGAACGGTGTCCCGAACACGGGCGGCAACGCCTCGCCCGGATCGGCCAGCGCGGCTGCGGTGCGCGCGTCGTTCACTGTGGTGTGCAACTGATACGTCGCGCCGGGGTCGAGCGGTGTCGCCATGTCGTGCCTCAAGCGATTGTCAAAGTCAGAAAGCCCGCCGTGTGAAAGCGTACCAGCGTTTCAAAGCTGTCTTCGGGGGGGCGTCGCGTGGTGCGCCCGGACAGCCGTTCGGGGCGGCCCGTGGCGGCACAGATCCCCAGCATCGCGGACACCATGGCGGAAAATCCGTCAACGACGTCTTCGGGGTCGGCCCCGGCCAGTGCGCGCTGCAACTCGGCGATATATGCGCGCGCCGTGTCGTCATAGTGGCGCGCGATGATCTCGGTCCCGAGGGGGCAGTTGGCAAGGCGCCCCATGAGGGCCGCATAGTTGCGCCAGCCCGCGTCGCCGTGGCTCGCGGATTGGATAAAGGGGCTGACATAGTCGCGCACCAGCTGCTTGATCGGAATGGCGGCACCTTCCGCGCGTTCGCGCGCTGCGTCCAGCGCTTCGCGGCGCAGGCCCGTCATGATATCGGCGCGCCGCGCGACGACGGCGTCAAACAACTGCTCCTTCGGCCCGAAATGGTATCCGACCGAATGGATCTGCAGGCCCGCCTCTGCCGCCACGTCGCGGATCGATGCGCCGTCATAGCCGCGGTCGGCAAAGAGCTTCTCCGCGGCATCCAGAATACGCTCGCGGGTGTGATCGGATCGACCGCCCTTGGGGCGTCCCGGCTTGCGGGGCCGTGCGGGGTCGGTGGCGAGCGTTAGGCCGTGTGTGTGCCGGGGCATGGTCACGCCGCGATCTTTTGATTGGGCAGGCAAAGCATGGTGCGGACCTCCTCAGGTGTGGCCGCCCGGCAGCCCAGGGTTTCGATAAGCGTGACGGCAGTACGCACCTGTTCGGCGTTCGATGCCGACAGGGTGCCCGGCCCGGCCCAAAGCGAATCCTCCAGCCCCACGCGCACGTGGCCACCGCCCGACACGACCGTGGCCGCCACCCGCATCTGGTGTGCGCCCGCCCCGAGCGCCGACCAGACCATGTCATCGCCAAAGAGCCGGTGCGCCGTGCGCCGCATATGCGCGATGTCATCGGGATGCGCGCCGATGCCGCCCAGCAGCCCGAACACGGTCTGCACGAAAAACGGCGGCTGCACGGCGCCGGTGTCGGCGAAATGCGCCAAATTATAAAGATGCGCGGTGTCGTAGCATTCGAACTCGAACCGCGTGCCATTGTCCCGGCAGGCCGCCAGCACGTGGGCGATGTCGTCATAGCTGTTGCGAAAGACGAGGTCGCGCGACCCTTCCAGATGCGCCTTTTCCCAGCCCTGCACATCGGGATAGCGCGCTTGCATCGGGAACAGCCCCATGTTCATCGAACCCATGTTGAGCGATGCGAGCTGCGGTGCGAAATGCGCCGCGGGGCGCACACGCTCCGCGACCGTCATGTAGGGGCTGCCACCGGTTGTCAGGTTCAGCACCGCATCCGTCTGTGCCGCAATCGGCGGCACGATCCGGGCAAAGCCCTCGACACTCTGGTCCGGCTGCCCGGTCTCGTCGTTGCGCGCGTGCAGGTGCAGGATCGCCGCGCCCGCCTCGGCCGCGCCGAGGGCCGAGGCGATGATCGCCTCGGAGTTGGCGGGCAAGTGCGGCGACATCGAGGGCGTGTGGATCGCTCCGGTGATGGCGCAGGTGATGATGACGGGGCGACGGTCTGCCATGTGCTGTCCTATGCGGTCGCTGCCTGTTCGGCGTCACGGATCAGACCGCGCAAGGTCGGCGGCGTGACGGGCAGCGACGTGATCTTAACGCCGCGATCCGACAATGCATCCTCGATTGCGCTGGTCAGTGCCGATGGCGCGCCCAGCCTGCCGCCTTCACCACCGCCCTTGATCCCGTATTCGGTAAAGGGCGACGGCGTTTCCACGTGCCCCAGCTTGAAGTTGCGGGGCATCTCGTTGGCTGTGGGCATGGCGAACTCGGCAAAGTTGGGGTTGGTGAACTGCCCGTCCGCATCATAAAGGAACTGCTCGGTCAGCGTGGTGCCGATGCCGTTGGCCGTCCCGCCCCAGACCTGACCGGCCAGCGTGCGCGGGTTCACCATCGTGCCGTTGTCGTGCACGGCGGCGTAATCGAGGATCTCGACCTTGCCCGTACCGGGATCGACCTCGACCGCCACGATGTGGCAGATGTGACCGACGATGGGGTAGAAGATGCCAAGGTGGCTGCGGTCCTCCGCGGGGTCAGTGGACAGCGGGTGGTCATAGACCGCCGTCGTCTCGAGCCCGCTGTCGAACTCTTCGCCATCGGGAAAGCTGAGCCGGAAGAAGCTGGAGGTAAGGGCAATCTCGCCAAAGGATTTTTCCTGATCCTTCAGGCCTCTGACGGCGACCATGCCACCGCGCAGCTCAACATCCTCGGGCCGGCGTTGCAGCATATGCGCGCCAAAGCGCTTGAGCCGCTCTTCGAGCTTGATCGCGGCGCTGACACAGGCCCCGGCGATCATCGCGGTGAACCGGCTGCCTTGGGGGCCCACGCCGTTGAACCCCGATTGGCTGTCGGAATAATTGAACACGATGTCCTCGGGCGCGATGGTCAACCGTTCGGCGAGGATTTGGGCCACCACGGTTTCGGGCGAATTGCCGACCATCGGCGAATTCAGTGTCACGAACATTTTGCCTGACGGATCGAGCCTGACGGTGATCCCCTCGGGCGTCGAGGTCAGCGTAAAGCCGGGCGTTTCGGTGTTGTTGAGCGACCACCATTCGGTGGGGCCGTACACGCTGCGCTCCATGCAGGTGGCAAGGCCCACGCCAACGCAACGCCCTTCGGCGCGCATCTTGGCCGCCTTGTCACGCCAGGTGTCCAGGTCGAACATCGACTTGGCCTCGGCCAGCACCTTCTGAAAGTTGCCGCTGTCATAGATATTGCCCGTCGGGATCATGTAGGGGAACTGATCGGGCTGGATCATGTTCTGTTCGCGCAGCGCCACAGGGTCCGTACCCAGCTCTTCGGCGGCGGCATCCACCATGCGTTCCATCACCCAATTGGTCACTTCGGACCCGAACCCGCGATAGGGGCCCTGTTGGGTCTTGTTGGTCAGAACGGCGATCACCCGCATCCCAAAGCTCTGGATCTGATAGGGCCCGGTGACCTGCGCCATCGCGTTGCCATGGGTGCCGACGCCGAACTGCAGATAGGCGCCGTAGTCGTCCATCACGGTAAACCGTAGCGAGGTGAATGTGCCATCCTCGGCCACCGCCAGTTCGGCATCATAAAGCCGGTCCGACCCGTGGCTGTCGGAATTCGTGAAATGCTCGAGCCGGTCCTCGATGTATTTCACGGGCACCCCGGCCAGCCGGGCAAGACCCGCGGTCAGAATGATGATCTTGTGGTTGAACACCTTGGAGCCAAAGCTGCCCCCCGTCAGCACCGGAATGATCCGCAATTCGCCCGGTGAGACGCGCAGCGACCCGCCGATCACGAAAGGGATGAAGTTGTAGAAATTCGAATTGGAGTGGATCGTGTAGCCGCCCTTGAACGCATCGAACCGGGCCACCACGCCGCAGGTCTCGATCGCCTGCGCCGACGACCGTTGCCAGCGTAGCCGCCGCTTCACGACTGTATGCGCCTCGGCAAAATGCCGGTCCACCTCGCCAAAGCTGAAGCTTTCGTCGAGGGCCACGTTGCCGTCACGGTCATCGGGGTGCAGCACAGCATCGCCCGTCGCGGCAGCCGACGCTTCGAGGTCGACATTGGCGGGCAGCACCTCCCACTCCACCTCGACCAGCTCGGCGGCATCCTCGGCGATGTAGCGATCTTCGGCGACCACGGCCGCCACAACCTCGCCCACATGGCGGACCTTGCCCACCGACATGGGGTGCTGCGTGATGGGGGGCGACGCAAAGCTGGGGCAGGGATCAACGACCTGTGCCATATCCTCGCCGGTATAGACACCGATCACACCGGGCAGCGCCTTGGCCTTGCTGGTGTCGATGCTGAGGATGCGCGCATGGGCATGCGGGCTCGACACCATCGCGGCATGGGCCATGCCCGGCACTGCGATATCGTCGATGTAGCCGCCTTTGCCCGACAGGATGCGCGGATCCTCGACCCGCTTCATGCTTTGCCCGATCCAGGTGAGGCCCGTGCGCGGCACCTCGCGTTGGCGGCTGGGCGGGATGACATTGCTTTTGAGATGCTGTGACATGGGTGTGATCCTCCGGCGTCAGACGGGCTGAAGTACGGTTTCGCTCTCGGGCTCGCGCAGTTTGGCAGCGGCGGAACGGATGGCGCTGATGACGAACTCATAGCCCGTGCAGCGGCACAGGTTGCCCGCGATCGCCTCGCGGATTTCATCGTCGCTCGGGTCGGGGTTTTCGGCCAGCAATTCCTGTGCCGTGGCCAGCATGCCCGGCGTGCAAAAGCCGCATTGCAGCCCGTGTTCCTCCCAGAACGCCTGCTGGATCGGGTGCAGGTCGTCGCCCTGCGCCAACCCTTCGACGGTGGTGATCCGGGCGCCGTCGACCTGCACGGCGAACATCAGGCACGACCGCACGGCGCGCCCGTCCACAACCACGTTGCACGACCCGCACACCCCGTGTTCGCAGCCCACATGCGTGCCGGGCAGCGACAGTTCATGGCGGATGAAATCCGACAGGAGCATACGCGGTGGAACGGTTGCATGGCGCGCGCGCCCATTCACAGTCAGTTCGATTGATACCTTGGTCATTCTTATCCTCCCTCTCAAAAAATGCGTGGCGTCCTATCCGGCCCTTGAGACCGCCTGGCTCAGCACACGCGGCAGCAATGCGCGCATCAGGTCACGTTTGTAGGCCGCGTTGCCCGTCGCGCTGTCGGTTGGTGCGGCAGCCTCGGCGGCGGTGTCGGCAACCTGATCAAACAGCGTGGTCGCGGGCACCTGTCCCGCGATGGCGTCCTCGACCGTTGCCAGCCGTGCGGCGCAGTCTTCGACACCGGCCATCGCGACGCGGGGCGCGGTGATGCGCCCGTCCTCAAGCTGCAGGGTCGCCACGATGGTGCACCAGGCATAGTCGCCCCGGCGCATCGCCACCTCCTCGAACCCCCACCCGGTGCCGGGCGCGGGTTTCGGTATGCGCACCTCGGTCAGGATCTCGTCCGCAGCGATCACCGTCTCATAGACGCCGACAAAGAAGTCGCGCGCCGCGATGGTCCTGCTGGAGCCCACCTTGGACAGCACCAGATCGGCCTCGAGGATCTGCATGATCGCCGGCATTTCCGAGGCTGCATCCGCATGGCAGAGGTTGCCGCAGAGCGTGCCGCGATTGCGCACCGCGGCATGTGCGATCCAGTCATATGCCTCTGCAATGATGGGCATATGTTCCAGGATCAGGGGCGATGCCTTGATCGCGGCATGCCGGGCGAGCGCCCCGATGGCAATCACGTCGCCATCGTCGCGAATGAAATCCAACTCGCTCAGCCGGTTGATGTCGATCAGCCGCTCGGGCTGGGCAAGCCGGTAGTTCATCATCGGCACAAGGCTTTGGCCACCGGCCAGGATGCGCGTGTCTTCGCCGGATGCCAGCAAACCCAGCGCCGCTTGCAGGTCGGCGGGGCGTTCGTAATGGAATGCAGATGGTTTCATGTGGTCCTCCCTCTTTGCGCTCAGCCCGCGAACCGCGGTTCCGGCACGCCCCGAATGCCCAGTCCGCGGATGCGAAACAGGCCTCCGGCGGCGAATTGCGGCTTGGTCTGTTTTTCAAATCCATCATGCGCCGCCGGATGCGACACCCGCGCCATCGACGTGACATAGATGTCGTCCAGATCGGGGCCGCCAAACATCACCGAGGTGATATTGCGCACCGGCATGCTGATCTTGCGGTCGACACTGCCGTCTGGCGCATAGCGGATCAGATCGCCCGAGATGACCTGCGCGTTCCACACATACCCCTCCGCATCGACCGTCGAACCATCGGCAAAGCCCGCATCATCATGGGTCGTGGCAAAGACGCGTTTGTTCGTGGGCGTTCCGGTGGCCAGATCGTAATCGTACGCCCAGATCTCGTTCTTGAACGTGTCGGCGAAATAGAAGGTCTTGTCGTCCGGGCTCCAGCAGGGGCCATTGGAACAAATGATGCCGTCTTCGATCTTGTGCAGGCTCAGGTCCGGGTCCAGCCGCCAAAGGCCGCACAGCCCCAACTCTTCCTTGTCGTCCATGCCGCCCGCGAAAAACCGGCCCTTGCGATCACATTTGCCGTCATTCAGCCGCGCTCGGGACGGGTCATCGTCCACGGCTGCGATCAACTCGGTCTTGCCGGTGTTGAACGAAAACGCATAGAAGCCATCGGTCAGCGCCAGCACGGCACCACCGTCCTTGCGCAGGGCCATCGCCCCGACATCTTTCTGCAGGGGCCACGATTTCACCGCGCCCGTCTGCGGGTCCAGCCGCCAGATCGCATCCTTGCCGACCCGCGGCCCGGTGCTGTCGACCCAGTAGAGCGACCCAGTCTCGACGTCCCAAACCGGGCCTTCACCCAGATGATTTTCGCAATTGAGAAGGCATTCTATCGTGAAATTCGGGTCCACGTCCAAGTCCCCACTGTCTCAAACGACTCACGTTGATAGTAACGCTAGCAAAATTTTATACGAACGTACAAATAAATAGTTTCTTAACGAATATTGGTGCCATGGACAGCTTGTGTGCTGCCCTCCGCGACTGATCCGGATGCGTTGGGAATGCGCTCGCGCGACAGCATGGGCGGATGCATTGAACTGCTCAAACGATAGCGCTCGAGCGTTGCCTCAAAGATTCCGCGCTTTATGCGCGATCATCAGCCGCGCTGGCGTGGCGAGATGAGCGGCGGAATTTCATTCAGCGTTTTGTGGGCGGCGAGCGTGTCAAAATCGGCTGCGCGGGCACCGCCGATCACCGCGTCCAAGGGATCAGCAGCCCATCGGGTCGGGTGTACGCCGGCGCATCGTGACCGCCCATTGGCCGCGTAATCGCAAGGCGCCCAAACCGCGCCAGAACGCGCCCGGCGGCTTAGACCAGCCGGGACATGTCCTTGGCGGCACGGACGAAATCCTGAAACAGGGGGTGGGGCGCAAAGGGTTTGGATTTGAGCTCAGGGTGGAACTGAACGCCGATGAACCACGGATGATCCGGCCATTCCACGATCTCGGGCAAACGCCCGTCCGGTGACATGCCGGAAAAGCGCAGGCCAGCCTCTTCGAGCTGTTCGCGATACTTTATGTCGACCTCGTAGCGGTGGCGGTGGCGCTCGTCGATGGCGAGGCTGCCATAGACATCGGCAACCTTGGAGCCTTCGGACAGGACGGCATCGTATGCGCCCAGGCGCATGGTGCCCCCCTTGTCATCCGACACTTTGCGTTCGACCTTGTGGTTGCCCTGAACCCATTCCTTGAGGTGGTAGACCACCGGCGTGAACCGCTTCTTGCCCGCTTCATGGTCAAATTCTTCGGAGCCTGCATCGGTCAGGTCCGCTGTGTGGCGCGCTGCCTCGATCACCGCCATCTGCATGCCGAGGCAGATGCCGAGATATGGCACCTTGCGGGTGCGGGCAAATTCGGCGGCCTTGATCTTGCCTTCGGTCCCGCGCTCGCCAAAGCCGCCGGGCACGAGGATGGCATTGAACCCCTCGAGATGGGGGGCTGGGTCCTCGTTCTCGAACAGCTCGGCATCGACCCATTCGACCTTGACCCGCACGCGGTTGGCCATGCCGCCATGGGTCAGCGCCTCGGCAATGGATTTATATGCATCCTCGAGCTGGGTGTATTTGCCGACGATGGCGACCTTCACTTCGCCCTCGGCGTTGTGGATGCGGTCACTGACATCCTCCCACTTGCGCAGGTCCGGCTTGGGGGCGGGCGAGATCTGGAACGCGTCGAGCACCGCCTGGTCGAGCCCTTCGCGGTGATAGGCGAGCGGCGCGTCGTAGATGGTGCTGAGGTCTTGCGCGGCGATCACGCTTTCGGGGCGCACGTTGCAGAACAGCGCCAGCTTCTCGCGTTCCTTGGCTGGGATTGGCCCCTCGGACCGGCAGACGAGAATGTCGGGGGCGATCCCGATGGAGCGGAGTTCCTTGACCGAGTGCTGGGTCGGCTTGGTCTTCAGCTCGCCCGACGCCTTGATATAGGGCAGCAGCGTCAGATGCATGAAAATGCACTGGCCGCGCGGCTTGTCCTGGCTGAACTGGCGGATCGCCTCGAAAAACGGCAGCCCCTCGATATCGCCGACGGTGCCGCCGATCTCGCACAGCATGAAGTCGACCTCATCATCGCCGATGTTGATGAAATCCTTGATCTCGTTGGTGACGTGGGGGATCACCTGGATCGTCTTGCCCAGGTAGTCGCCGCGCCGCTCTTTCTCGAGCACGGTGGAGTAGACGCGGCCCGAGCTGACGGAATCGGTCTTGCGCGCGGCCACGCCGGTGAAGCGTTCATAGTGGCCAAGGTCGAGGTCGGTTTCGGCGCCATCATCGGTGACAAACACCTCGCCATGCTCGAAGGGCGACATCGTGCCGGGATCGACGTTCAGATAGGGGTCCAACTTACGCAGCCGTACGGAAAAGCCACGCGCCTGCAGCAGCGCGCCGAGGGCGGCCGAGGCAAGCCCCTTGCCCAACGAGGATACGACCCCACCCGTGATGAAGATATAGCGCGCCATTTTCAGTGGTCTCCCGTGGTCAGTCTCGGGTCCGAGACCCGACAGGGGCGCCGCACATATTGCGTTGCCCACGGGACCTCAGTGTAACAGGATTCGGTTCAGAGGGGCAAGGTTGCCGCAACATGATGTTGCGGCAAATTCGCTGACCTCAAGATTTTGGCCAATCGGCCGGGGTCAGTCGGCAGAGGGTACAAGCGGGCCGGTCTCGCCGGAGGCAGGCGGCAGCAGGTCGCTGCCGGGGGGCACCAGATCGTCGCCGGGCACGTTTTGCGCCGGCGGCGTGATGCCCAGCTGATCGATCACCGACGTGCCGGAGGCATTGCGCGCGGCGAGGATCGTCAGGGTGATCGACGTACAGATGAAGGCGATGGCCAGCACCCAGGTGACCTTGCCCATGGCCGTTGCGGGCGCACGGCCCGTCGCGGCACCGCCGCCGCCACCCATGCCCAGACCGCCCCCTTCGGAGCGCTGCAACAGAACCACGGCCACAAGGCCGAGGGCGAGGATCAGGTGGATGATCAGAACGACGTTTTCCATGGAGGCTTTTGGGCACCTTTGCTGCGCGATGCGCGGTATCTATGCAAGTTTATCAGGGGGGGCAAGGGTGCTCGGCGCTGGACAAGGCAGGGCTCTGTAAGCAGTGTAGCGTCATGCCGCATGATCACGACCACCCCCACAGCCTGCTGCCCTCCGAACCTGCCTTGCGCGTCAAGGCATTGGAGACATTGCTGACCGACAAAGGGCTGATCGATCCCGCGGCACTCGACGAAATCATCGACACCTATGAAAACCGGATCGGGCCCCGGAACGGCGCCCATGTGGTGGCGCGGGCGTGGTCCGATCCCGCGTTCAAGGCGGCGCTGCTTGCCGATGCAGGCCCGGTTCTGGCCGAGATGGGCTATGTCGGGCGGCAGGGCGAGCACATGGTGGTGGTCGAGAATACGGCCGACGTGCACAACATGGTCGTGTGCACCTTGTGTTCCTGCTATCCGTGGCCGCTGCTGGGCATCCCGCCCGGCTGGTACAAATCCGACGCCTACCGGGCGCGCGTCGTGCGCGAGCCGCGCAAGGTGCTGGCGGAGTTCGGCGTGCACCTGCCGGACGAGACTGCGGTGCGCGTGTGGGATTCGACGGCGGAGGTGCGGTATCTGGTCCTGCCGATGCGCCCAGCCGGGACAGAGGCCATGGACGAGGCGGCGCTGCAGGCGCTGGTGAGCCGCGATTCCATGATTGGCTGCGGTGTGCTGACATGAGACGGGCACACGCGATACCGGGGCGTTCCGAATGAGCCGCGTGCATGATATGGGTGGTCGTTTCGGCGACGGCGCCGTTGTGCCCGAGTCGGAGGAGGTCAAGTTCCACGCCGATTGGCACCCGCGTGCACTGGCGGTGACGCTGGCCTGCGGGACGTTGGGATTGTGGAATATCGATCTGTCGCGACACCGGCGCGAGGGACTGGCGCCCACGGATTACGCGCGGTTTTCCTACTACGAAAAATGGCTCGCGGCGCTGGCGGATTTGCTGGTCGAAACCGGGGCGGTGACGCGCGCCGAATTGCAAAGCGGCGTGTCCGACGGCATTTCGCCTTTGGCGGCCAAGCGGCTGGAGGCTGCCGCCGTTGCTGGTGTGCTGGCCCGCGGCGGGCCCGCCGACCGCGTGGGCGGACCGAATGCGACCTTTGCGCTGGGCGATGCCGTCGTGGTGCGCCAACCGGCCGAGAATGTGATGGTCGCGGGCGGGCACACGCGGTTGCCGGGCTACCTCGCGGGGGCCACAGGGGTGATTGTGCGTCATCACGGCACGCATGTCCTGCCCGACGCCAATGCGCACGGCTTCGGCGAAGCGCCCGAGCCGCTTTACGCCGTCGCCTTCAAAGCCCAGAGCCTGTGGGCGCATCCCGAACATCCCGGCGATGAGGTCGTGGCGGATCTGTGGCAAAGCTACCTGAGCCGGGCATGAGGCCCGAGCCGGTCTTCGAGGCGCCGTGGCATGCGAAGCTTTTTGCGCTGACGGTGCATCTGAACGAGGCGGGCCACTTTGCCTGGTCCGATTGGGCGGCGCGATTTGGCACGACCCTGGCACGGCACGGCGCTGACGCCTCTCTCAATGGCGGCGACGATTATTTCAATGCCTGGCTCGAAACGCTCGAGGCGATGCTGACCGACCTTGGCACAGCCGAAGCAGCGGAAATTGCGCACCTCACTGAGGCCTGGCGCGCCGCTTACTTACGCACGCCCCATGGCACCCCGGTCAACCTCGACTGATCCGTCTTTGTCCCCAAAAAATCCCGGGGGTTTGGGGGCTGGCCCCCAATGGCGCTGCGTTTGCGGGCCAGCCCCCAAGCTGGAACGACGCATGCGCAAATCCGTCACACACTACTCGTCCACGTCATCCACATCCGTCTGCCCGGACAGTTTCCGGCGAATGATGCTCCAACTCAGCCCGATGCCCAGCACCAGCGACAGCGCAAAGAGCCCGAGCCAGGTGTTGAGGCTGCGATTGTCGACATTCAGCAGGCCCAGATCGTACAGCACCCAGAGGATCGCGCCAAAAAGCGCCAGCACCAGCGCCATTCCGAATGCGCCGATCGAGCGCAGCGTGGCACGCAGATAGATGATGTACCCGACGCTGAGCAGCAGGCCAAGCAGCACGGCAATCGACAGGTTGTCGCGCCCGTAGTCTAGCCCCCACACAACATAGTTGTAGGGCGTCGGGTTGTAGGTCGCGGCGAGCAGGGCAAAGGCGAAGACCCAGCGCAGGATGAAGCCCATGGTGTTTTGTCCCTCGTGATCAATGGTTGCGTTTTGGCCGAGCGGCGCGCGCGCTTCAAGGGTGGGCGCCGATCCTTTCCGTCGCACGGCCACGTGTCGCGCCGCATGCGGGGGGTATTCCTTGCCAATGGAAACTATCGGTTTGCGTCTCTGACCTGTGTCGCTATACCGGCGCGGGTTTGCATCGAAAGGGCTCAAGCATGGCCAATGTGGTGGTTGTCGGCGCGCAATGGGGCGACGAGGGCAAGGGCAAGATCGTCGATTGGCTGAGCGAGCGGGCGGATGTGATCGCCCGGTTTCAGGGCGGTCACAATGCCGGCCACACGCTGGTCATCGATGGCGAGGTCTACAAACTGCATGCGCTGCCCTCGGGCGTGGTGCGCGGCGGCAAGCTGAGCGTGATCGGCAACGGGGTGGTGCTGGACCCTTGGCATCTGGTGTCCGAGATCGAGACGCTGCGCGGCCAGGGCGTCGAGATCACGCCCGACACCTTGATGATTGCTGAAAACACGCCGCTGATCCTGCCGATCCATGGCGAGTTGGACCGCGCGCGTGAGGCGCAGAATGCGGTGGCCAAGATCGGCACGACCGGGCGCGGCATCGGGCCGTGCTACGAGGACAAGGTGGGGCGCCGCGTGGTGCGCGTGGCGGACCTGGCCGACGCCGCGACGCTGGAATTGCGCGTGGACCGGGCGCTGGTGCATCACGACGCGCTGCGGCGGGGCCTGGGCCTGGATCCGGTGGACCGCGACGCGCTGATTGCGCAGCTCAAGGATGTCGCACCTGCCATTCTGGAATATGCCGCTCCGGTGTGGAAGGTGATGAACGAGGCGCGCAAGGCGGGCAAACGCATCCTCTTTGAAGGGGCGCAGGGCGCGCTCCTCGATATCGATTTTGGCACCTATCCCTTTGTCACGTCGTCCAACGTCATTGCTGGTCAGGCCGCCACGGGTGTCGGCATGGGGCCGGGCAGCATCGATTTCGTGCTGGGCATCGTAAAGGCCTACACCACGCGGGTGGGCGAGGGGCCGTTTCCGACCGAGCTCGAGGACGCAGACGGCCAGCGTCTGGGTGAACGCGGGCACGAGTTCGGCACGACCACGGGGCGCAAGCGCCGCTGCGGATGGTTTGACGCCTGCCTGGTGCGGCAGACCTGTGCGACCAGCGGCGTGAACGGCATTTCGCTGACCAAGCTGGACGTGCTGGACGGGTTCGAGACGTTGAAGATCTGCGTGGGCTACACGCTTGACGGTGTGCGGCAGGATTACCTGCCCACCGCGGCGGATGCGCAAGCCCGCTGCGTGCCCATCTACGAAGAGATGCCGGGCTGGTCGGAAAGCACCGAAGGCGCGCGCAGCTGGGCCGATCTGCCCGCCAACGCGATCAAATATGTTCGCCGGGTCGAAGAGTTGATCGATTGCCCGGTCGCGCTACTCTCCACCTCGCCGGAGCGGGAAGATACGATCCTGGTCCGGGATCCGTTCGCTGATTGAGGAGGGGGCATGGCGCTCCGCTACAAGACCCGAAAATGGCTGGCGCTGCTGATCCTGATCGTGGGGCTGCCGCTCTATATCATTGTCGCGGTGAACCTTGTGGGCCTGTTCGAGCGGCCCTCGATCCTGCTCGAGTTGGGGGTTTATATCGGTCTGGGCGTCGTCTGGGCGATCCCGCTCAAGGCCATCTTCAAGGGCATCGGCCAGCCCGACCCCGACGCGTAAGGATCTGTGCAACGGTGACGTGCCGGAATTCTAAGGAGAATTCCGGGCCGTTTTCCGACTTCGGAAAACGCCACCTCTCTACGACAAAGGGCGGCGCATCGCGGCACCGCCCTTCCGTCTCATCTGTTCCCAAGCTCAGCCTGCGGCGCGCTCATCCGGGCGGTAGCCGATGTCGCCGGTGACGGTGAACCGGCCACCCTTGCGCTTCTGGATCTTGCCTGCGCGCAGCAATTGACCAAAGGACCGCAGCCCGTCTTCGCGGCTGAAATCCTCTTTCTCGACCTGGCGCACCTTGGTCATCAGCTGCGGGCGCGAGAACTGGTCATGCCCCTCGACAAAGCTGAGGTAACTTGCCGCCGCCTCGAGCAGATCGGGCAGGCTGTGCGCACCCATATCCGCGGCATAATCGGCAAAGCTGCCGTCGGCAGCGGTCGGCGCGGCGGGCATCTCGGCTTGCGCCACGCGGCGTGGACGCACGGGCCCGCTGGGCGCGGCGCCTTCGATGTCAACGCGCTGCTCGGCCACCAGCTTGAGCGGGGCGGGGCGCTCGGACGCGGGGCGCGCGTCGCGACCGGCGCTCTGCGCCGTGGGGCGGCGCGGCACAACAACCGATTCCAGATCCGAGCGGAACGCGCCTTCGTCTTTCACGGTGTCGTCGCCTATTGCGGCGTCTGCCTTTTTCGCCATGACAGCAGCCTTGAGGTGCTGGAAGGCGTTGCGGCGGCGGGTGCCCTCGGGCTCTTCCATCTGGCTGTCGGCTTCGGCCATCAGGCGCGACACGTCTGCGTCCGCCACCTGTTGCTCTGGCGTGTCCGCCGCGGCGCCTGCATCGATTGTGTCGGCGTCGCGCGCGGCGACATCCTCCATCGCGTCCAGATCAGCGAGATCTTCGAGGTCGTCGAAGTCGTCTTCATCTTCGAACGCATCCGTGCTGTCGGCCGTTTCGGGCAAGTCGGTTTCGGGCAGCTCTGCCGCAACCGCTGCAAGCTCGGCTTGCAGTTCGGCCTCTTCCTCGTCGGAGAGGGAGGAGGCCGTGTCATCCTCTGCGTCCTCGTCGGTGATCTCTTCGATCTGACCGCTTGCCAGGGCTGCGTCGATATCGGCGCGTTTGACCTTGATGATGCGGGCGCGGCGGGGCGCGGGGCTCGCGTCCTCTTCCGATGCCGCATCATCGGCCGCGTCCTCGACATCGTCCTCGATGTCGTCGCCAAAGAGGTTCTCGCCCGCATCCGTATCGGATGTGTCAAGGTCGAGATCGGCGGCAAGGGTGTCGATGCCCGCCGCGCTGGCCTCATTGTGTTCCGGCTCGGTCGGCACGGCAGCCGTTTCCGCGAAATCGAATTCGAGGTCGTGGTCTTTGGTCAGCAGGATCTCGGCAGGATCTGTTGCCGCGGTTTCAGCCGTGTCATGCTCTGTGGTGTCCAGCGCGGGCACATCGATCTCGGGCACCGCGTCAACTTCGGCGGCCACGGCGTCGATCTCGGAGGTCTCCGCAAGCTCATCTTCATCGTCGGCGTTGTCGGATGCGTCTGCGTCATATTGCGCAAGAATGTCCGCCAGATCGTCGCTGTCGTCCTCTGCCTGAGCTGTCGCGTGCTCCGCTTCGGCGTCGACATCACTTGCATCTTCGAGCGCTGCCAATGCGTCGGCGAGCGTGTCGGTCGCATCCTCGGCCTCTGAATGTGCGTCGACCTCTGCCGTCTCGACAGCTGCCTCTGCCGTGGGTGTGAACGCCTCGGCGTGTTCGTCCTCGAACAGGTCTTCGTCGTCGTCCTCGGTGCTCTGGCTCACAACAGCGCGGATGCGCTGCAGTTTGGCCGCGATGCTGTCGGGGGCCGGCGCGTCGAGCGTGGTGACGGGTTCGGCCTCGGCCAGCTCATCATCCGCCGAGGCGTCGATGGTCGTGTTGTCGCTGTCGGCAAAGAATGCCTCCGCACTGTCGAGCGCTTCGCTGTCGAGCGTCTGGGGCGCCTCCGTCGGAGCGTCCGCGACCGGTGTTTCGTCCGCGACGTCTTCCGGCATGGCGCTGGTATCGTCACCTGCGACTGCGTCCGGCGCGACCTCGGCAATGTGGATCTCATCCGTACCGTCATCCGCGATGTCCAGCACCTCGTCGGCGTCGGAGGCGGCATCGGCGGTGGCAACGGCGCCGCGGCTCAGTGCGGGCTCAATCGTTTCCGCCTCAGCATCGTCGACCCGCTGGGGGGCGACCACTTCGGGTGCGGCCGCTGCCACGCTTGCGACGGCAAGGGCCGCAGGGGCGGTGTGCGGGCCGCGGGCGGCCTCGGGTTCCGCGCTCAGGACGATGCGGCCTTCCTGTTGGCGCGCCTCGACGCGGCGGGAAATCTCGCGCTCGGCGATGCGGGCCAGCATTTCGGCATCGGGTTGCGGGGGTTCTGCCCCGAAATACCTGTCATCGGCAGCCAGATCCCGGAAATACTCCGCAATCGCCTTCATGGTGCCGAAACTGTCGTCAAATCCCTCCAACGTGCACGAGAACGTGCCGTAGGATACTGTCAAAATTTTATTGTTACTCATCATCGGATGCTCATCCTCTGCCGATTTACGACAATTGCAATAGAGCGGTACACCGGACCAAAGCGGCCCGAATCTGTGCCCCGTACGGTATCATTTCGAGGCGACATTGTGATTTGTTTCCGAAGAATGCATTAAAGCGCGATGACGACAAGCATTGTTCACAGTTTGGAACCCGTTACCCTCGTGGGCGGCGGCAATGCGTCGGAAAAGCAGGTATTGGACACGATCGCACGCGCGCCCACATGTGTCGCTGCCGATGGGGGCGCGGCGCTGGCGCTGCGCGCGGGTGTCGAATTGATGGCGGTGATCGGTGATTTCGACAGCCTCGATCCAGCGTTGCGCGATGCGCTGCCACCCGACCGGGTGCATCATATCGCCGAACAGGACAGCACCGATTTCGACAAGGCACTGCGCAATGTGGACGCGCCGTTGGTGCTGGCGGTCGGGTTCACGGGGGCGCGGCTCGATCATCAACTGGCGGTGCTTTATGTGTTGACCAAATATCCCGATCGGCCTTGCATCGTGATCGGCGAGACGGAATTGACCCTGCTGTGCCCGCCAACGCTGGATGTGCCGACGCAGCCGGGCGATGTGGTATCACTGTTTCCGCTGGGGCCGGTGCAGGGGCGGTCTGAGGGGCTCAAATGGCCCATCGATGGCCTCGCCTTTGGCCCGCTGACGCAGATCGGGACGTCCAATGCGGCGCTCGGCCCTGTCACAATCGAGGTGGATGCGCCGCACATGCTGCTCATGTTGCCGCTGGCGCAGCTGGATGCGGTCATACAGGCGCTGGTGTCTGCGCCTCCATCCGCGCGATGGCCCGCTCGCGCAACACGATATAAAGGCCGGCCGCAATCGTGACGCAAATCCCGACGAGGGCGAGGCCATTGGGAAAGTCGGAAAAGATGATCAGCCCGATGATCGTGGCCACCGGTATCTCGAGATATTGCATGGGGGCCAGGGTCGCTGACGGCGCATAGCGCAGCGACCAGGTCATCAGAAGGTGCGCGAGCGTACCCAAAAGGCCGATGGCCAACAGCAAAAACCACTCCATGCCCGTCGGGTCCTTGAAGGTCAGGGCAAAGATCCCGCTGGATTGCGTCAGCAGCAGGAGCGGGCCCATGATCGCCACGGCCATCACGCCGCTCACGGCTTGCAGGCCGACCGGATCGGTTTCCTTGGCGATCTGGCGCGTGACCAGCATGAAGACCGAGAAGTTGACGGCCACGAGCAGCGGCAAAAGCGCGGGCCAGCCCACCTCGACAAAGCTGGGCTGGACAACCATGAGCGTCCCGACAAAGCCCACGACGCAGGCCCAGAGCCGGCGTGCGCCGACCTCTTCGCCCAGCACGAACTTGCCCAGGAGCAGCATCAGGAACGGCATCACGAACGCGATGGCGACCGCGTCTGCCAGCGGCAGGTATTGCAGGGCCGAAAACATCGCCCCGATGCCAAAGATATGCAGCAGCGTGCGCAGCAACGTAAGGCGCAGCACACGGCCACGCATGCGCCACATGCGCCCGGTGGCCCAGACAAGCGGGATCAGCACCAGCGCCTGGATCGCAAAGCGGATGAAAAGGAGCTGACCAAGCGGAACCGACGCGCCCAGCAGTTTCGCCACCGCGTCCCCCATGGGGGCCACGATGCAGAACCCCAGCATGAGGAGCACACCCAGCAGTGGTTTGTCTTGAGCCATGCGCGCACGCTAGCGAAACGGCGCCCCAAGGCAATGCAGCATTTGGAGCGTACTGACGCGTATACGCGTCAGTTTGGCGGCGTCGCGCCGATCTCTCGGCGCGGTGCCTAGCAGTTGGGCACGTTGACGGCGAGACCGCCGAGGGACGTTTCCTTGTACTTCTCGCTCATGTCGGCGCCGGTCTGGCGCATGGTTTCGATGCACGCATCGAGCGGGACAAGGTGCGTGCCGTCGCCACGCAGGGCCAGGGATGCCGCCGACACGGCCTTGATCGCGCCCAGGCCATTGCGTTCGATACATGGGACTTGCACCAGCCCGCGCACCGGATCGCAGGTCATGCCCAGATGATGCTCAAGCGCGATTTCGGCGGCGTTCTCGATCTGGGCGGGTGTGCCGCCCATGACGGCGCACAGCCCGGCGGCGGCCATGGCGGCGGCACTGCCGACCTCGGCCTGACAGCCCGCTTCGGCGCCCGAGATCGAGGCGTTGAACTTGACCAGCCCGCCGATGGCGGCGGCGGTCAGCAGGAAATCCTCCACATGGGTCTCGGAGGCACCGGGCACATGGTCGAGGTAGTAGCGCAGCGTGGCAGGCAAAACACCGGCCGCCCCGTTGGTGGGGGCCGTGACGACCTGACCACCGGCGGCGTTCTCTTCGTTCACCGCCATGGCATAGACGCTCATCCAGTCGTTGATCGTGTGCGGCGCGGTGAGGTTCATGCCGCGCTCGGCCATCAGCGCGTCATAGATGCCCTTGGCGCGGCGCTTGACCATCAGCTCGCCGGGCAGGGTGCCGTCGGTGGTCAGACCGCGGTCGATGCAGTCGTTCATCACCTGCCACAGCCGCCTGGTCCCGGATTTGAGGTGCGGATCGCCGGTGCGCGACACCTCGTTGGCGCGCTTCATCTCGGCGATGGTCTTGCCCGACACCTCCGCCATCTCGAGCATTTCGGCAGCGGATTTGAACGGGTAGGGGACGGGCGGGCCCTCGTCGGTGGCCTTGCCTGCGGCCAGCTCCTCCTCGGTCATCACGAAACCGCCGCCGATGGAGTAGAACACCTGCCGCAGCGTGACGTCGCCCTGCGCGTCCGTGGCCATCAGGATCATGCCGTTGGCGTGGCCGGTCAGCGGCGTGTCGTAGTCAAAGATCAGGTCGGATTTCGGGTCGAACGACAGCGGGCCCAAACCTTCGGGTGCGAGCGTGCCGGTATCGGTGAGGGCCGCAAGTGCCGCCTCGGCCTTGTCGTGATCATAGGTGTCGGGAACGAACCCGGCGAGGCCGAGGATCGTGGCGCGGTCGGTCGCGTGACCGACACCGGTAAAGGCGAGCGAGCCGTGCAGCGAGGCGCGCACGCCGGCAAACTGGAAGGGCGAGGCGCGCATCATGTCCAAAAAGCGCGCGGCGGCCACCATGGGCCCCATCGTATGCGAAGAGGATGGGCCGATCCCGACCTTGAACATCTCGAAGACAGACAGAAACATGCTAGACGGCTGATCCTTCGGGTGGGGTCGGGCGCTGCGGCGCGGTAAACGGGTGCGGGCCCAGACCCTCGGCTTGGATGGCGCGGGCGACGGGACCGGTGTCCTCCATCCGCGCGGCAAAGTCCATGAGGCGGGGATGATCGGCAAGTCGGAACCAGGATGGCCCGCCATAGATCGCGCACCATCGCAGCAGCGGAGCAAGGTAGCAGGACATGGCACTTGGCGCGCCTTCGAGCCATTGGGCATCGCGCGCCTCCGCGAGTAGGGTCAGCAGCCGCGTGATCCGTGCACGCGCCGGGCCGCGCACATCCTCGATGTCGCCGTTGGTGTATTGATGTGGGTAAAAGAGCATCCGCTGGCTGGGGTGCAGCGTGTTGCCCAGCCAGACCAGCCATTTGAGCGCGGCGGCCCGGTCCCGTCCTGTGTCGGGCATGAGACGGCCGTGTCTTTCCGCCAGATAGAGAAGAATGGCCGTCGTCTCGAACATGACCCCGTCCGGGGTTTCCAGCGTTGGGATCAGCCCGTTTGGATTGAGCGCGCGGTAGGCGGCGCTGGTTTGCGCCTGCGCAGCGCGATCGACCAGCCGCGTCTCAAAGCCCACGCCTTGCACATCCAGCGCCAGTCGCACGATCAGAGACGCGTTGTCGGGGGCATAGTGCAACACGTAATCCATGGCGCCAGCCTTAGCGCGCGGCGCGTCTTGTGCGTGTTCAGTTAGCGACCGTTTGGGGAAGATTTCGGGCACGCTTAACCTGGCTTTAACCATGCGCGCCTTTGCTGAGCGCAGGAGGTCCTTGCTCATGCGCTTGATTCTTTTGATCCTGTCCTTTCTGGCATGCCTGGCCCCGTGGCGGTCCGCGTTGGCGCAAGAGGAAACGCTGCTGGATGCGCTGATCGCGCGCACGCCGGGTGCGACACTCGACCGGATGCGCAACAGGCCCGACGCGTTCGTGCAAGAGGCCGCAGGGCTGATCCTGGGCTATGGTGGTGCCGATGGGTTGAGCGCGGCAGAGGTCGAAACGGCCATCGACGCCGAGCTTGCCCGGCTGCGTGCGCGAGAGTTGCGCCGCCTCTTGGATGCGGATCTGAACGGCGACCTGTCCGTGTCGGCAAAAGAGCTGCGCGTGCTGGTCCATGCCGCCAGCGCCACGATGCGGGGGCGGCTGATGGTCTGGCACCGGGCCAGCGACCTCAACGGCGACGGCACCGCCAGCTGGGCGGAAATCCGGGGTCATGCCTGGACCGTGGCCGAGGCGGGGCTGAGCGACAAGGCGCGCGGCGCCATGCGCGCCATGATGATGTTCGACCTGAACGGAAACGGTCGGGTGCTTATGGACGAAGTGCTGGAGGCGCTTGATCTGCTGGATACGCTGTCATGATCGCGCGCGGAACCGGATAGCGCCCGTGGGTGCCGCAGGTACTTTGGGGGGTCGCAACGGCGCGCGCCTGCCCCTATAACCGCGTCACCATCCACGGAGTCGCCAAGCATGCCCGGAGAACTGTCGCCCATCGACAAAGCCAAATTCGTCGCCGCCAAGCGCGCCGCTGACTATGTCGAGGACGGGATGCGCGTGGGGCTGGGCACCGGGTCGACCGCCGCCTGGCTGGTGCGCTGTCTGGGCGAACAGGTGCGGGACGGTGGCCTGCGCTTTCGCGGGGTGCCCACGTCGACGCGCACGGCGGATCTCGCGCGCGAGGTTGGCATCGATGTGATCTCGCTTGACGAGGCGAAGTGGCTGGACCTGACCATCGACGGTGCGGACGAGTTCGACGGCGACCTGAACCTGATTAAAGGGGGCGGCGGCGCGCTCTTGCAGGAAAAGATCGTGGCGACCGCATCCGATCAAATGGTGGTGATCGCCGACATCGGCAAAGAGGTCGAACATCTGGGCGCCTTCCCGCTGCCCATCGAGGTGATCCCCTTCGGCTGGCAGACGACGCAGGCGCTGGTCGAGGAAACGCTGATTTCGATGGATGTTCTGGGCCGCCAGTCCACCTTGCGGATGAACGGCGACCGCCCTTTCATGACGGATGAGGGCAACCACATCCTCGATCTGCATCTGCAGCGCATCGGCAACCCGCGTCAGCTGAGCCTTGTGCTCAACCAGATGCCGGGCGTGGTTGAAAACGGCCTCTTTATCGATATCTGTGACGCGGTCGTGATCGGCTACGGCGATGGCCGGGTCGAGCTGCGCGACATCAACGAAGGCACTGTGGAACAGGACCGGCTCGACTTTTTGGAGACCGACAACCTGTTTACGGACCTCGCAGAGTAAGGACAGCCCGGATATGGCGGATTACGATTACGACCTCTTTGTGATCGGGGGCGGCTCGGGCGGCGTGCGCGCGGCCCGTGTTGCGGCTGGCGAGGCGGGGGCCCGCGTCGGCCTGGCCGAACAGGACCGGTATGGCGGCACATGCGTGATCCGGGGCTGCGTGCCCAAAAAGCTGATGGTCTTTGCCAGCGAGTTTTCCGACATGCCTGCGCTGGCCCAAGGCTATGGCTGGGATTTCAAACCCGGCACTTTCAACTGGCGCGAATTCTGCAACCACCTCAACAGCGAGTTGAACCGGCTCGAGGATGTCTACAAGTCGCTCCTCAAAAACTCGGGCGTCGACCGGTTTGACGCCCGCG
Organism: Pseudomonadota bacterium; assembly: GCA_038525585.1. GTDB lineage: Bacteria > Pseudomonadota > Alphaproteobacteria > Rhodobacterales > Rhodobacteraceae > Tateyamaria. The sequence continues at coordinate 104,091 of JBCBHM010000002.1, forward strand.
CCACCATCGAAGATGCGCACACCGTCAAACTGTCGACAGGTGAGACCAAGACCGCCAAGACGATCCTGCTGGCCAATGGCGGCCATCCCGTGCGGCCCGATCTGGCCAATGCGCAGCTGGGCATCGTCTCGGACGACATCTTTCACCTCGAAAGCCTACCGAAATCCCTGCTCATTGTCGGGGGCGGCTACATCGCGTGCGAGTTTGCCTGCATCATGCACGGGCTGGGTGTCGAGGTGACGCAGTATTACCGCGGTGCGCAGATCCTGCGCGGTTTCGATGACGAGGCGCGCGGCCTCATCGCCGAGGCCATGCGCGATCGCGGCATCGACGTGCACACCGGCACCGACATCGTCGAGATGCGCCGCGCCGATGATGCCGAGGACGGCCCGACGCCCACGGCATCTGACGCCGCGATGGGTGCCTCGGCGCAGCAAGCAGACGTCCTGTCCGAACAGACACGCGACGCGGCCGACCCGGCCCATGGCGGGCCCATCTGGATCAAGGCGACGAACGGGCGCGAACGGGTGTTCGACACGGTGCTGTTCGCCACCGGGCGGACGCCGAACACCGCCGATATGGGCCTCGAAGAGGCGGGCGTGAAACTGGGACGCCGCGGCGAGGTCGTGGTGGATGAGTATTCCAAGACGGATGTGGACAGCATCTATGCCGTGGGGGACGTGACAAACCGCGTGAACCTGACACCGGTGGCCATCCGCGAAGGCATGGCTTTTGTCGAAACGGTGTTCAAAGACAACCCCACGCCGGTCGATCACGCGCTCATCCCGTCGGCGGTCTTCACCCAGCCCGAATACGGCTCGGTCGGGCTGACCGAAGAACAGGCACGCGATCAGGAGGCGATTGAGGTATACTGCACCTCATTCCGGCCCATGCAGACCGCCTTTGCCGGACAGTCGGACCGCGTTCTGATGAAGCTGATCGTGGCCAAGGACAGCCGCAAGGTATTGGGCTGTCACATCGTCGCACCGCATGCGGGCGAGATGATCCAGCTGGCAGGCGTGGCGATCAAAATGGGCGCCACCAAAGAGGATTTCGACCGGACGGTGGCCGTTCACCCGACCATGTCCGAAGAGATCGTTACAATGAGAAGCCCAATGCGGACTGCTTGAATTCGCGGCGGAAACACACAGTTATGGGCCAAGGCGCAGCACATGCTGCGCGCATAAGAGGAGAAATACACCATATGGCTGGCAACACAGGCGGCCCCTGGGGGGGCGGCGGCAATTCTGGTGGCAAGGGCGGCGGGCGTGACAACGGCTCACGCGGCCCCAGTCGCGGCAATGGCGGCGGCGGGCGTGGCCCGGGCGACGAAGGCCCCCAAATCCCCGAAATCGATGAATTGGTCAAAAAGGGCCAGGAACAGCTGCGCGTGCTCATGGGCGGTCGTGGCGGCGGTGGCACCGGCGGTTCGGGCGATGGCGGCGGCGCCGGCCCGTTTCTGACCCGTGGCACGATCGGTGTCGCAGCGGTCATCGGCCTGGTCTTGTGGGGGCTTGCGAGCTTTTACACGGTCCGGCCCGAAGAGCAGTCCGTCGAGCTGTTCCTGGGCGAGTTTTCGTCTATCGGCAATCCGGGCCTCAACTTTGCCCCGTGGCCGGTGGTCACCGCAGAGGTTATCCCCGTCACCCGCGAACAGACCGAAGAGATCGGTGTGGGCGGCCGCGGCGGCGATGCTGGCCTGATGTTGACGGGTGACGAGAATATCGTGGACATCGATTTCCAGGTCGTTTGGAACATCACCGAGCCCGACAAGTTTTTGTTCAACCTGCGTGATGCGCGCCCCACGATCCGGGCCGTGTCGGAATCGGCCATGCGTGAAATCATCGCGCAATCCGATCTGGCGCCGATCCTGAACCGGGACCGCGCCGCCATCGCGGACCGCTTGCAGGACCTGATCCAATCGACGCTCGACAGCTACAATGCGGGTGTGAACATCGTACGCGTCAACCTCGACAAGGCCGACCCGCCGCAGCCGGTGATCGATGCGTTCCGCGACGTGCAAGCCGCCGAACAGGAGCGTGACCGCCTGCAGAACGTGGCCGATGCCTATGCCAACCGTGTGCTGGCCGAGGCCCGGGGTCAGGCGGCGCAGCTGCTGGAAGAGGCCGAGGCGTACCGCGCGCAGCAGGTCAACCAGGCCGAAGGTGAGGCATCACGTTTCTCCGCCGTTCTGGAGGAATACTCCAAGGCGCCCGAAGTGACGCGCAAACGGCTCTACCTGGAGACGATGGAGATTGTGCTGGGGCGGATCGACAAGATCATCCTGGACGAAAACAACGAGGGCAGCGGCAACGGTGTCGTGCCGTACCTGCCGCTGAATGAATTGCGCCGTGGCGCTACAGGAGGGTCGAACTGATGCGTCGTTCCACTTATCTGATCCCGATTATCGTTGTTCTGGGCGCCATTGGTCTCAGTTCTCTGTTCATCGTGGACGAGCGCGAGAAAGCGCTGGTGCTGCAGTTTGGCCGCGTCGTCGACATCAAGGAAGAGCCGGGCCTGTCCTTCAAAATCCCGATCATCCAGGAAGTCGTGCGCTATGATGACCGCATCCTCAGCATTGACGTGGACCCGCTCGAGGTCACGCCGCTGGACGATCGTCGGCTGGTCGTGGACGCCTTTGCCCGCTACCGGATCGCGGATGTGAACCAGTTCCGCCAGGCCGTCGGTACAGGTGGCGAAGCCACCGCCGAGCGCCGCCTCGATGGTATCCTGCGGGACGAATTGCGGGGCGTTCTGGGTAACGTGACGTCCAATGACATCCTCAGCACCGACCGGGCCGCCCTGATGCTGCGGATCCGCAATGGCGCGATTGACGAGGCGCGCAGTCTCGGGATCGAGGTTGTCGACGTGCGGCTGAAACGCACGGACCTGCCCGCGGAAAACCTCGACGCGACCTTTGAACGGATGCGCGCCGAGCGTGAGCGCGAAGCGACGGACGAACGGGCCCGTGGTAACGAGGCGGCGCAACGTGTCCGCGCCCAGGCCGACCGGACCGTGGTCGAGCTGACATCGGACGCGGAGCGGCAGGCCGAGATCATCCGTGGTGAGGCTGACGCCCGCCGCAACGCGATCTTTGCATCTGCCTTTGGCGAGGACCCGGAATTCTTCGAATTCTACCGCTCGCTCACAGCCTACGAACGCGCGCTGCAGGGCTCGAACTCGACCATGGTGATGTCACCGGACAGCGAGTTCTTCAACTACCTGCGCTCCGATCAGGGCACGCGCAGCGCCGAGGGCGATTGATCCCATGGCGTGGGTCCTCTTGGCCCTCGGACTTGTGTTGATGGTGGAGGGGCTGGCCTATGTGCTGGCCCCTTCGCTGATCGAACGGGTGCTCGAGCTGCTGCGCAGCCTGCCCGAAAATACCCGCCGCCAACTGGGTGCGCTGGCCCTTGTGTCGGGGCTGATCTGCGTGTGGCTTGCCTTCTTTATTGGCCTGTGAGGCTGCACACGCTCACGTGACCCTCACGGCCAGTTGAAAGATCTGACGCGTGTGCCATCTTTAATGTTGCGCGCATGCAACCCTACATGCACGCTGTGCGCAGTCGCGCATTTACATGTGCAGATGGCCGCAACGGCCCAAAGTAAAGATGCAGGAGACACCGTGATGCAGTCCAAGGCAATCGCCGTTTCGAGACAGCTTCCCCACCCCAACATCATACGGGCGCTTTGGTTGGGCGCGCTGACGCTGGCCTTTGTGCTGGTGCAGGCGCTGGCCGCGATGGCCCGCCCCGAAAGCCTGGCCCCGCTGGCCGAACAGATCAGCCCGTCGGTGGTCAACATCACCACCTCGACCGTGGTGGAGGGCCGCACCGGCCCGCAGGGCATCGTGCCCGAGGGCTCGCCCTTCGAGGATTTCTTTCGCGAGTTCCAGGACCGCAACGGACCCAGTGACCGGCCCCGCCGATCCTCAGCGCTGGGGTCGGGCTTTGTGATTTCCGAAGACGGTTACATCGTGACCAACAACCACGTCATCGAAGGCGCCGACGAGATCAACATCGAGTTTTTCAACGGCGACGAGCTGACCGCCGAACTGGTCGGCACCGACCCCAACACCGACATCGCACTGCTGAAGGTCAATGCCGATGCACCGCTGCCCTTCGTGCCCTTTGGCGACAGCGACAGCGCGCGCGTGGGCGACTGGGTCGTGGCGATGGGCAACCCGCTGGGCCAGGGCTTTTCGGTGTCCGCCGGGATCGTATCGGCGCGCAACCGGGCCCTGTCGGGCAGCTATGACGACTACATCCAGACCGATGCAGCGATCAACCGGGGCAACTCGGGCGGGCCGCTCTTCAACATGGATGGCGAAGTGGTTGGCGTGAACACGGCGATCCTGTCGCCCAATGGCGGTTCCATCGGCATCGGTTTTTCCATGGCGTCGAATGTGGTGACCCGCGTGGTCGACCAGTTGCAGGAATTCGGTGAGACGCGTCGCGGCTGGTTGGGTGTGCGCATCCAGGACGTCACCGACGACATCGCCGAGGCGATCGGCCTCGAAAACACCGAAGGCGCGCTTGTGACCTCCGTCCCCGAAGGTCCGGCGCTCGAGGCGGGCATGCAGGACGGTGACGTGATCCTGAGCTTTGCCGGCGTCGACGTGGCCGACACGCGCGGCCTTGTCCGCCAGGTGGGCAACAGCCCCGTGGGTGAGACGGTGCGCGTCGTGGTGTTCCGCGATGGCGAAACGCTGACCCTGCGTGTGACCCTGGGCCGCCGTGAAGAGGCCGAAGGCGCAGTGCCTGCCGCAGCACCCGCACCCGCCGATGACGCGCCAGAGACCAAGGATCTGCTGGGCCTGACGCTCAGCACCCTGTCGGACGAGCTACGCGAAGAGCTGGGCGTTGGTGACGACCAGATCGGTCTGGCGGTGACGGATGTGGACGAAACCTCCGAAGCCTTTGAAAAAGGCCTGCGCGCCGGTGACGTGATTACCGAAGCGGGTCAGCAACAGGTCGCGACCATCGCCGAGTTCGAAGAGCGTCTGGAAGAGGTGAAAGAGGCGGGGCGCAAGTCGCTGCTGCTGCTGGTGCGCCGTGCCGGTGACCCGCGCTTTGTCGCGCTGAGCCTCGACAGCTGAGCCGTTTGGCCATGCAGATTTTGGAAAGGCGCTCCGGTTCGGGGCGCCTTTTTTCATGTCAGGTGTCGGTGGGCTGTTCCACCGCGATCAGGCCAAGCTTGCGCGCGGCGGCGACCGTAAGGGTCGGGTTGTCGAACCCCTCGCTGCGCTGGTAGCGGTGGATGGCCTGGCGGGTGCGCAGATCAATCTCGCCCGTGGCGGGGCCATTGTAATACCCGCGCGCCTGCAGGGCGCGCTGCAATGAGGCAACGAAATCCGGCGTCAGTACCGCGGCGCAGGGGATTTCAAACCAGTTTTCGCGGCGGGGCTGAACGACGATCTGCTGGGCTTCGGTCTTGTAGATCGGTGGCGATTGCACGCGCCCGTCACTGCTGATCTGCGCTGGCTGCAGTTCGACCCGGCGGCTCTGGGTTTCGACCACGGCCGGTGTCACAGTCTTGTCCCAGCACGTGCCGGGGGCCGCACCCGGGGGCGCACTGGCCAGCGACACCGGGTCGATGTTCGAGCGGGTGGGCGTGTCGACCCCGGCACAGGCGGCAAGGGTGACAAGCGCCGCGAGGGCGATTGGGACGGGGTATGACATGCTCGGGCCTCTGATCTGGGCTTTTGCCGGTACAATAGCGCGCGGCGCGCCCGCTGCATAGGCTCAGCCGCTCTTGCGGCTTTCCCAGGTCTCGGTCCGGGCATCGGTGGCCATGGTGCGGCCCGTATCTTCGGCCAACAATTGATCGAGCAGGTGCGAGATATCCTCGATCTCTTCGGCAAGCACATGGGTGACATTGTGCGCCCGCTGCATGCGGCCCGTGACGCGCAGCATGCGGCCCGCAATCACCGCCCGGCGGAAGGTCTCGTAGATGTGGCGCCAGACGATGATGTTCACCACGCCGGTCTCATCCTCGAGCGTCAGAAAGATCACGCCCTTGGCCGTGCCGGGCCGCTGGCGCAGGATGACAAGGCCCGCGACGGCCACACGCGCATTCACAGGCGGCAGGTCCAGCTCGGACGCGCGCAGGCAGGCGGGTGGGCGGGGCCATGTGGCCTGAGAGTGGGCAGAGACGACGCGCATGAGAACAAAGTTAGAACAAATGTGCCGCAGGGCAAAGTCGAAAGCGCCCCTGAAAAAGGGGCTGGCGCGCCCGAATGGGCCCCGTTAGAACTTTGCAGAACCGAAAAAGAAGGGGCTTTTGATGGCCAAGATCACCTATATCGAACATGGCGGCACCGAGCATGTGGTGGATGTCGCCAACGGCCTCACGGTCATGGAAGGCGCGCGCGACAACAACATTCCCGGCATCGAGGCCGATTGCGGGGGCGCCTGCGCCTGTTCGACCTGCCATGTCTATGTCCATCCCGATTGGGTCGAAAAGCTGCCTGCGAAGGATCCGATGGAAACCGACATGCTCGATTTCGCCTATGAGCCGGATGAGACCCGGTCGCGCCTGACCTGCCAGCTGAAGGTGACGGACGCGCTGGACGGGCTCGTGGTGCAAATGCCCGAAAAGCAGATCTGAAGTGACGGGGGCGCCGCGTCTGCCGTGGCACCCGTGGCACGGGCCCGCCCGCGGCGCGTGGCTGGCGCTGTGCGCGTGGCTGTCGTTGCTGGGCCCGGCCTCGGCTGGCGCACAGATTATCGACGCGACGTACACGGCGCCCACGACGCGCTATGGGCACGCTGTTCTGGGCGACGCGATTGAGTGGGGCACCCTGGCGCTGACGCTGGAGGGGGGAGAGGTCGTGACCTTTGCCCTGCCGCAGGATCACGTGTTCGAGGATGTGGCCCCGCGCCTCGCGGACGTGGACGGCGATGGCGCACCGGAGGTCATCGTTGTCGAGACGGATGTGCGCACCGGCGGTGCGCTCGCCATATACGGACCCGAGGGCAAGATTGCCGAAACACCGCATATCGGCACGACGAACCGTTGGCTCGCCCCCTTGGGTGCGGCCGATCTGGACGGGGACGGCGCGATTGAGCTGGCCTATATCGACCGGCCCCATCTGGCCAAGACCCTGCGCATCTGGCGCTATGCCGACGGTACATTGACCGAGGCGGCCAGCCTGCCGGGCCTTACCAATCACCGCATCGGCGAGGTCGATATCGCAGGCGGCATTCGCGACTGCAGCGACGGGCCCGAGATGATCCTGGCCACCGGCAATTGGTCCGATCTGGTGGCCCTGCGCTGGGACGGCGACCGTTTCGACTGGCGCATCCTGGGCAATGACACGACGCGCCCGGCCTTCGCCCGGGCGATGGCCTGCGGATGATCCGGGCGGCACTGATCCTGCTGCTCGGCGCAGCACCTGCCCTGGCGCAAGAGCAGATTTCGGGCGACGACTTCCTGGATCGGCTCGCAGGCAAAACCGCAACCTTCATGGTGATGGGCACTGATACCCTGGTCGGGGTCGAGCAGTTTCTGCGCCGCGACCGCACCGTCTGGGCCCGGTCGGATGGGTCCTGTGCCTATGGCACGGTGACGGTCGAGGGGCCGCTGGTGTGCTTTGCCTATGATGACGAACCCACCGGGCGGACCCATTGCTGGTTCCCCTTCGAGCGGGACGGGGCGCTCCTGGTGCTCGACGACGAGGGGGACGAGGTGCAGGAAATTTCGCGCATCACCTACCTGCCCGTGACCTGCGAGCCGCCGCCTATTTCGTGAGCGCGCGCCAGCCGATATCGGTGCGGTAGAACCCACCGGGAAACGCGATCTTGTCCACCATGCCATAGGCGCGCTCCGCCGCTTCCGCCAGTGTGGCGCCGCGGGCGGTGACGTTCAGCACGCGGCCACCGCTTGCGATGATCATACCGTCTTTGGCGGCTGTGCCCGCGTGAAACACCATGTGGTTGCTGTCTGCCGGCAAGCTGTCGAGGCCGCCGATCGCTGCGCCCTTGGCGTAGCTGCCGGGATAGCCGTCCGCCGCCATGACGATGGTCATGGCGTGATCTGCGGCCCAGTTCACCTGCGCGCTGTCCAGCCGCCCATCGGCGGCGGCGTGCATCAGGTCAAGCGCTTGCGCACCAAGGCGCATCATCAGCACCTGGCATTCAGGATCGCCAAAGCGCACGTTGTATTCGACGAGGCGCGGCGCGCCATCCTCGATCATCAACCCGGCATAAAGCACGCCTTGATAGGGCGTGCCGCGGCGGGCCATCTCGGCCACCGTGGGGCGGATGATCTCGTCCAGCGCGCGCGCGGCCACCGCATCGGTCAGCACAGGGGCAGGGGCGTAGGCGCCCATGCCACCGGTATTGGGGCCGGTATCGCCGTCGCCCACACGCTTGTGGTCCTGTGCGGTGCCGATCGGCAGCACGTCCGTTCCGTCGCACAGGACAAAGAAGGAGGCTTCTTCGCCGGTCATGAACTCTTCGATGACGACCTCTGCCCCGGCACCGCCAAAGGCACCGCCGAACATATCGTCAATCGCAGCCTCCGCTTCGGCGACGGTTTCGGCGATGATGACCCCCTTGCCCGCTGCAAGGCCGTCGGCTTTGACGACAATCGGTGCACCTTGCGCCGCGACATAGTCTTTTGCCGCCGCAGCATCGGTGAAATGCCCATACGCAGCCGTCGGCGCGCCCGCCGCGTCGCAGATGGACTTGGTAAAGGCCTTCGACGCCTCCAGCTGCGCCGCACCCTCGTTCGGGCCAAAGACGAGAATGCCAGCCTCGCGCAACCGGTCGGCGACACCCGCCGCCAATGGCGCCTCCGGCCCGATGATCACGAAATCGATGGATTCCGCCTCGACCAACTCCAGAACGGCGCCCCGGTCGCAGATGTCTAGGGACGCGCATTCGGCAATCGCGGCGATGCCCGCATTGCCGGGTGCCACCACCAGCCGGTCGCATTTGGGGTTCTGTAGCACGGCCCAGGCCAGGGAATGTTCGCGGCCGCCGCTGCCGAGGATCAGGATGTTCATGCGCGTGCCCTTCTTGGCCTTTCTGTGCGCGCGTTCTAAGCTGATGCGCAGAGCGGCACAAGGAAGCGACATGGATCTGATCGACGACCCCGAAGAGGCGGGCAACGCGCCGGAGTTCAGCGTCTCCGAGATCTCGGGCGCGGTCAAGCGCATGATCGAAGGCGAGTTTTCCCACGTCCGGATCAAGGGCGAGGTGGGGCGGGTGAGCCGTCCGCGCTCGGGCCACGTCTATCTGGACCTCAAGGACGACCGTGCGGTGATCGCGGGCGTCATGTGGAAAGGTGTGGCAAGCCGCCTGCAGACCCAACCCGAAGAAGGGATGGAGGTTGTGGCCACAGGCCGCCTGACGACGTTTCCGGGCCAGTCCAAATACCAGATCGTCATCGAGGATCTGAAACCGGCCGGGATGGGCGCGTTGATGGCGCTCTTGGAAAAGCGCAAGGCACAGCTGCAGGCCGAGGGTCTCTTTGACGCGGATCGCAAGCGCCCGCTGCCCTACCTGCCGGAGGTGATCGGCGTGGTCACCTCGCCGTCGGGCGCCGTGATCCGCGACATCCTGCACCGGCTGCGCGACCGCTTCCCCCGCAAGGTGCTGATCTGGCCCGTTGCGGTGCAGGGGGCGGCCTGCGCGCCCGAAGTGGCGCGGGCCATTGCCGGGTTCAACGCCCTGTCGCCCGGGGGGGCAATCCCGCGGCCCGACCTTCTGATCGTCGCGCGCGGCGGCGGTTCGGTCGAGGACCTGTGGGGCTTTAACGAAGAGGTGGTGGCCCGTGCCGCCGCCGCCTCGACCATCCCGCTCATCTCGGCGGTGGGTCACGAGACGGACACGACCCTGATCGACTTCGTCTCGGACAGGCGCGCGCCGACACCCACCGCCGCCGCCGAGCTTGCCGTGCCGGTCCGGCACGAGTTGATGGCGTGGCTCGACAGTGCCTCCGCACGGATGACCGGCGCCCTGAGCGCCGGGCTACAACGGCGCGACCAACGCCTGCGTGATCTGGGCCGGGCGCTGCCAAAACCCGATGCGCTGGTCGAGGGGCCGCGCCAGCGGCTTGATCTGTTGGGCGACCGCCTCGCGCCTGCGCTGATCGCCTCTGTGCAGCGCCGCAAGGTGCGCCTTGCGGATGTGGCAGGCAGCCTGCGCCCGGCCACCCTGCGCCGCCAGGTCCAGACATCCGCACAGCGCCTAACGGGCGCGGCACAGCGGTTGACGCCCGCTCTTGAGCGGGTGGCGCGTGCCCGGCGCGACCAATTGGTCGCCCGGACCGCCCGGTTTGGCCCGCATCTGCTCAAGCGGGATCATCAGCAAGCGGCCGATCGGATCGCTGGCCTCGCCGCCCGGCTCACCCGCGTCGGCACGGCACAGGTCTCCCGCCTGCGGGCGCGGCTCGACGGGATGGACCGGCTTCGCGAAACGCTCAGCTACAAGGCGACGCTCGCACGTGGCTATGCGGTCGTGCGGGGCGGGGGGCAGATCGTGACGACCAAGGCGGCAGCGCGCACCGCACCCGGTCTGGAAATCGAATTCGCCGATGGTCGGCTCACCGTCGGCGGTGGCAAAACCACAGCGAAAAAAGCCCAGCCCAAACCGGAACAAGGCTCGTTGTTCTGACCGTCTTTGTCCCAAAATATCCCGGGGAGCTCGAGGGGCAGAGCCCCTCGTCAGAAAAAATGAATCGCGTGCGCGTCAGCGCTCAATCAGGTCACACGCCGATCCGGGGGCCTAGGCAGATCATTTCTTCCCCCAGATCCTGCGCTTCATACAGCGCCTCGCTCTCGGGGTTGTTCTCGAACCGCGCGATAAGCCCGCCCGCACTGCGCTCGAACGTCCAGCACTGCGGGTCCGGCCGGTCATCGTAGACGAAACAGATGTTGCGCCCCTCATTGTACCAAAAGCCGTCCTTGCAGTCCCCATCGAGGAACGACCAGGTCACGCGCCGGTTTTCATGATATATTTCAGCCCCGTAGGCCTCGCCGGACCGCCCGTAATACAGGGTCTTGCCGGTGACATAGGCCTCGAATTCGGCTGCGGTCATGGGCTCTGCCCGGGCCAGCCCGGCGCACAGCACAAGGATCAGGGACAGACAGGCACGCATCATGGCTGCACTGTGTCAGAACCTAGGGCGGCATACCAGCGGCGCGCACTGCTTATTCCGCGGCAAGCGCCGCGTCGCCAGTCCGCGCCTGCCACCGCTTGGCGCGGTGATCCATCAGCCGGCGCCACAGCGGCGGCACAAGCGCCACGACTGCCATCACCGGCAGAGGGCGCGGCAACGGCGGCATCGTCTCGGCATCGAGCCCCAGCGCGGGAAAGGGTTTGGCCGGATGCAGGTGATGGTCCGAATGGCGCGGCGCGTTCAGCATCATCGCGGACGAATACCAGTGCGGCGTATTCCAGGAATGTTGCGGGCCCATCGGTTCGATCCGCCCATCACCCCGCAGGGCCCGCCGCAATCCGTAATGCTGGACATAATCTGACAGCATCAACTGGACCTGCGCATAAAGCGCTATGGCGACGAGGCCGATAAGACCGGGCCAGCTCGCCAGCGCGATGGCCAGGGCAAGGGTCACCACAGCACCGCCGACATACCAGCGGTAGGGCTGCGGCCAGGCGCCATCAGGCCGCCCCCGACGCTCGGCCCTCAATCCTGCCCGAAAACTGCCGATCCAGGTGCGCGGCAGATAGCTCCAGAACCCTTCGCCCAATCGGGCAGAGGCGGGGTCCTGGTCGGTTGCGGCGTGGACATGATGCACCAGCCTGTGGGCGCTGGTGTGGTGGCCAAAGAGCATGCTGGTATAGCAGGCCGCACCCAGCCGGAACGGCCAGCGCGCCTTGCGGTGGATCAGCTCATGCGCATTCGAATTCGAAATCTGTCCAAAATAGAGGCCGCAGCCCACCACGATCAGCACCTTGTCAAGCAGCGCCAGCGGCTGACCCATGGACCAGACGGCAAGGCCCAGAACGACAAAGTGGACGACCCCCAAGACCTCGGACAATCGGTGACCATCGGCCTCGCCCGGTGTCACCTCGACGCTGAGCTTGTCCAGAAAGAAGACGACCACCGTGATGGCAAGCACCGCCGCCACAGCCCACACACCACCCCAAAGGCTGGCCGCGCCCAACAGGGCTGCGGGCGTCATCGTCGCAATGGCATAGGGCAACAGGTGGGGCATCAGGCTCAGAATCACTCCGAAACGGCGGGCATGGCAGCCTAGCACGGGCAGGCCGTTGAGCCATAGCAGCCGAAGGCGACCAAAACGTGTCCGATGGGCGGCGGCGTGGTGACCATCGGCGCGCGGATTGACCCGTGAGGCGTCGCTTTTGGGCTGATGGCACGGCTGAGGCGCTGATAGTGTCGCGCCAAGATAGGGCAGGAGTTGCGTGAATGGCGCTGGATCAGGGAACACAAGGCAAGGGCGTCTGGAAATCCGGGAAGGGCAAGGGCCGGGTCCGGCCCAAGGGCCGCGCGCTCGAGGATCAGGCCTGGGACGAAGTGCGCGCGCTGCTGGGCGACGCACCCCGCCGCGCCGACCTGCTGATCGAGTTCCTGCACCTGATCCAGGACAGCTACGGCCATCTGAGCGCCGCACATCTGCGCGCGCTGGCCGAAGAGCTGCGGCTGAGCATGGCCGAGGTCTACGAGGTCGCCACGTTCTACGCCCATTTCGACGTGGTGAAGGAAGGCGATACACCGCCGCCCGCGCTGACCATTCGCGTGTGCGATTCGCTCAGTTGTGAGCTGGCCGGGGCGCAGGCCCTGAAGGCCGCGCTCGAGGATGGTCTCGACCCGGCGCAGGTGCGCGTGCTGCGCGCGCCCTGCATGGGCCGGTGCGATACCGCCCCGACGCTCGAGCTGGGGCACAATCATATCGACTTTGCCACGCCCGAAAAGGTGCAGGCGGCGATTGCCGCAGATGACACCCACGCCCACATGCCCGACTATCAGACGCTGGCGGACTACCGGGCCGCGGGCGGCTATGACACGCTGCGCGGCCTGCGCGCGGGGGGCGATTGGGAGGCGGTGCAGGCGCAGATCAAGGACAGCGGCTTGCGCGGTCTGGGCGGTGCCGGGTTCCCGTCAGGCACCAAGTGGGGCTTTGTCCGTGCGAACCCGGGGCCACGCTATCTCGCCGTGAACGGGGACGAGGGCGAGCCCGGAACATTCAAGGATCGCTACTACTTGGAGCGGGCACCTCATCTGTTTCTTGAAGGGATGCTCATCGCAGCCTGGGCCGTCGAGGCCGAAACGGCCTTTATCTACATGCGCGATGAATACCCTGCCGTGCTCGAGATTTTGCGGCGCGAAATCAAGGCACTGGAAGACGAAGGTCTTGTGGATCCAGGCTATATCGAGCTGCGGCGCGGTGCGGGCGCCTATATCTGCGGCGAAGAAAGCGCGATGATCGAAAGCATCGAGGGCAAGCGCGGCATGCCGCGCCACCGGCCGCCTTATGTGGCGCAGGTCGGGCTTTTTGGCCGTCCGACGCTGGTGCACAATGTCGAGACGCTGCACTGGATCGCGCGGGTCTGCCGCGAAGGTCCCGAAGTGCTGAACACCACCGAAAAGAACGGGCGCATTGGCCTGCGCAGCTATTCGGTGTCGGGCCGCGTGGCGGCACCGGGAGTGTACCTGCTGCCCGCAGGCTCGACGATCACCGACATCATCGCCGCTGCGGGCGGTATGGCCGAGGGCCACGTGTTCAAGGCTTACCAGCCCGGTGGGCCATCGTCGGGCCTGTTGCCGGCGACGATGCACGACGTGCCCCTGGATTTTGACACGTTGCAGCCACATGGCACGTTCATCGGCTCGGCCGCGGTTGTGGTGCTGAGCGATCAGGATCGCGCGCGCGACGCCGCGCTGAACATGCTGCGGTTTTTCGAGGACGAAAGCTGCGGGCAGTGCACGCCGTGCCGGGTGGGCTGCGAAAAGGCGGTGAAGCTGATGCAGGCCGAGGCCTGGGATCAGGGCCTGCTCGAAGAGGTGTGCACCGCCATGGCGGATGCATCGATCTGCGGTTTGGGGCAGGCGGCACCGAACCCCATTCGGCTGGTCATGCGTCACTTCTCCGACGAGGTCTGAGGGCCGCGGGCGCGCCCGTGCTGTGTTTTGTCCCAGTAAAACGGCGCCGCGATCAGCTCGTAAAGCGCCTTGTAGCTCGCCGCAGCGGCGAGCGGGAAATACAGCGGCATCGTCAGCACCCATGGGGTCAGATGCCGGTGCTTGCGATTGGACACCGCCAGAACACCGACGATGAGGCTGATCACCTCGGACGCGACAAAAAGCACCCCAAGGGGCCACAGGACCCATGGCCCCAAGGTGGCTGTCACCGGATGCGTGGCGCCAAACGCGGAACTCCAAAAACTCCACAAAAGCGGCAACGTGGCAAACTGTATGACCGTCCCCAGAAACATCGCCTGCACGCCCAGAAAACGCAGCGCCCCGAGATCGCGCAGCAACTGCCACGGATCGCGCATATGGACGCAATAGGTGATCAAAAACCCCTTGATCCAGCGCGAGCGCTGCTTGATCCACGCCCATGGATGGCAATTGGCCTCTTCCATGGTGACGGTGGGGATCAACTCTGTGCGGTAGCCCGCGCGGGCCAGACGCAGGCCCAGATCGGCATCCTCGGTCACGTTATGCGCGTCCCAGCCGCCCAATTCTTCGAGGATCTTGCGGCGAAAGAACAGTGTCGTGCCGCCCAGCGGCAGCACCAGGCCAAGCCGTGCAACCCCCGGCAGGATCAGCCGCCACCAGGCGGCGTATTCGATGGTGAAACAGCGCGCCAGCCAGTTCTGCCGCGCGTTGTAGTAGTCGAGGATGCCTTGCAGGCAGGCGACCCGCGGATCTGAGACGGCAAACCGGGCAACCGCCTTTTCCAGCTGGTCGGGTTCGGGCGCATCCTCGGCATCCCAGATGCCCACAATGGACCCCTGACAGAAATCGAGCGCATAGTTCAGTGCCCGTGGCTTGGTGGTGATCGTGCCGTCATCCGGCACTTCGATCACGCGCATCCAATGCGGCAATCGGGTGCGGGCGATGGTCTCGCGGGTGACCTGATCCTTGGCCTCGAGCACCAGCACAACCTCGAGCAGCGCCTTGGGATAGGTCAGCCGCGTGAGCCGGGCAATCAGGGCGTCGGCGATGTTTTCCTCGCGAAACAGCGGGACGAGCATCGACACTTTGGGCATGCGTGACAGCGGCACCGGGGCGAGCGGCGCAGAGAGTGCCGGAACCGCCCGGGTCAGTTGAGCGACGAGCGCCGCGGCTTTCAGCCCCGCCGTCAGGATCAGGGACAGCACGCTGATGGCCGCCAACACGGTCACAACCCAGCCGGGCACCAGCAGCAGGGCCATGATGCTCACCCCCACCAGAAGCCAGATCATCCACGTGCCCATGGCACCGGCCAGTGTCCAGGTGCGCGAGCTCATCTCCGCGGGCAAGCGGGTGAGGGCGCGGTGGGCGAGTTCGGCGCCGTAGAGCGCGGAGATCTGAGCGTTGATCTGCGACCGCTCGGCGATGACCGGCAGGATGCGCGGGGCATCGGCCCCCAGGGCCCCGCGCATCGTCACAAGGCGATCGGGCCGGTCCGTGGCCACCAGCAGCGTGCGGCCGAACCAGCGCCAGGGCACAGCGCCGTAGCGTTGGCACAAGGTCGCGGGCAAAGCGGCGGCCATGGCGGCGGTGGGGGGATCGATGGACAGATCCACCTGGTCCGCCCCGTATTGCACAGACAGCGCCGTCAGCACATCGGACGGTGCCGCATCACCGGTCGCCACCAGAATTTCACCCAGCGGCGCATCGATATAATGCTGCAGGTTCAGCGCCTTGAGCAGGGCGCCCTGATCGATCACCCCAACATCCACAAGCTGCCGCCCAACCGGAAAAGCCGGGCGATCCGCGCGCGCGACGGGTTCGGGCGCAGGCAGGCGCAGAAGGGGATCGCTCATCGTTCAGAACCGCTCTGGTGACCGGTCCGACTGTGGCGTGCGCTTGGTTAACGTGTGGTTAAGGCTTGATTAACTCTGCCTGCGCAAGGGGCCTTTAGGCCGCGCGGTCACGCATCGCGGCAGCGAACCGCTCAAAAAGGTAGTAGCTGTCCTGCGGACCGGGGCTGGCCTCGGGGTGGTATTGCACCGAATACACGGGCTTGTCGGCCACGCGGATCCCGCAATTGGACCCGTCAAACAGCGAGGTGTGCGTTTCGATCACACCGTCGGGCAGGCTTTGCGCGTCCACGGCAAAGCCGTGGTTCATCGACGTGATCTCGACCTTGCCGGTCTCGAGGTCTTTGACCGGATGGTTGGCGCCGTGGTGGCCGTGGTTCATCTTGACCGTCTTGGCGCCAAGTGCCAGTGCGAGCATCTGGTGGCCAAGGCAAATGCCGAACAGGGGCAGATCGCGCGCCAGCACGTCCTTGATCATCGGCACGGCATATGCGCCGGTGGCCGCCGGATCGCCGGGGCCATTGGACAGGAATACACCGTCGGGATTGTGGGCCAAAACCTCATCCGCGGTGGCGCTGGCGGGCAGGACGGTAACGTCGCACCCGGCCGATGCCAGGCACCGCAGGATGTTCCGCTTGGCCCCGTAATCCACGGCGACCACACGGAATTCTGGGTTTTCCTGGGGGCTGTACCCTTGGGGCCAGGCCCACCGCATCTCGTTCCAGCGGTAGGATTGGGCACAGGTGACGTCCTTGGCCAGATCCATCCCCTCGAGCCCCGCAAAGGCGCGGGCGGCCGCGACCAGCGCGTCGGTGTCGAACTGTCCCGCGGGGTCATGCGCCAGCGCCACATGTGGCGCGCCGGCCTGCCGGATCGCGCGGGTGAGGCGGCGGGTGTCGACCCCGCCGATGGCGATGCGCCCGCGCGCACCCAGCCACTCCGACAGGGGTTGTGCCGCGCGCCAGTTGGACGGATCGGTGGGCATCCACTTGACCACCATGCCCGCGGCCACGGGATCGCCCGTCTCGTCATCTTCGGGGTTCACACCGACATTGCCCACATGCGGAAAGGTAAAGGTCACGACCTGCCCGGCATAGGACGGGTCGGTCATGATCTCCTGATAGCCGGTCATCGCGGTGTTGAAACACAGCTCGGCCGTCGTCTGCCCCGTGGCGCCGAACCCTGTGCCGTAGAACAATGTACCGTCAGCCAGGGCAAGGCAGGCGGTGGGGTGCGATGTCTGTGTCATGGATGGCCTCAATGCAGCTGGAGCGCGGGTGCGGGCAGGCAAATTGCGCGGAACTTAATGTGAGCAGCAGGTGCGGTCAAGCCGTGGCCGGAAATGTTCTTTGCAATGAAATCAGCGGTTTACGTGGGATCAACAGCCTTGTCAGAGGGGGCGTTGTGCCGTATCTTCGCACACTCGACATGATGCCATGGGGATGGAACATGACAGATTTGCGGGGCCGCATCGCGGCGGCGCTGAAACAGGCGATGAAGGACAAGGATGCCGACCGCCTGTCGACGCTGCGGCTGATCAATGCCGCGATCAAGGACAAGGACATCGATGCGCGTGCCGCAGGCCAGGATGATGGCGTGGGCGACGGCGAAGTGCTCCAGATCCTTGGCAAGATGGTCAAGCAACGCCGCGAGAGCGCGCGCACCTACGAAGAGGGCGGGCGCCTTGACCTGGCCGAGCGGGAAGAGGCCGAAGTCGTCGTGATCGAGGAGTTTCTGCCGCAGAAGCTCGACGATGACGCCGCCGCCGCCGCCGTGGACGCCGCCATTTCCGAGGTTGGCGCGGATGGCATTCGTGACATGGGCAAGGTCATGGGCGTGCTCAAGGCCAAGTATACCGGCCAGATGGATTTCGGTGCCGTGGGCCCGATGGTCAAGGACAGGCTCTGCGGCTAGCTAGCGGCGCAGCGCCCGGTTGAGATCGTCATAGAGCGCGAGGCGTTCCTCCTCGCTCAGAAACGCGCCGATCTCGACCTCGCGGCCCTTGCCCTTGAGCGTGATGTAATGCGGCACCGGCCCTTCGCTGTCGTATTTCGTGACCTGCGTCCAGTAGCGGTTGCAATCCCACGCCTGCACGGCGCCATTGGCGTCGGTGCGCGTCAGCGTGGTGTCATCCGGGCCCAGTGTCAGCACCTCGATGATCTGGCGCGCGCGCCGGTTGCGGCGCAACGCATAATACAGCGCCCACACCGCCCCCAGCACAAATGGCAACAGCCCCCACAGCACGGCACTGCCCAAAAGCGGAAGCGTCGGAATGAGGATCATCGTGAAGGTGAACAGAACCGTCGCAGCCATGCCGTTTTGCGGCAGTGAATTATGTGGCCAGAGCTGCAGCTCTTGCACTTGGGCGTCGGGTTCTGTGGTCCAGCGGTATGGCATGACCCGAAGTATATGCCGCAGCGCGCGCGTGTCTAAGGACAGTGTGTCGCGGGTGCGCGCCAGCGGCGGTTCTTGCGGTCAGATATCCGTAAATGCGGTGGACGGCTCCGGCGTGACGGAACGGCGCTGCGTGCTGCCTGTGGCCAACTCCTCGCGGTAAAGCTTGAGCAGGCCGCGCGTGCCATCGGGCAGGCCCGCGATGTCTTGCAGCGTGCGGGTGCCGCCCGCTTCGGCCCGCAGGTACGAGGTGGTCAGCAGATGCTTTTGGAAGGTCGTCAGCGTGCCGGTTTCGTCATAGCCCATATAGCGCTGATAGTCGGAGATGGCGCGCCGGGTCGCGGGGCCGACGCGCCCGTCGATGGTGCCCGCGTCAAAGCCGAAATAGTTCAGCGACGATTGGATCTCGCGCCCGGCCTCGGTCGCGGGGATCGAGGGGCGATACGTTTTTTTCGCAGGCGCGCGGTAGATGCGGGGTTGGGCGGCATTGGTGCGCGGCGTTACGGCGCGCTGGCGGGCGATCTTTCGCTGT
The DNA here is from genome assembly GCA_038525585.1 of Pseudomonadota bacterium. Classification (GTDB taxonomy): domain Bacteria; phylum Pseudomonadota; class Alphaproteobacteria; order Rhodobacterales; family Rhodobacteraceae; genus Tateyamaria. The sequence goes on from JBCBHM010000002.1 coordinate 122,976, forward strand.
TTGTTCTTGCGCACCTCGTTGTTGATGATGGCCCCGCCGATACCACCAAGGATGGCACCCGCGATAAAGTCGCGGCTGTCGGCGGCAACTCGTGTGGCAGGGACAAGGGTCAGCGAGGCCGCGATGGCGGCGGCGATTATGGTTCTGGACAGCATGACATGCTCCTTTCGTCTTTTGCCCTGCAAGCGGGACGTGCAGTGTTCGGGCAGCGCGTTCTGCGGGCAGCTCATGATGTCGGCATATGAGGCCGGGCCCGTGATGTGGAAGGCCGTTGGTGCCCCGCGCGCGTGCGTGGGCGGCGGTTTGCGCGTATCCGGGCGAAGGTGCGCGGGGATTGGCCGGGCGGTGCGGTGTGATATTGCATAACACGCGCCGTTTCAGAGGTGGTTTTGGGGCTCTGCTCCAAACCCCGGAGTGAATTTGGCAAGGTGAAGTGGGATCAGTTGCGTTTGAAGATCAAGGCATAGAGCGGAAGCGCGAGGAGTATCAGCGTTGATGCACCGCTTGCCAACACCGCGATTTGATCGAGCGCAAGGAGTGACGACACCCATGCATCATAGTCGATGTAGCGTTTGGGTGGAGAAATGAGCGCCCACCGCAGAAGAGGCGGGCCGATCAAACTGAGCGTCAAGCACCAGACCGATGCGATTGCCAGGCGCGTGCCTGTTGGGCGTGCCCATCGGTGTGCGGCCCAATGGAGACCAAACAGCACCAAGAACAGAGCCGTCAGACTGATGATCCAATGCCCATGCGCAACAACGTAATAGGTGTCGTGATACGCACCATCCATTGACTGCGGCAGCAGGACAGAGTGTGTTGTGGTGACAATCAGCACGGCGCTTGCAATGGCAAGTGCCAGCGCCGTTATCGCGAGAAGCCGATGCACCGCCCACCCGCGCCAGGTGAAGACCGCCAGCGGAAGAAGAACTATGACCGCTGCTATGCCGTAGGCAATCTGGATCAAAGGAACCTCAATTGAAAAAGGGCCCCGGTCGCCACCGGAGCCCTTTTGGTTTTCAGATCAATCCACGCTTAGTGCGAGGGCTGTTTGTCCCAGTCTTCCTGCTTGGGCAGGATCTCGAACGTGTGCTCGGGCGGTGGGCTGGGCAGGGTCCATTCCAGCGTGTCCGCATATTCGTTCCAGGGGTTGTTCTCGGTCACTTTGGCGCCTGCGCGCAGGGCGTAGATCACCACACCGAAGAAGAACAGGAACGATGCAAAGCTGAGGAACGCGCCGATCGACGACCACCAGTTCCACAGCGCGAACGCCTCGGGGTAGTCGATGTAGCGGCGAGGCATGCCCTGACGGCCCAAGAAGTGCTGGGGGAAGAACGTCAGGTTCGCACCGATGAACATGGTCCAGAAGTGGATCTTGCCCATCCATTCGGGGATCATGCGACCGGTCATTTTGGGGAAGTAGAAGTAGATCCCCGCAAAGATGCAGAACACGGCGCCCAGCGACATCACGTAGTGGAAGTGTGCCACCACGTAATACGTGTCGTGGTAATAGCGGTCGACAGCGGCCTGGGACAGGACGATGCCCGTCACGCCGCCCACGGTGAAGAGGAAGAGGAAGCCGAATGCCCAGAGCATGGGTGTCTTCAACTCGACCGAGCCGCCCCACATGGTCGCGATCCAGGAAAAGATCTTGACCCCTGTAGGCACCGCGATGACCATCGTGGCCAGCATGAAGTAGGCCTGCTGGTTCAGCGACATGCCGACCGTGTACATGTGGTGCGCCCACACGACAAAGCCCAGTGCGCCAATCGCGATGATCGCCCAGACCATCGGCAGGTAGCCGAAGACAGGCTTGCGGCTGAACGTGGCGATCACGTGGCTGATGATGCCGAAACCGGGCAGGATGATGATGTAGACCTCCGGGTGGCCGAAGAACCACAGGATGTGCTGGTACAGCACCGGGTCGCCGCCGCCTGCGGGGTCAAAGAAGGTGAAGCCGAAGTTGCGGTCCATCAGCAGCATGGTGATCGCGCCCGCCAGAACCGGCAGGGACAGCAGGATCAGCCACGATGTGACAAAGATCGACCACGAGAACAGCGGCACCTTGAAGAGCGTCATGCCCGGTGCGCGCATGTTCAGGAAGGTGGTGATCATGTTGATCGCCCCCAGGATCGAGGACGCGCCCGAAACGTGCACGGCAAAGATCGCGAGGTCCATCGACATGCCCGCCTCATTGGTCGAGAGCGGCGGGTAAAGCACCCAGCCCACGCCCGAGCCAAGCTGGCCATTGCCGCCCGGTGCCAGCACCGAACAGATAGCGAGCGTTGTGCCCGCGATGTAGAGCCAGAACGACAGGTTGTTCATCCGCGGAAACGCCATGTCTGGCGCGCCGATCTGCAACGGCATGAAGTAGTTGCCGAAACCGCCGAAGAGGGCGGGGATGACGACAAAGAACATCATCAGAATGCCGTGACCGGTGATCAAGACGTTCCAAAGGTGTCCGTTGGGCGTACACTCACCAGCGGCGGCGGCCGTCAGGCGCGCACCTTCCATACACATGTACTGAACGCCCGGATCCATCAGTTCCATCCGCATGTAGACGGTGAAGGCAACAGAGACGAAGCCGACAAGCGCCGATGCGATCAGGTACAAGATCCCGATATCTTTGTGATTTGTGGACATGAACCAGCGGGTGAAAAAGCCACGCTCATCCTCATGCTCTTGCCCGTGAATGGCTGCGTCTGCCATGCGGTGCCTCCTGGCTGTTTGTGTCAACGCGCACGGGGTTCCCGTCCGTGTGCGGATTCTGTAACGGTTTTAGTGATTTGCCGAAGGTGCATCAATCACAGAAGAGGCTTGGAATCGGGATGAATTGTCGCGCACCCGGCGCGAAAAACCGCATGATGCACTATCGTGCCGCGTGGCGCGTTTCCTCCCGCAGGGCTTGTATCGGCCGATGCACGGGCGGTGTTGGTTTGATCGACCGGCGCGCACCATCCGCGTCCAGCAGCACCATCGCCTCGTAACCGCGCAGGATGCGCCGCGCCGCATGGGTGTGCCGCACGGCGCCGAGCGTGCGGTTGTTCTGAATGCGCCAATCCGCATCGGCCATGCGCATTTCGGCATTGGCATCGCAGCTTAGGAACGTCTCACTCCAAAAGCCGTCGGCAAGGACCAACTCGTGGTTGGCAAAGAGAAGGTTGTGGTAGGTCACCCCGTCGCGCGGCAGGTCCAGCCGCGCGTGGCCCGCCCGTTCCAAGTGCCGCGCGCGCATCAAGACCTCACCGCTCGCAAACAGCGTCTCGGCCGTAGGGGACTGAAACAAAAGGCAATGTGCCGGAGAAAGCAGGATGTGACCCGGCTGCCCCAGGCAGGTGCCCTGGACCCGGACGGGCCGCAGCGCGGGGTTCCGCAGCAATGCACTGGCGGGGATATGCTGCGCGCAGACGCCCAGCAAGGTCTGCATGCCGTGGTCGTAGGTCGGGACGCTGTCGCCGGGTTGCAACGTCTCGACCGGTCGCTCGCCATGCCGTGTCAGGATACGGGTGCCCTGGGCAAAGCACGCCACACCCGGTGTGCCTGCGTCCGGTGTGGTTTCGATCAGATTGCCGTTGGCATCGCGGGCAAAGGCGCGGCCATTGGGGGCGTTGCTGTTGATGCTTTCGCCGCTGCCGACTTGCGTTGTCCCGGGAAAACTCGTGGGCAGGGTCGGCGCGCGCGGCGGCTGCCCGTAGGAGATGACGATGTAATTGCCCGTGTTCGTGTCGACCAGAAAGATCGAATCGAACTTGTTGCCTTCGCCGTCCGGGATAAAATTTGCGCCTTCGGCGATGCCTGCGTCGTAAAAATTGCCGCTGTCGCCGCCCTCGTAATTGCCGACCACTGTTGCCGCATCACCGGGGTTCAGCACCGCGGACGGCCCAAAGGCATAAAGCGCGCCGTTCTTTTCCGACCAGAGTTCATATCCCGCAAGGGACACAGGCGCACCCGATGCGTTGCCGAGTTCGATGAACTCGTCGGCCTTGTTGGTGCGCCCGTCGCCGTCCACGTCGACCGCTTGGCCACCTGCATTGTCGGCCAGGATCTCGCTGATAAAGATCCCGTTGAGGAAATCTGCCATACTGTCTGCTCGTTATCGTTACCAACCAGATAACGGGCGGATGCGGCAGCAATGGGTCTGGCATGTGGCGATGGTGGGGCGTCGCGCCGGGCGGCCTGCCTCTAAGGCGTTGGAAATGCGCCCGAAAACGTTTTCTTCAAGGCGACGTCGACATCGTCCATCGTGACCGGCAGGCCCAGATCGACAAGGCTTGTCACGCCATGCTCGGCGATGCCGCAGGGCACGATGCCGTCGAAATGGCTCAGATCAGGCTCCACGTTGATGCTGAGCCCGTGAAAGCTGACCCACTTGCGCAGCCGAATGCCGATGGCGGCGATCTTGTCTTCGGCAGGGCGACCGTCGGCCTGGAGCGGTTTGTCGGGGCGGGTGACCCAAACGCCGACACGGCCCGCGCGGACTTCACCGCGCAGGTTGAACTCCGCCAGCGTGGCGATCACCCAAGCCTCGAGGCTCTGGACAAAGGCGCGCACATCGCGGCCGCGTTTGCCGACGTCCAACAGGGTGTAGGCCACGCGCTGACCCGGCCCATGATAGGTGTATTGCCCGCCACGGCGCGTGTGGAACACGGGAAATCGGTCTGGGTCGGTCAGGTCGGACGGCTGCGCCGAGGTTCCAGCCGTGTAAAGCGGCGGATGCTCGAGCAGCCAGATGCATTCGCGTGCCGTGCCTTGGGCGATGTCGGTGGCGCGCGCCTCCATCCACGCTTCGGCGGTGCGATAGTCGGTCAGACCCGGCGTCGTGATCCATTCGGGGGCGTCGATCATATCGCTGTCACGCGGGCAAAAGCCCGTGTTCCTTGAGGGCCGGGAGGTTGGACCGGCTGACCGGCAATGTGCGCCCATCGCTGAGCGTGACGGTCGCCTTGCCCGCCCCGCCGCTGACATCCGCGATCTGATCGCGCGCCACCCAGTGCGACCGGTGGATGCGCAGCCCTGCGATCGGGTGCGTCTCGGCAATCGCGTCGGCGAGACGCAAGAGGATCAGCGCGGTGCCTCGGGTCGTGGTCACCTCGACATAGTGATCCACGGCGCTCAAGGACAGCAGCGGGCCCCGTTTGGCCACCGGCAGGCGCGCGAAAAGGGCCGGATCCGTCGTGCCCGCGCCGCGCTGGTCATAAACGATGTCGAGGATCACGGTGATAATGACGGTCGTGGCCACAGTGCTGGCGGCAAAGCGCAGCAATCCCGCGCCCGTTGCCCAATCGGCCCCGAAAAGCGCTGTATTCACGCTGGTCACCACGGCACAAACGGCAACGCCCGCCGCACATCCCTTGGCGGCGAGCCGCAGGGCGCGCGGTGCCGTGTGCAGTGCGCGGCCCACTGTGCCGACGGTCACTGCGCCCACCGCGTAGGTCAGGATCGCGACGCTCACCCAATAAAGCGCCAGCGGCACAGGCCGAAGCACGCCCGCCGTCCCGAACGCGCCCGCCATGGCGAGGACGAGGCCCACACCCACCAGGACGGCCCACAGCGCGGGGCGCTGAAAATCGCGGCGCAGGTCACGCAGCGCCAGTTGCATGGGGCGGTCAGTCACGTGGTTTCCTTGGTCATTGGCGCAGTTGCGGTTGCAGGGAAGGGGCCGCCGCACCTCTTGGTGCCAGAGAGAGGTCGCGCAGGCAAGCGCACCGCCACCCCGGCAGGAGCCCGATCATGCACCTAGAACCGCTGTTGAACGCATCGCTTCCAATCCAGATCCACGTGGCCCTTGCGCTCATGGCGCTGATGCTGGGCCCGGTCGCGCTGTGGCGCAACCGCAGGGACAGGGTGCACCGCGTGCTGGGCTATGTCTGGGTCTGCGCCTTGACCGGTGCGGCGCTAGTGTCCTTTGCGATCACCAGCCCGTTCACACCGATCGGCCTCAGCCCGATCCACCTGCTGTCACTCTATGCGCTCTATGGCCTCTGGGTGGCCATGCGGGCCATCTACCGGCGTGATGTCGCCCTGCACCGGCACGTGATGCAAAACCTGTATGTGCGCGGTGTCGTCCTGGCGGGCGCGTTCAACTTTCTGCCCGGGCGCACGGCGCAACACATACTTTTGCCCGATATGCCTGCGCTGGGCTACGGGATCATTGCGCTGGTCATGATCTGGGCGTTCCTGCCGTTTGTGCGCAGGGCGCGCGTTTTGCAGCCATAAATTCCCCAAAGGCTGTCATATGGTGCTACAATCGGCAGAGTATGGAAATTGTGACTTCGCGAATCTCAGCGCGATTGTATGGTCAAGTCATAACCCGGAGGGCATTTTATGATTTCTAAGACGATTACCGCCTCAGCCGTTGCACTGTCGCTGGCTGTTATCCCCGCAACCAAGGTGTCCGCCGACGCGGGCGACTTTGTCGCCGGTGCCATCATTGGCGGCATTGTGGGCCACGCGGCCACCAAGAACCAGCAGCGCAAGCGTGCCACGACCCGCACCTACACGAAAAAGACGTACAAGCCGCGCCTGCCCTCGACCCAAGAAGGGCGCGAGATCCAGGCATCGCTGAACTATTTCGGCTTTAACGCAGGCACGGTGGATGGGCAGCTGGGCAGCCGGTCGCGTGCTGCCATCTCGTCCTACCAGGCCTATCTGGGGTATCCCGCCACGGGCCAGCTGACGCCGTTCGAACAAAACCTGCTGATCACCTCCTACAACCGGTCGCAAGCGGGCGGATACGCGGTGAACCAGCAGATCGCCCAAAACCCCGAGGGCACGCGCGGCCTGCTCAAGGTCTACCGTCAGGAAATGGCAGGCGGCACGCCGGTCGCACCCACTGCACCGGGCGCCACGATCGTTGTGGCACCGCAGCCCGTCGCGCCGGTCGGCACAACGACAACCACGACCGTGGTCGCAACACCGACAGCGCCTGTCGCGGTCGAGCCTGCAGCCCCCGAAGTCACGACCGCATCGACGGCGCTGCCCAACTTCCTCGGCGATGGGGGCGGCCAATCGCTGGCCTCGCATTGCAACACCGTGTCGCTGCTGACCAACACGAATGGCGGTTTCACCACGCAAGCGTCGATGACCGACCCGAACGTGGCGCTGAACGAACAGTTCTGTCTCGCCCGCACCTATGCCATTGCCAAGTCCGAGGATATGATCGCGAAGGTCCAGGGTTTCACCCCCGATCAGATCGCCGCGCAGTGCCAGCAATTCGGCCCCGCGATGCAGCCGCATCTGGCCGCTCTGGCGCTGAAATCGCAGCCCGATGTCGTCAGCGATGTGGCCGGCTTCATCCTGACCACCGGCATGTCGCCCGCACAGCTCAAGGGAACGGCGCAGATCTGCATGGGCGTGGGTTACCGCACCGATGATATGGATGTGGCGCTGGGGTCTGCCCTGATGCTCTTTGCGATGGGCGACCATGTTTATGGTGAGCTGATGGGGCACCACCTCGCGCAGGGCTTCGGTACCTCCAAGCGTGTGGATGTGGCCCGTGTCTGGTACGCCGAAGGGCTCAAGGCAGTGGATGCTGGCGCGCCCGCGGTCTTTGCCCCCGGTCAGCCCGAACGGGTCGAGCTGCTGCGCAAGGCATCCCTGACGCTCGGCACCAACTCCAGCGCTGTGGCCACGCAACCGCAGGTGCAACCTGCCTCCGCGCTGCCCAGCTTTGGCGTTGTGATCAGCGACTGATCCCGCGCAGAGCCAAGCGTTTGAAACCGGGGCCCATCGCGGCCCCGGTTTTTCTTTGGTTTTCAGGCTTGGCATTGCAGATGTTCGAGGCTAAAGACCGGGGACCAAGTCAAGGTCTGCGGCCGTGGCGGAATTGGTAGACGCGCAGCGTTGAGGTCGCTGTGAGGTAACACTCGTGCGAGTTCGAGTCTCGCCGGCCGCACCATATCTCCTACTTTTCCGATCCGTCTGTCGCGCCGCTGTCGACGCCATTGTGAAACCATTTGCGGTTTCATAGGGTTGTCTCACCATGACAGACGTCCAGACACCCACTGTACCGCCCAAGGATCCCGCCTTGTGGTGGCGCGCCGCGCGCCATGTATTGCACCTGAATGAGGAAAAGCGGCTGGGCCTGATCGCCGCCGGCGTGGCGTTTTACGCGATCCTCGCCGTCTTTCCCGGCATTGCGGCCACGATCGCGCTGTGGGGGATCATTGGTGACCCCGCACTGGCGCTGGCGCAGATGGAAGAGTTTCAGGCGCTGATCCCCGCCGACGTCTACCGGCTGCTGGCCGGACAGCTGGTCAAGCTGTCGACAACCGATGGGCTGACACTGGGGTGGGCGTCGCTATTGTCCTTTGGCTTTGCGCTTTGGTCGGCGCGCGCCGGGGTGGCCGCCCTGATGCAAGGGCTGAACGCCATCTACGACGCGCCGAACCGGTCGGGGCTGTCGCACTACATCCGCGCCCTGCTGCTGACGCTGAGCCTGATCGGAGTTTTGCTGGTGGCGATGGGCTGCATCGTGGTGCTGCCGGTGGTGCTGGCATATCTGCCGCTTGGGCCCTGGGCCAATCTGGGTGTGGAACTGGTGCGCTGGTGCGTTGGGATCGCGGTGCTCGTTGCGGGGTTTGCCGTCATTTACCGGCTCGGGCCGAATCTGCAGGGCGCGCGACCGCGCCTGATCTCGCCCGGTGCCCTTTTTGCCGTGGTCGGGTGGCTTGCCGCCTCGACCGGCTTTTCGATCTACCTGCAGAATTTCGGCAATTACAACGAGGTCTATGGCTCCTTGGGTGCGGTGATCGTCATGCTCATGTGGCTGTTCATCAGTGCCTACCTGGTGCTGCTGGGCGGTGCGCTCAATGCCGAGCTGGCCCGGGCGCGCCGGGCCAAGCATGCTATCCCAGCGCCACCAACCACATCCACGCCGTAACGACCGAGGCACCGGTCGCCACGAGGACCGAGGATGCCGCCACCCGCTTGGCGCGCCCATACATGTTGGCAAAGATGTAAGCGTTCACGCCCGGCGCCATGGCGGCTGTGAGCACGCCGGGCTTGAACACCTCCGCCGGGACCGACAAGGCGCTGCCCAAGGCAAAGGTGATGGCGGGATGCACCAGCAGCGAGATCCCGCAGATCATCGCGATCACGCGCGCATCGCCCTCGGGCCGATAGGCGACCAGCACGCCGCCCAGGGCAAAAAGCGCGGTGGGCAGTGCCGCGCGGATCACCAGATCGAGCCCGTCGCGGATCACATCCGGCAGGGTGATGCCGGTGAGGTTGACGACAAAACCGGCAAGGATCGCCAGCACCAGCACATTGCGGAACATGGCCGCCACCACCCGGCGGGCGGTGTCCAGCGGTGCGCCGCCGCGGTTGCGCGCAATCTCCATCGCGGTGATGCCCAGCCCGTAGCAAAAGGGCGAATGGAAGGCGATGATCGCATAGGCGCCGGTCAGCGCCTCGGCGCCATAGGCGCGTTCGTTGATGGCCAGGCCCAACAGGACGGAGTTCGAAAAAAGGCAGGCAAAGCCGATGGCCACGCTGTCCTCGATCTCCCGGCCAAAGAGGTGCCGCGCGCCCAGAAAACCCAGCGCAAAGCCCGACGCCGCGCCCACATAGAAGCTGCCCAGCAGGCGCAGGTCGAGGCCCGCAGACAGGTCAATGTTCGCAATCGCGGAAAAAAGCAGGCAGGGGATCGCGAAATGCTGCGAGAATTTCATCAGCGCGTCGACGCCCGCCTCGGGGAAAAGCTGTCGCCAGACTGCGACATAGCCAAAGCCGATCACCAGAAAGACGGGCAGGATGACGTCGAGGAGGGCCTGCATGATCGGGCCTTTGCTTGGGCCCGGAGGGTGGGAGCCTCCGGCGGGCGTTTATCCGGCGAGATGACGTTGGATCATCTCACCGGAACTGTGAGGGTCAGCCCGTCATAGGCCGGTTCGATATGATCAGCGGTTTCGGCCAGAACGGTGTCGTAATCCAGATCGATATGCATGTTGGTCAGGATCGCGCGCTTGGGCGCGACCTGTGCGATCCAGTCGAGGGTCTGGTCAAGGTGGCTGTGGGTCGGGTGCGGGTCGCGTCGCAGGGCGTCGACGATCCAGCAGTCGAGACCTTTCAGCGCGTCCCAGGCGGGGGCCGGGATGTCGGACACATCCGGCAGGTAGGCGATGTCGCCAATGCGGAACCCCAGCGCGTCGATACTGCCGTGACCGACCTCGAACGGAGAAAAGGTGATGGGGCCACCGGGCCCTTCGATCACCGTGTCGCCGTCGATGGCGTGCAGATCCAGAATGGGCGGATAGGGCGACCCCGGGGGCTGGTGAAAGACATAGCCGAAGCGGCCCAGCAGGGCGTCCTGAGTGGGCCCGTCGGCCCAGACCTTGAGCCGTTCGCGCATGTTGAAGACGATCATGCGCAAGTCATCGATGCCGTGCACATGGTCGGCGTGGGAATGGGTGTAGATCACACCGTCAAGCCGTCCGACACAAGCGGTCAGAAGCTGGTTGCGCAGGTCGGGCGAGGTGTCGACAAGGGCCGTGGTGGTGCCGTCAGGTCCGTCACGCTCGACGAGCAGAGAACAGCGTTGGCGGCGGTTTCTGGGATTTTCGGGGTCGCACGCGCCCCAGTGTCCGCCCAGGCGCGGCACGCCACCCGACGACCCGCAGCCGAGGATGGTAAAGCGCAAGCTGTCGCTCATGCGGCGGCCTCGAACCGGGCAGCCTTGGAAAACAGCCGGTCGAAATTGGCTTGGGTTTGTGCCGCGAAGGCGGGGTAGTCGAGGCCGAAGACCTCGGCCCCGATGCGCGCGGTGTGGGCGGTATAGGCCGGTTCGTTGCGCTTGCCCCGGTGGGGCGGAGGGGCGAGGTAGGGCGCGTCGGTTTCCACGAGGATGCGGTCCACCGGGGCGGCGGCAAAGATGTCGCGCAACGCCTGGCTTTTGGGAAAGGCGGCGATGCCGGACATGCTGAGATAAAACCCCAGATCGAGCGCTGCGCGGGCCAGTGCGGCGCTGGATGAAAAGCAATGCATGACGCAGGCAAATGCGCCCTCGCGGTGCGCGTCCGTCAGGATGCGGGCCATGTCGTCGTCCGCGGCACGGGCATGGATGATCAGCGGCAGGCCCGTTTCGCGGGCGGCATCGATATGGATGCGCAGGGATTGCTGCTGCACCGCCGCACTGTCGGAGGTGTAGTGATAGTCGAGCCCCGTCTCGCCGATGCCGACAAATTTCGGGTGCCGGGCGAGGGCGATCAGCGCGTCGACGGTGGCCATCGGCTCGTCCGCCGCACTCATCGGGTGCGTGCCTGCGGCATAGAAGACGGGCGCGTGCGCCTCGGCGATGGCGCGCACCTGCGGCTCCAGCCGCAGCTTGGTGCAGATGGTGACCATGCGGGTCACGCCAGCCGCCGCCGCGTGTTCGATGATCTGTGGCAGCTGGCCTTCGAAATCGGGGAAGTCCAGGTGGCAGTGGCTGTCGGTGATCTCTGGGGTCATTGCGCAGGCGCCGTCGCTGAAAGCTTGAACAGCGTATCTAGGACGAGTGCGGCAGGGTCAAGATTGACGGCCCGCCCATGGCGCGCCCGGTCGAGCGCGGTTTGCGCCGTCTCGGCCCAGACGCGGGCCTGGCCGCTATGCGGGGCAAGGCGGGCAAACACTTCGGCCTCATGCGGCGCGGCTTGCGTTGCGGGCGCAGCCCCTGTCGCCCCGGTGCGGGCAAGGCGCGCGAGGGCGATGTCGAGCAGGCTGTAGAAAAGATCGAGCTTGTCGGCGCTGCCCCGGGCTGCGGCGGCTTCGGCCAGGGCAAGCGCGCGGGGGCGGTCGAGCCGGGGCATGGAGCCCAGGAGCGTCACGATCTCGGCATAAAGCGAAAGCCCGTCCTGCAGGGCGAGCCGCATGGCGTCGCCGACCGAGCCGCCGCTGAGTTCCGCCAGTGCAGCACTTTGCGCCGCAGCGTCCACACTGCCTTGTGCCATGGCCTCTGCCATCTCGTCCGGTGTCAGACTGCGCAGCCGCAAGGTGCGGCAGCGCGAGCGGACGGTGGGCAAGAGGCGGCTGGGCTGGTGGCAGACCAGAAGCAGCGTGGTGCGGGCGGGCGGCTCTTCCAGCATCTTGAGCAGCGCATTGGCGGCGTTCACGTTCATCTCGTCGGCGGCGTCGATGATCACCACGCGCCGTCCGCCATCGGTGGCCGACAACTGAAAGAAGCTGGCCAGCGCGCGGATGTCATCCACGACGATCTGGTCGCGCAGGCGTCTCGTCTTGTCGTTCTCGGACCGGTGGACGGATTTCAGCCCCGGCTCTGCCCCGGCAGCGATGCGCCGGGCGATGGGGTGATCCGGGGAGATGTCGAGGGATGTGGGCGCGGGCGCGCCGAACATGTCATCCGCGTCGGGATCGGGCGTGGCCAGAAGAAAGCGGGCGAGCCGCCAGGCAAGCGTCGCCTTGCCCACGCCGCGCGGGCCGGTGAGCAGCCAGGCGTGGTGCAGGCGCCCGGTCGTGAACGCCTCGAGAAAAGCGGCCTCGGCCGCAGCTTGCCCGATCAGGCGGGCGGTGTCGCGCGGGTGCGGCGCGCCGGAGACGCGTGTGGGATCGGGGCTCTCATCAGACATAGCCGTGGTCTAGCACCGCAATCCGCCGGGGGGCCAGCCCCCCGGACCCCCCGCCGTATTTTCAAAGAGAAGAAGACGCGAGATGGGCGCGCAATGTCGCGTGTACGTCCCGGGCGACGTCCGCGATGCCGCGGGCACCGTCGATGGTGCGGAACCGCTGCGGAAATTCTGCGGCGAGGGCGAGAAAGCCCGCGCGCATCTTGTGTTGCAGCTCGGTTCCGAAATCCTCAAACCGTTCTTCGACGCCCTGTCGGCCCTTGGCCCGCGCCAGGCCGGTGTCGGGATCCATGTCGATCAGGATCGTCAGGTCGGGCTCGCGCCCGATCATCAGGTCGTGCAATTGATCGACGGTGGCGCGCAGGTCGCCGCGGCTGAGACCCTGATAAAGCCGCGTGCTGTCGGCAAACCGGTCGCAGATCACGATTTGTCCGGCCTCGATGGCAGGCAGGATCAACCGCTCCATATGATCGCGGCGGGCGGCAGTGAAGAGCAGAAGCTCGGTTTCGGCCGACCAGCGATCCGGGTCGCCCTGCAAGACAAGCGCGCGGATTTCCTCGGCCCCGGGGCTGCCGCCCGGCTCACGGGTGAGCGCGACGTCATGACCGTCGGCGCGCAATTGGTCGGCCAGCAGGCGTGCTTGTGTGGATTTCCCGGAGCCGTCGATGCCTTCGAAGCTGATGAATGCGCCCTTTGCGCTCACGCACCATCCTCGCTGATCACCTGGTCGATCAGGGCTTTGGCGGCGGTGGACACCTTGGCGAGGAACCCGCCATGGGCCACGTCCGCCTCTGCCACCAGCTCGAACCGTTGTTCGGGCAGGCCCTCGGGCTGCACGACCAATTCGGCGAGCTGTGTGCCTGCGGCGATGGGGGCCTCGACGGGGCCGGTATAGACCACTTCGGCGGCGACACTGTCACCCGACAGGATGGGCAACAGGACGGAGATGTCTTCGGCCGGGACAAGCCCCACTTCGGGCTCTGCCCCTTCCCATACGGCGGCGGTGGCGATGCGTGTGCCGCCCGTCGCGATGGTCCGTTCGGCAAACTGGCGGAAGGCCCAGTTCACGATGGCCTCGGCCTCCTGGGCGCGGGCGGCGGTGGTGTCGAGGCCGGAGATCACGAAGGTCACCCGGCGATCGCCTTGCTTGGCCGATCCGGTCAGGCCATAGCCCGCCTCTTGCGTATGGCCGGTTTTGAGCCCGTCGGCGCCAATCCCGAGGGTCAGCAGCGGATTGCGGTTGAAGCGGTTGGCGCTTTCCTTTTCGTCGAACAGGAACTCTGTCTCGGCGAACATCGGGTAGTATTCCGGGTAATCCTCGATCAGCCGGTTGGCCAGCAGCCCCAGATCGCGCATCGACATGCGGTGGCTCGGGTTCGGCCAGCCGCTGGAATTGGCAAAGGTCGAGTTGGTCATGCCCATCTCCTGGGCGCGTCGCGTCATCAGGCGGGCAAACCCGCCTTCGGTGCCGTCGGGGCTGAGCGCTTCGGCGATCACGACGCAGGCGTCGTTGCCCGACAGCACGATGATGCCGCGCACCAGATCCTCGACCGTGACCCGCTCACCTTGTTGCAGGAACATGGTGGAGCCACCAAAGCTTGCCGCATGGGCCGAGGTCACCAATGTGTCGGTCATGCTGAGCTGGCCACGCTCCAGCGCCTCGAACGCCATGTAAAGCGTCATCAGCTTGGACATGGAGGCGGGCGGCAGGGGCGTGTCCGCATTCTTGTTCAGCAGGACGGTGCCGGTGGTCTGATCGATCACGTAAGCCGACGAGGCGCGCGTTTCGAATGCGGCGACGGGCAGGGATGTCGCGATCAGCAGGGCGGCGGCGGCGAGGGTGCGGATCACGGGGCAAGCTCCTCTAAGATCAGTTGGACACGGCGTAGGCGTCGGTAAAGCCTTCTTCCTTGACCTTGTTCAAGAGGTCGGCGCGCTCTGCGCTGGATTTTGCCGGTCCGACAACCACGCGCCAGAACGTCTTGCCGTCCCGCTCGAACGTTTTGGTCAGCGGCACGATACCCGCATCGCGCATCCGGTTCGAGGTGCGATTTGCGTTCGCCTCGACCGAAAAGATGCCGATCTGGATAAAGGGTTTGGACAGGTTCGACGGGGCAGGGCGGGTCGTCGCCGCGGCCTGCACGGGCTGTTCGGGTGCCACAGCGGGCTGAATGCCCGTTGCTGCGGGCTGGATGGTCTCTGCCGGTGCGATGGTCGGTGCGGGCGCATCCAGCGCAGCCGCAGCCGAGGCGATGGGATCAAGCGACGTGGTCGCTATTTCGGCCGGCGCTTCGACGGCGTCCACCTCTGCGACAGCGGCCTCTGCCAGAGGCTGTTCGACAGGCACCTCTTTCTTGCGCAGGGCGGTCACGTTCAGCTCGACCGGCGCACCGGCCAGCATGCCAAGCGCTTCGGCTGCGTCCGAGCTGATCTGCAGGCGAGGGCCGGGAATGTCGCGCTCGCGGCGGAACAGAGCCCCGACCACGAATTTGCTGTTGCTGGTGTTGCGGATGATCACGCGCTCAGGCTCGGTGACGTCGGGATGTGCAACCCAGACACCGCCCAGCGAGGGGCGACCGTCCCAAAGACCGGCTTCGGTGGCCGAGAACACCTCTGGCACCTCGACATCGCGCTCGACCGTTTTGACGGGCGCGCCAGGCTCTGGTGTGCCTTCGGTCTTGGTGTTCGATTGCAGCGCTTGCATGGCCACGAATTGCCCGTTCTCGTCACAGCCCGCCAAGAGGCTGAAGGCCAAAACGGCGAGTGCGCCGCCGCGCACGGGGGGGAAAGAGAATGCTCTGCTCATGGACCAAGTCCTTGCCTGCTGTTGCCTGTAGTGGCCGTGTGTCGGCCAAGTGCCTTGTTGGCACCGTTTTTCCCGTCATTGCGGGCTTGATTGCTCAAACCATAACCGTTCGCAGAGCGTCTGAAAAGCGTGCGCAGGCAAATTGGGCAAATTTCCCCGCGCATTGGCATATTTGCCGAATCGCGCGCGTCCGCCTAAAGCGGGGACACCGGAGGTTTGGCAGAGTGGTCGAATGCGGCGGTCTTGAAAACCGTTGGGCGTGAGAGCGTCCCGTGGGTTCGAATCCCACAGCCTCCGCCATTTGGTTAGATAAAATAGTGGCTGGGGCGAGTCCGCTAGATATCGGTAGCGTGGTGACCACTCGCCTGTTCGTAGGCCGGATTGATGATTGTCTCGCATTCGCCGCGCGGTACTTTGGAACAGCGGCATCTCCGGCTTGGGTCGCGCGGGTCCTGACCCGAGCAATACAGTGGGCCGCCTCGTCTATTTCGAGCAACGCGGCGCGTCATTCGGCGGCGATGGTTCCGGCACGGCCGTGCCGTGCGGCCAGGTCCTGTGCCGCATCCAGCGCCTGATCCAGCCAGGCATTGCGGTCCAGATGCATCGGTGTGGGCTGCGCCGTGCCTGTGCGCAGCCGCGTCAGCGCGTCGGTGATCTGGTCGGCGGTTTCGATGTGCTGCGCCTCATCCAGCAGATCGCGGGCCCACCCGACGGGGCGCGCCAGCACCGGAATGCCACGCGCCAGCGCCTCAAACAGCATGGTCGGGGCAGGGTCGTATTCCGAAGTGAGGACAAGCGCATTGCATGTCCGCAGCACATGCGGCCAATGCGCCAACGGGCAGGCGGATGTGGGTTTCAGCGTCGTCGCGACGCCCGCGGCGCGCAGGATCTCGGCGTGGGGGGCAAGCCGATCACCGGCCAGCACTGCCGCCACGTCGCCCCCCATCGCGCACAGGGCCGAGGTGAACATGTCAGGCCGGTGCCGTTCCCACGCGCCATGCTGCTCGGGGCGTCCGAACCAGCCCACGGTAAAGGCCCCGCCCGGTTGATGCCGTTGTTCGGTCACCTGCGCTGCACCGGGGGGCAGCACCGGCAGCACCGCCGCGTCGGCAAAGCCGTCCAGCGACCGCAGAATGGCCAATTGGCTGTCATGGGCCAATTGCACATGCGCACAGGCCGCCACCGCAGCACGCGGCGCGCCCGGCGCATAGGTCGCCGCCTCGGCCAGATCATGGATCTGGACAAGCGTGCGCGCGGGGTCTGGCGCAAGTCCGGCTTCGGCGGCACGGATCGCGATCCACGCGCCTGCATCACGTTGCGGGCGGTCCGATGCACGGGCCGACAGCCCGCGCGCGCGGGCCCGGGCGATCAACTGTTCCTTGACCTCTTCGAAGCGCCAGCCGTGGTTGCGGGCAAAGATGTTGATCTCCGCGCGCGGCGTTCGGGCTGTTGCGGGTGCGCTCACGCGCGCCGGCCTGCGGGTGCCGCGCGGCGTCAGGGCCCGCGGTGCAGCCGTCAGACGCGGTTTGGACGCGGCAGCCTGCACCGACGGTGTGCCGGCTTGCATCTGCCCGAGCAGCGCATCCAGCTTGGCGGGCGTGCGGGCGTCGGCCAGCGTCCATTGCGCATCGATCAGGTGCCCGGCATAGGTAAGGCGCGCGGCCCGCACGTTCGGGCACTCAAGATGCCGGTCCAGTGTCTCCCAATCCGTGGGCATCTGCGTCAGGAACGGCGCGTTGCCGCCGGAGGGCCAGATGTTGCGACCCAGGACAAGCGCGGGCACCCCATGAACCAGCCCGTCATGCACGACGTTGGAGTTGACCGAGAGGATGCCGGCACAGTGCCCAGACGCCAGCAGCGTATTCACGCAGCCTTTGGCATGCGGCCAAAGCTGATCCTGCTTGCGCCGCACCCGCAGTGACATGTGCCGCGCCCCGCGCCGCAGGTCGGCCGGGTGCTGTTTGAACACCAGCGGCAGTGGCGGGTCGGCTGCGCTGAGCCGGTCGATGAGGCTTTGCATCCGGCGCAACTCCGGCGGCGCATGGCGCACAAGGTTCGTGTCGTACTCCATCTGCAGCGGCACGAGGTAAAAGGGGCGCTTTGGTGCCGAGCCCGAACGGGCCATGCGCGCGTCGCGCCGCAACTGCGACAGGGTCGCCTCGATGCGCGCCGCCTTGTCGGCGGGCAGGGCGGCGCCGGTCCAGGCAAAGGGCGCGATGTGGCTGTCGGCGTTGATGCCGTGGGTGCTGATCTGGTAGGCGCTGCGCGGCAACCAGCCGTGTTCGCAATAGATCGTCGGCCCGTCCCAGCGTAGGCTGCGCCCGTTCCACGTAACTGCGATGGTGTCCTTTTGCCCCTGCGGCGTGGTGGCCCGTGTCACGCTGTGGCCCAGGGATCGCGCCGATGTGGCAAGCGCGTCCATCAGTTGCCCGGCGGGCCCCGACCGCGTGCGGGGAATGACGAGGTGGCGGGTGGATGATGTCGGCATGGCAAGATCCTTTGGCGTGGATACACCGGCCCGGCGGGGCAGGGCGGTGAGGCGGCTGATCGGTGACAGGTTGTCGAGCGTGATGCCCCGGTCGCGCAAGGCTTGCGCCAGCGCGCCGTATTCGGCGTCGATCAAGGGGAGGGCACGGGCCAGCCCGTGCGTGCCGGTCTGCGCGAAAAAGTGGTGGTCGGTAAAGTCCACACCGATCAACCCGATCCGCTTGGCCCCCATCAGCGCGGCGAGGTGTACGGCGGCGTAGGGCGAGTTGCGCGTGTAATGAAGCAGGCCCGCGCGAGGGGGCGCAACCCCGCCGCGCTGCCCGAGGCGAAAGCGGACCAGCGGCGCGCGCAGCCGCCCCAGGTCGAGATGCGAGAACACGGCGCTTGCCCCGGTCTGCGCGATGACGCGTTTGCGGCTGACGGAAAAGCTGTGCATCGGATTGAGCACGACGAGGTAGTCGGGGTCGAACGCCCGTGCCATGTCGTTCACACCGATGGTGATGGCGTCCGGCGGCGGTTCGAACCCGGCCAGCGACGCGCCACAGCCGCAAATGATGCAGTCCGCACCGGCATGGGCGCCGCGATATCGCTCCAGCGGTATCACGGCGCAGGCGCCTTGGATGGCGGTTCGGGCGTGGGCGCGGGCGTCTCTTCTTCGGGTGCTTGTTCCGGTGGGGCCTCTTCTGGCGCTTCTCCTTCTTCCGGGGCCTTCCCCTCTTCCGGCGTCTCTTCCGGTGCCTCTTCCTCTTCGGGCGTCTCTTCGCACCCTTCCGACGGGTCGATGGTAAAGTTGAACGGATCCAGCGCGTCGCTGCGCGCCCGTGCCGCAGCCTGACGCGCCGCCTCGCGCGCCTCGACCATCTCGTCGACGAGGTCGGGGATGTCGCTGCGGCAATGCGTGCCCGAGAATGTCACCGTCTCAGTCCCGTTATAGGGCGTGACTGCATCCACATGCTCTTGCTCGTGCGGGGCCAGCACGGTGTCGATGGCGTTTTGCACATTGGCGCGCTCGCAGTCCGACAGGTCGGGGTAATCCGATGCGCTGGGCAAGGTGACCGTGGTCGTCACGCGGTATGTGATGTTGACCGGCGCGTTGATCGTCACGCAATCGCGCCCCTCGCATCCATCGCAATCGCTGCCCTGCGACAGGGCCGAATGGGGCATCTCGTAATCGGCATCGGCAAACGTGTACCGCGTCAACCCTTCGAGGCTGATGGCCGTGCCGTGGTTTTCGCCCGCTTGCGCCGTCTGCGTTCGCCCGGCGAGCGAGAAGTTGCCCAGGCTATGCTGCGGCGGCAGGTGTGCCGCCAATCCGTTCTTGTCCGCTGCCTTTTTCTGCGTGGTGGGCGCAGGCGGTGGGTCTTGCACGGTGCGCTTGCGGCGCTTGCGTGTGGCGGCGGTTCTCATGGGACGTGCCCCCCGACCGAGACGGTCCAGCCCGGGATGTCCGGCGCGTCTGCAGTTATCTGGACCAACATCTCCGCCTGTGCCGCGTCGTCAATGGCGACGAAATCGAGGGTCGCAGCACCGGGGAAGCCTGCGACACGCACGCCGGATGGCAGATCGAGCGAGGCGAGGATGCTGCTGATTTGTGCCCCCACCGCATCCGCGCCACCCGGTTGGACGAGCAAGGGGGCAAGCCCGGGCGCAAGCGCCGAGAAGTTCTGCCAAAAGAGGCGGTGGCGCGTCATCGCGCCGGGTGCAGGCTGTGCAGGTGGGGCTGTCGTGGCAAAGCCCTTGTCGGCAAGGCTGGCGTCAATCTGCGCCTTGATCGCGTCCTTGATCTGCTGTGTCTGCTCGGCCCCGCTTTCCAGCCCAAAGCGCCGCGACAGGATCGGGCCGAACTGCGCCTCGAGCCACCCGGCCAGATCCTCGAGCGACCCGCCCTGCGGCGCCGTCCCCTCCGCCAGATCCCCCAGGCCCCGCAAAAACTGCGCGAGCTCCGCGGGCGACAGATCTTGCGCTGCACGCAGCGCATCCTGCACCTCGCCCGTCAGATCGTCGGTATCGCTGTCCGCAACCCCGGGCAAAGCCCTCATCTGCTCCGACAAATGCCGCAGCGCATTGAGCATCGTCTGGTTGGCCGCGGGATCGTCTGCAGGTGCCAGCGCAGCACTGGCCAAAACCTGGCGCACGGCACTCCTGAGCTTGGTGCGTTGGGTGGCCTTCAGGTCTTCCATCAGCTGATTACCCCGCGATAACCAAGCAGCGCGGCGTATGAACAGCGAAACAACAGGCAACCCGCGCGATATCAGTCATGAAAAATGTCCTCTTCCAGCGCGACGGCGTACGACCAGTCGAATGGAAAAATCTCCTTTTCCTCAGCACTCAATGCGTCAAGCACTGCGGGCCGATTTTGAAAATCCCACCACGCATCGGCGATCCGCCAGTAGGCGCCGACCAGCGTCCCGCCAGCGTTGGTGTCGACGCGGAACACCGATTTGAGTTTCACACCGTTCTTCAGGACGGTTTCGCCGGCAATCCAGTACTCACCATCATTGTTAGGGACGACCGGTGGTG
This sequence comes from Pseudomonadota bacterium, assembly GCA_038525585.1. Classification (GTDB taxonomy): domain Bacteria; phylum Pseudomonadota; class Alphaproteobacteria; order Rhodobacterales; family Rhodobacteraceae; genus Tateyamaria. The sequence goes on from JBCBHM010000002.1 coordinate 143,346, forward strand.
ACAGGACATTCGCGTTGTCTTTCTCACCGCCCATGCGGATGACAAATGTCGGGGACGTGTGCACCAGGTTCAGCCATTGAACGGTTGTTTTGTCTTTTTCCATCTTTGCTCCGTCAATAAGGGGTGACATGCGGTGGGTTGATGCTCGGCACCCGCCCTCCGGGTCTGTAGTATCTGTGTGTTGTCCTATGCAGATCTACGCCCTGCAGAACCATGTTGTCGACAGAGTCCGTGCCACCATCATAAAGCGCCTTGCGGTGATGTACGGTGTATCCCGGCGGAAGCTGTCCGCGCCGCAACCAGGGCTTCAGATGCGACGGCACGTTTGGATTGTTGGCTTGGCTGCGGAGGAATGCGGCTCTGGTCGCCATGCTGCGTGGCGCACTTGGTTTCGGACCTGGCACCAGGTTGCCGTTGTCGAGGTGCATCTGGGGCAGGTCTCCGGCTCGTCCGGGGTTCCGCGACACGTGCACTTCGCCATTCACTTCGCGGTAGTGGTAGCCATCCGGGAGCGGTGGCAGTTGTTGCCCCGCCGCATCCGGCGCGAGCGGCGTGCCCGCAGTGTCCGGGTCGGTTTGTTGCTGCTGGGTCGAGTTTGCGTCGTTCGCCTGCTGAGGCGTTGTTCCGTCAGCGTCTGGCGGGGGCGCAGTTGCGTCGGCTTCTTGTGGTGGTGGGGTTGGTGCGTTGGCATCCGCATCCGTTTGGGTATTTGCTTCAATGCGGTTCACGTCCGCCGCGATCTCTTCGAGACGTGTGCGCATTTCCGCAGTATCCGAGCCGTTCTTGAAGCTCGCTTCCAGGTCCGCAACCTCGGCGCGCAGGCTTTCAAGTTGCGCGCGTGTGGCGGGGTCGGTCGTGCGGCCCGTGACGTCGTCGATCTTGTTCATGACCGGCCCGCAATCGGAACACATGAACAGCCGGATCTCGCCGTCGATCCAGCGGCGTGGGACCAGTGTGTGATCTTCGCCGTCCATGCGCACGGGCTGTGACGCCTCGGCCAGTTCGGCATCGGACCGCGCGCGTGCAGGGGTGTCGGGCTCGGCGTCGAGGCGGGGGGCGTCGGGGTCGGCCGCGGCGCGGGCGGACACATCGGAGAGGTTGCCGTCGCGCACGGACCCGTCATCCTCGACGCGGGTGTTGTTGGCGTCATCCGCGTCTGCGGCGCGGGACGGGGCGTCTGCGTCTGCATCGGCGGGGCGCGCCGGGGCTCCGGGCGCGCTGTCGGCATCCGGCGCGCGTGGCGCAGGCCCATCAACATCCGCGGCACGGGCGCTGACATCGGCATCAATGCGCGCGGGCGGGTCGACGTCGGCGCGCACGTTCACATCTGGTGCGTTCACATCCGACCCGCGCACGCGCGCGCTGACGGCGTTTCCGATGTTGCCCTGAATATCCGCCACTTTCGGGATCGCACCCAAGCCTGCTGTACCGACGGAAAACGCCATCGCGATGCCGAAATTCTGCCAGTCGACTGTGCCGGTCTCGATCAGCTGTTGGCCGATTTCCATGCCCGCATCGGCGGCAAGGTTCGCGCCGAACTCCAGCGCCTTGCTGCCCAACGTCCGCGTGACCTGCTGGCCCGCAACCGCGCCCACATTGAACGCTTGGCCGATGCCAAAGCCGACCGCGCCGCCCAACGCGCCGGTGACAAAGCCGATGGCCACCGCCTTGACCACACCCTGATGCCAGGGATTGCCGTCAAAGACGTTGTTCACGACCTGGATCGTCCCGCCCGTGACCGCGCCCAGGATCGCACCCCCCGCCACCACGGCAAAGAGGCTGGACGCTCCCCCCAAGAGGCCGATGACCGCAGGGCCCGCAACGACCGCAACAAAGATCACGATGGCAATGATCAGGACCCATTTGAGCACGCTCAGCCAGGCCGGTTTTTCCTTGGACGCCGCCTCGCGCGCCTTGGTCGGGATCGCGTCCGGGCCCGTCTCCATCTTGGCCAGCTCGGCCCGCAGCGCGGTCTTGAGGTTTTCCGATGCGCTGGTGAAATTCGCCGCGATCCCGCCGATGACCGTCGCATAATCGGCGCTGAGCGAGGTGACGATGCCCGCAAGCGCCGTCTGACCGGCCTGCGCCAGGGCCATCATGTCCGCGATGGCCGTGCTCATCGTGGTGGTCATCGAGGTGACGGTCATCGTGGCCGACGTCACCATCGCCTGGGACGCGCTGTCGGCCATCTGCGTGGCCTGATCCAGCGCGCTTGTCTGTGCCTCGGCGATGGTCAGCTGTGCCTGTGCGGCACCTTCGGCGATCCGGGTCGCGACGCTGGCCAGCGCGGCCTGGTTGGACGCCGCAAGGTCTGCCAGCGCGCCGTCCAGCATGCCCTCGAGCGCGGCCAAAGCGCCGGCCAGTTCCTCTTCGGGCGGTGGCGGCCCTGCGGTGAGGCCGGACACCGCCATGGCGACACCGGAGGTCGCCGCCTGGATCGCTGTCGTCACCGCGCCCAGGGCCGCGGCGGCGGCGGCGTGTGCCGTTTCCTCGAGCGTGGCAATCTGGACAAACCCCAGTTCCGCGAGGCTGCCGATCTGCGCCGCCATATGCGCATCGAGGTTGGCAAGCGTCGTGGCCTCGGTGGCCGAGATCTGGGCATTGGTTGAGACTTGTGCCGCTGTGACGGCTGCGACCGCCATGGCGCGCCGCGCCTCGATGGTGGCGCGGCTCGACGTCGCCTGTGCGGTCGCCTGGGTGCGCGCCGCCTCCGCCCGCGCGGCGATGTCGGCAAAGGTCTGGCCGATGCCCTGGCGCATCTCATCCGCCTGACCATTGGCGGCGGCCACAAGGCCGTCGCGGAACCCTTCGCCCACGGTTTGGGCCGCGGTCATGCGCGCCCGCGCACGCCGGTCGCACAGACAGCCATCGTACCAGCTGTCTTCGACACATTCGCCGCCCGAGACCTTGCGGTCCTGTTCGTAGGCGGTCTTGTAGCGGGTCGCGATGTCCATCGCCTCCTGGCCCACCTCGGTGCCTGCGTCCCGCACCTGCCGGTCGCCGGTGGCAAAGGCGGCGGTGACCGGAGCGGTTTGTGCCGCTTGCGCCACGCCAATCTGTGCGGCGGTCGAGATATCGGCAGCATCGATCAGGGCCGTGGCCGTGGCGGCCTGGGCATCGATGCCCGCGATGGCTGCCTGCATCTGGCCGGTCACGATGGCGCGCTGCGCTGCGGCGTCCGAGGTCACCCGCATTTTCGCCGATGTGACCCCTTGCACGATCATCGCCTGCGCGACGGTGGTCGCCGCCGTCACGGACGCCTTTGCGCTTTCCAGCGCGGCTTCGGTCTGTGTGAGGATTTGCGCCTCGATCGCGATGCTTTCGGCAACGATGCTGGAGGAGGCCCGTCCCAGCATGCCTTGCAACCGGGCCGAGGCGGCCTGCAGATCCTCGCGCGCGGCACCGTCGCCAGAACCAAAGCTGGCGTTCATGCCGCCCAGCTGTGCGGCTGCCCCGCGCGCCTCACCCAGACCGGCCTGCGCCACGTGATAGCCTGCAACCGACATGGCACGGGTGCCTTCGACCTGTGCCATCTCGGACGACAGATCCGGGCCCGCCGCCACAGCCGGATCCGCGGTGGCGGTGCCCGTCAGTTCGCCGCCCGCCTCCTCGAGCATGGCGGTCTCTGCGGCACCGGGGTCGGTGCTTTCCAGCGTTTCGGCGGCCCCCTCGGCGCCGTCACCGGCCCCGGCCTCTTGCATCGCGTTTTGCACGGCGTCGGGGTCGCCTGGCGCGTCATCTGCGGCGGGGCCTTCCCCTTCGGCGGTCTCGTTGACCTCGCCGGGGGGCGGTTCCTCGACCTCTTCTTCCTCCTGCGGTTCTGTCGTGGGCCCGCAGCCGTCCATCTGCACGGCGGTGTTGGTGGTCTCGGCAGTGTCGGTGTCGGCCGCGGGTGCCTCGGTCTCGCCTGCCGGGATCGCGGTGCTGGCCGCCCGGTCCGGGGCGCCGCCGGCGCTGTCCTCGTCTTCCTCCTGCGCGTCTTCCTCTGCCGCCTGTGGCGCGGCGTCATCCTGCGGAACGGCGGATACATCGGCCTCTTCTTCCGATGCGGCCTGCGCCGTCTCGGCGCTGTCTTCGCCCGCGGCCACCGTTTCGGCTACCGCATCGGTGCCTGTGTCTTCGGTGGCCTCTTCTGCGGGCGTTTCGTCGGTCTCGCTGCCCGGTGCCGGGGTGACCGACAGCTCCATCTGCAGCGCATCGCTGTCCTCGGCCTGACCCTGGCAGCTGGCGCAGGTGCCGCCGCAGCCGCAGTCCTTTTGCACTGCCATCCCGCCTGCGCCGCCGCCGCCGGGGTCCTGATCCAGCAACGCTTCGGCCGAACCGCCTGCGACCACGGCATCGGCCACGGCATCCGCCTGCTGTTCATACGGATCGCCCGCCTGGCCCACGCCGCCCTTGAGCTTTACGCCCCGACGCTGCTGCACCGTGTGGGCGGCCTCATGTGCGGCGAGGTGCAGATCGGGTGCAGACCTGAAACCGATATCCGAGCTGCGGGCATATGCATTCGCCCCCAGCGCGCGCGCCGCGTTGCCCGCCCGGCCGCCCGTCCGGGTGCGTACGCCCGAAATGTCATGGCGGCCAAAGGACGCCTGTATCCGGTCGCCAAAGGGCAACGGGTCGGAAGCCCCGCTCACCCCGGATTTGGCGATGCTGTGCGCGCTGCGCGGGGCGGCTTGGGGCGCGCCTGCGGCGTCGAGTTGAAAGCCGCCGGGGCCGGGCGCGTCCTCGTCTGGCGCCGGCGTGCCCCCGCCGCAGCTGCAAGAGCCGCTGCAGCCGCATTCAAGCTGGACGGCTGCGTCCGGTTCGGACAGCTGGAATTGGACCGGCACCCCCGTGGCACCAAGCGCTGTGGGGCCGCGACCGACCGGACCCGGCGCGGCGGGCACGGCCTTGGGCGCAGGCGCGCGCGTGGCACGCGGTAGGCCCGGGGCCTTGGTGCGCGCCGTCGTGCTCATCTGCCCGAGCGGAGCGCGGCTGCAAAACTGCGGGCGCCCGTCGGTCGCACGTCCGACGCATCATCGGCGACCCCCAGTGGAAAGATCGCACCGGCTTTTTCATGTTCGATCCCCAGCGCCTGCAGGAAATGATCATCCCCCAGGGGCATGCCATCGGAATAGGCGGCGAGTGCTGCGCGGGTCGCCACATTGCGGATCTGCCCGCCCGTCAGGTCGCACCGCAGCATGGCTTCGGTGATCAGCGCGGGCGATAAGGCAGCATCGGGTGGCATATGCAGGCGCAGGATCGCCTCGCGCTGATCGGCGGAGGGACGGTAAAACGTCACCACCACATCCATGCGCCGCTGGAACGCCTTGTCGATATTGTCGCCGAAATTCGTGGTGATCAGGATGATCCCGCGGTAGCGCTCAAGCCGTTGCAACAGGTAGTTCGTCTCGAGGTTGGCATAGCGGTCATTGGCGGATTTCACCTCCGTCCGGGTGCCCAGCAGCGCGTCGCCCTCATCGAGCAGCAGCACCACGTCAAGCGCTTCGGCCCGCGACAGGACGCGGCCCAGGTTCTTTTCGGTTTCGCCGATATACTTGTTCACGACCGACGCCAGATCGACGCGGTAAAGCTGCTTGCCCAGGGCGCCGGCCAGGAGCCGCGCGCACATCGTCTTGCCCGTGCCCGACACGCCGGTAAACAGCGCGCGCACGCCTTCGGCTGCGCCACCGTTGAAGGCCGGGCCCATGCGCCCGTTCAGCGCCTCGCGGTTGCGCGCCTGATCCTCGAGCACGCGCAGCATGCTGTGCGTGTTGGGGGCAGCGATCAGGGCCGACCAGTCCTGCGACGTGTCCATGCGGTCGGCCAGACCGTCCAGCAATTGGTGATTGAGCGCGCGCGCCGCAGCCTTGATGTCGCTGGCCTGCGGGCGCGCCCGGCCTTCCAGCCTCGCTTCGGTTTGTGCGGCGGCGGCAATGCGCCTGGCATAGCCTTCGGAGACGTGCAACGTGCTGAGCGCGGGGCCGATATCGTCCACCGCCTCCTGGCCCAGGGCGGCGATCCAGACCTGTTTGCGCAAGGTCGGGGGCAGGGGCGGCAGGTCCAGCGTCACCTGCGTGTCACCCGCGCCCACATCGATGCCCCCCTCGGGGCCGGGGGCCACGAGGACAGGGCCGGTATAGCCGTGCGGGCGCAGGCCCTCCGCCACTTCTCCCGGACCAAGCTCGAGCAGGTAGACAGGGGCAGACCCCGCCATCGTCAGCCACGCGCCGAGGTGGTGCATGGTTTCGGCGTCGGGCCGGTCCTTGATCAGCAACGCGCGGCGGCCGCCGGGGGACAGAAGTGCTGCCGCGACCGCCCCCATGTCGATACCGGTATCGCCGCGCAGCACCAGCGTCTTGGGCCCCCGGTCGGCCAGCAGCTTGGCGCTTTCGGCCAGTTTCGCAGGCAACGGGTCGGGAAAGATCAGCCGGTCCGGCAGTGTCAGGCTGACCGGTGCCATCAGCGCCGTCTGCGGCGGATGTGGCGCCTCCCCCCGGATCAGGGACCACAGGTCCGCCGGAACGCAGATCGTCTGCTCGGCCCGGGGGGTGTCGCGCTGCGCCGGTCGGATCAGACCAAACGCGGCCAGCTCACGCCAGGGCGCGCCGCTGGACCGGCTCTGATCCAGCGGGCCCAGGATGGTCTCGGCACACCCCAGGCTCAGGCGCCGCGTGCCGGTGCCGACCTGCAGCCAGGCAAACAGATCGCCAAAGCGGCCATCCTCTTCCACCAGCCCCGACAGGATCAGCAAGCGCAGCGCAGCGTCGCTCAGGCCCTGCGCCTGCAGCGCCGCAATCGGCAGCGGGGCTGCGCATTGCAGCGCATGCGCATCGATGGCCGCGCGCCAGGCATCGCGTCCGGCATCCAGCGGGTCGGGCATCGGCAGGGCGCGCGACAGCTCGTCCATATATCCCTTGAGAAAGGGGTGTTCCGACAGGATCTCTGCAAAACCGGCGGGCGTGCCCGTCACCACGCGGATCTGGCGCAGCAGATCAAATACAGCCGCATAGAAGTGCAGGACAAAGTGGCCCGCCGCGGTGGGCGGGATCGCCGGGCGCGCTGGCCGGTCGGGGGCGGCCGTCTCACTGAGCGCGACATCAGACATAGTGAAACCTCATGATATGACCAAGGGCGGGCACCCAGCCGGGGTCGACGTCGAGGCCTGCGCGACGGGTCGCCGCGTCCGCGTCGGCCATGGCAAACACCACGTCGATTTCCGCAGGGGCCAAATCGATGCGGGCCGCGCGCCGCAAGATGTGGCCCACCGTGTCGGGTGATCCGTCAAGCGCGTCGGCGAGGCGCGCACGCATCGCGGGCATGATGCGCGCCAGGAACGCCGCGAGGGCCGGTGCAATGTGAGGCGAGGGCGTCGGGACGTGTTCGTGTGGCGCAGGCAGGCCGCCGCCGATCGGCGCGTCCGGGTCGCGCCCGTCCAGCTCGGCCAGCAGGGTCCAGATCGGATCGCCTGCCGAAACGTCAGGGGTAAGCAGCGTGCGCGCAATCGCTTCGATCAAACCCCAGGGGCCAAGTGCGTCGGGCATTTCCCATTCCTGCGCCGCATCGGGCAGGTCGAACGCCCGGCATAGGTGCCAGAGGAAAAAGACGCCGCCCAAGTCGGTACGGATCTGCCTGGGGTGCAGGATCGATGCCGCGTCGGATCTTTCATCAGTATCTGCGCCGTCCTCGGTGGCCGCAAGGTCCGGATCCGGGCCAGTGTCCTGCGCCGAGGCAGGCTGCGGCAGGGGGTCGGGGTCCGGCGCGGTGGGCTTGGACGGCACGTCGGAGCGGCCCCGCTGCGCGGTCTGCGTCGTCTGCGCCTGCCACTCTGCGGTCTGTCGTTCTGACGGCTGCGGCGCAGCCTGAGCCATCGACTCCGTGATGTCGTGTTGTTTCGCGGACGTCTCCTTGCTGTCAGCGTGCGCTTGGTCGGCGGCGGGCGCCAAGGCCTGTCGCGTCTCGTAGCTGCGCGCCGCGTGCGCAGGTGGCACGTCGGTTTCCGCGACGCCGGGCGGGGTACTGTCCCGCACCTCAACGATCCCGGCGGCGACGTGCAGCGCTTGCGCGGCTGTGCGCCTCGATGATGGCGACCCATATGTCATGCCAAGCTGTTGAACAGCCGCGATAAACGCCGCAGCCTGCACACGCGTGTCAGTCACGCCACTGGGCAACGTCACGCTCCCGACGACGAAAGATCGCCGTGCGTGCCACACTTCCAGATCGGCCTCCGCATCCTCAAGCCCGATGGCCCAAACGTCGGCCACGGCACGAGCCAGCATCACGACGTCGAACTGCGCCAGCCGCGCTGCGGCGTCGGCGCGGCCTATGCAAGCCACCAGAAACGCGATTGCAGCGGGCAGGTGCGTCGCCCGCTCTGCCAGCATCTGTCCGAGCCGGGCAGGCGTTTCGATCGGGCCCAGCAGCCGCGCCGCGACGGCCCGCCACCACGGCTGATCGGCACCCAGACGCATCAGGCAGGCCAGCAATTCCGCGGTGGAGGCAAACACCACCGCATCAGCACCGTCCGGCACCACGCCGCGCTGCGGCCGCACGGCGCGGCGACGGAAATCGGCCAGCCCCGCCGCAACCGTTTTGTCCAGTGGGGCCGTGGGGCGGCACCGCATGCGACGGATCAGCAGGATGTCCTGCCCGTCTGCACGGCGCGCCTCCGCCCCGGCCAACGCCCGCGCCAGATCGGCCTTGCCGAAGGCGCGGACCGATCCGCGCGGCGCAGGCACCCGCGCGGCCCCGATCAGCAGCGAAGGCAGGGGGCGCCCCATCTCAGGACGACCGCCGGAGGTAGCGCAGGACCAGCAGGATGAGCAGCAGGACCACGAAGATCAACAGCATCTGCATATTCGTCAGCCCTTGGCCGGCACCGCCCGACAGCACCACATCCTCAAGGCCGGCAGCAACCTGGATCGGCCGCGCCTCGAACGGGGCAAAGGGTCCACCGGCCACCGCTTGCAGCGTCTCCTCCGACAACGCGATGCGGAGGCCCGAGCCTGATGGGTCGAAGACGCGCACCGACAGGCCGATGTGGCGCGCGACGTCTGCTGGATTGCCGACATTGAGGCCAAGGGTGATCACCTCCTGAGCCGCAATTCGTTCCAACGGGATGCGGTCCACGGCACCGCCGACCACCTCGAGGAAGTTGTGCCGCGGATCGGGGATCGGCGCTTCGACATTGTCGACGGCGCGGTAGCCGAGGGCCACAAATTCGACAACAGCATCCTGCTCGCCCATCTGCGCAAGGGTTTCGGAATCAAATCCGACATCGTCCGACAGCCCGGCGAGAATGCCCGCCGCTTGCCCCTTGGCACTGAAATGGTCCGCAGGTGCGACGGTGAACAGCCCACGCCCGGCCTCGGGCAGCGGCACCTCCTGCGCCTGCGCTGTGCGCACGAAAGGCAGGCCCAGCAGCCGGAAGGGCGCGGGCTGGTTCAGCCAGGCCGAGATGGCGCAGGCCGCATCCGGACAGCTTTCGGCATCGGGGCGGCGCGAGATGTTCTGTTGCGCCGAATGCACGTCGCGCAGCCCGTAGGTTTCGACCAGATCGGCCAGCTCTGCGGCGGTGTTGATCGACTGCATGCGCGCCAGATCAAATGCCGGGTCAATCGTGGGCGGCAAGGCATAGGCGCGGATGCACGGGTGGCCCGCGAGGCCCGCCAGATCGGTATGTTCGACGCTGGTCGACTGGATCTCGCCACTTGCGGGCACGTTCACGCCCTCGATCAGATCGACAAAGGACCAGTCGACCACGCCCGCGCCGTGATCGCCCTTGAGCACCAGGATGTTGCGGATCTGGTCCGACGGGCTGGCGTTGCGCAGGTTGACCCGCACCTGCATGCGGCAGGGATCGTTGGGGTAATAGTTGTTGTCGACATTGCCACAGGCCAGCGCGTCGACATCCTCCGACAGCCAGTAGCGCGGCGCGTGCGACAGGGTCACGTCCCCCGGTGCGCGCCCGGTAAAGCCGGTGGCCCATGTGTCGGGTTCGATCCAGCTGTGCCCGCAGCCGATCACCGGGTTGTCGGCATTGGTCACCGGCAGGTCGGACGGGAAGGCAAGGCCGTGCCCGTCGCACACTCCGCTGCCATCTGCGCAGCTGCCATGGTCGTTGACGATGCCAAGCGCCACGCCGATATCTTCGGCCGGGTTGCCGATCAGGTCCTTGGGGATCGCAATTTCGACAGTGTAGCCGCCGGGCAAGTCCTTGCGGACCGCGACCTGCGGCGTGGTGGCGGGTGTCAGGCCGCTGATCACCTCATTCCAGAAGGGTACCGACGTGCCCGACAGGGCACAGAACGGGCTGTCGCCCGAGCTGTCATAGAGCCGTGTGGTCACCTCGACCGCGTCGGGGTCGGCGGCGGATTGGGAGGCCCAGAAATGGCGCACCTCCAGCTTCCAGTCGCGCGCCTCGGGGCTGGCGCCCTGGCTCAGCTCCGCCCCTTCGGACAGGTCGGGGTCCAGCTGGACCACCAGCACCTCGCCATTGGCCAGCACGGAGCCGTCGGATTGGGTGACCGAACTGTCCTGCACTTCGAAGAAAAATCCGATCCACTCCGCCCCGGTGCTGTCGGCATAGCTCTTGGATCGGATGGTGACAGGGCGGAACGTGCCGTCCTCGTCCATCAGCAGGTCGAGGCAGCCATTGGTTCTGGGGTTGAGCGAGGCGAGCGTCGCCGCATCGTCCCATTCCGTGCCGCGGCTGCCGTCGATGGTACCGATATCAGTGCCCTGTTGCAGGCTGATCGGGCAGGGGGCCGCGGCGTCGACCGTGCCCGCCCATCCCAGGGTGGTGATCATCGCGAGACCTGTTGCAAATGCGGTTCTGAGCATGGGGCGTCTCCTTTGGATTGCCTTAGGCGGTCGAGCCGACGGCGAGCGTAAAGACAGCGTCATTGGGCGGTGAGGCGGCGGAAATGTTGGTGTCGAGGCTGCTGGATCGCGCCACAAACCGCACCCGTACGGGCGGGTTTCCGGGGGCGGCGGGGGCGCGCAGGCTGACGGGCACGACCCGACCCGTGCCGGACGACAGGGTAATCTGTTCGGTGAACTGGCCCTCGGGCCCCTCGACCGTGCCCTGGCCGCCGTCGATGGCCACCAGCCACCCGTCGGGCGGGTCGTCAAAGACGAGGCCCACGTCAAAGACGGCATCGTCCGGCCCGTTGTCGGCCTGATAAAGTACGGTAAACGACAGGTTGAGAAATCCACCGGGAACCACGGTGCGCTGCAGCACGGGATCGGACGGCTCTGGGATGCTGATCGTCTGCTCGACCGGGTCCGTCGCGCTGTCGCCGACGGTCAAGGGCAGCGCATCGGCGTTGAGATCGCGCAGATCGGGCGGCGGCGACAGGGCGCGCACATTCAGCGTGGCCGTCTCGCCCTGGACCGCGTCGCCGGGTGCGGCCACGGCGACGACAAAGCGCGCGGTGCTGCCGCTGTCCACGGCCAGCTCGGTCAGCGGGCCACCGGCGGGGTCGGTGATCGTGACCGCACTGCTCCAATCGCCGTTGGTGGCTTCGGCAGAGGCCTCCAGCTGGAAGGTCAGCAGCCGGTCGGTGCCATTGTCGATCTCGTAGATATGCGGGAAGGCAGCGCCACCCGGCACGACCGTCTGGCCCTGCGGGCTGCCGATAAAGGTCAGATCGGTCGGCCCCGTGGCCCCCGCCTGACCCGAAAAGGTGCCGAGATAGGTGTTGATGTTCTCCTGCGCTGCGATGGCCGCACAGACGTCACCCGCGGCAATGGCCTGCGCCAGCCCGGGCCCGCCGCCGCCCGGGATCGCACCGTCGAGGCGCAGGCGCAGCCCCGCCACGAATTGCGCCATCTGCACGGTCAGGAACAGCGAAAACTGCCCGAACGCGCCACCGGCGGCGAACTGAATCGCCGCAAGCCGGTCGGCCATGCTCCGCTGCCGATCGAGCAGCACGATCAGGGCCGACAGGCTGTCGGGCCCGTCAAAGCCACGGGCAAGCGTTACGGCGGCATAGCGGTTGGCCGTGTCCGTCACCCCCTCGAGCGCGCCTTCGAATTGGCGCAAGGTCGCCGGGTTCTGCACGGGGACAAAGAACCCCTCGATCCGGCGGGCCATCCCGCGCGCAGCCTCCCACAGCCCTTCGAGGGCAAGCGCCAGCGCGTCGCGCTGCAGGGGGCCGTTCACATCGCGGCTTTGGAAAAAGCGGATGCGCCGCCCGGCGTCGCCGGTGACAAGCGCCGCTTCGTTTTCGTCAAGATCATAGGCCAGCAGGCAGGGCCCGTCGGCCAGATCAATGGCGGCGTGGCGCAGCGATGCGTCCAACCGCTCGGTCAGCTGGCCCGCATTCATGCGGCCCACGGCCCCGCGGGTGAAGGGCGCGAGGAACTGCGACGGGCTGAAGCCCGCCACGCCCGAGCCCTGTGCCGGGAACCATGCGGCGGGCGGGACATAGCGGACGTAGTCGCCGATGCGCACATTGGCGATCGATCCGGTTTCGCGTAGGATATCGTCAAGCTGGCTCGCGAATTGCAGCACCCGTTCGATGCCATAGGCGGGGAACAGCGACAGCGAGGCGGGCGACAGGCGCGGACGCGCCAGACGCCGCGCGGCCCATTCATCGACAAAGCGTAGGCCAAAGAGGTCGAGGTAGAGCACCGCCAGCGGCACGTCGCAGGGCCTGAGCGGAGGCGTCTCGCCCGCGCGCAACGCCGCGAGGATCGTGGGATCGGCGTCGAACACGCCGGGGGCACCGGCGCGCAAGGCCGGCGCCTGGCCCGCGGCCGCGGCATCCGTCAGGCACAGATGCGCCAGCCCGTTGCGAAAGCGCGAGACGATCTGCACCACGTCTTCGGGCCCGGCGTTCGAGGCGGGCTCGTCCAGTGCCGCGATGGCCCCCAGCGGTTCGGCGATATCCGCGCGCCCGGCCAGCGGCAGGGGCAACAGGCGCAGCACCGCCCCTTCGACCAGATAGCGCGCGCCGCAACTGCCCGCGACGCCGTCATCCTCCAGACCGACCTTGGGGGCCCGTTCCTGAAATCCCGATCCGGGCGAGATGACCAGCAGGTACGCCCCGTCGCCCGACAGATCGACGCCCGGCCCGGCATCGCCGCAGGGGCCAAAAACGCCATCGCGGCTGGCCGAGGCGCTGGTGATGTCGCTCAGCAAGGGCAGACTCGCGCGGCCTGGCAGTTCGATCGCGTTGCCTTCGGCGTTCAGCGCCAGCCCCGGCTCGACGATCAGCGTGGGCGCTGCGCTGGCCGTGTCGGCCATCACCTGGAGCCCACGGATCACGCCCGCGCCAATGGCCTGGCCCAGCTGGCCCAGATGCCTGTGCTCGGCCGTCTGATCGGTCGCCAGATCCTCCGCGCTCAGCACACGGCCCTGAAAGTAGTTGGTGTGGCGGATGCCGCCGCTGATAATGGGTTCGCCAAGGGCTGCCATGGTGCGTCCTCCTTGTGCCGGTTAACCAAACACGGCGCGGTTGCCGAGCGAGGTCATCACCGCATTGGTGAGGCCGGGAATGTTGCGCATGTTGTCGCGTGTGATCCGCCCGTTTCGTTCGCGGAAGCGGACAATACTGTCTGCGGTTGCGGGGCCGATGCCGGGCAAGGTCAGCAGGTCATCGACCGTGGCGAGGTTGACGTCGATCGGACCGTCATCCAGGTTCGACCGGAAGCCCAGCCAGCTTTCGAACCGCCCGCCCTGCAGGCCCAGGTCGGCCCCTTCGGGCCGGTCGCCCGAACCGGTGCGCAGGTTGCCCCGCAACAGTTCCAGATCGACGGCGCGGGCGTCATCATCATCGCTGTCGCGGATCACGTCGCCATGCATCACGACGCGGACGCGGGCAAAGTTGAGGTCCGACAGAATGCCTTGCACGCGTTCGTCGAATTCCAGCAACGCCGTTTGCGACAGCAGGTCGCCCGTACGGCGCACGGCAGTGATGATGTCCGTCGGGTTGCCGTCGATGTCCGACACGTTTTGCGTGCCGCTCAGCTCGGCCGCGGTGACGGTGCCGCCCAGTCTGCGGATATCGATCAGCCCATCGGTGTCCGTCTCGATAAACGCCTGAAAGCTGTTGGCGTCGAGCGATCCGGGGCGGATCAGCACGGGCTGGGTGAAGAACACCGCGAGGCTGCGCAGCGGGTTGCCGTCCACGATCAGCTCCAGCGTCGAGGTGCCCGAGTGGATCCAGCTGAGCAGTTGCAGCTGCGTCAGCCCGGCTTCGAAATTGCCCGCACCGCCGCCACCCGTGGGCACGGCCCGCGGGGCCCAGGCGGCCCCGGTCCAGGTCAGCACCTGATCGGCCGCGGGGGCGGTCGGAGAGACGGGGCGGCCCTGCAGCCCGTCGACACGCGGATCGGGGTAGGTGGCACTCAGATCGCCGCCTGCGGCGTCGCCGGTCTTGATCGCCTGGTTGAACTCCACCGCGTCCCCGGCTGCGGTGCCGGGCGCCATGCGGCGCACGCGGTTGGTATCGGCATCCAGATCGGCAATCAGCGCGCGGGTGGCGGGATCGACCAGCAGGTATTGCGCGTGATCATCCGCCCCGAGCCCCGTAAGAGCCGCGTGATCGCTGACCCCATCGCCGCCACCGCCGTCAAAGCCGAAACGTTCCTGCAACAGACGTGTCTGCAGCAGCAGGGGGCGCGCATCGGTGTCGAGGGTCAGTGGCGCGTCCACGCGGAACTCCCCCGCCACGAGGGCCAGCGGCACGGACACCTCGGCCAGCAGGATGCACCCTTCGACCGGGGGGCCGTTGTGGCAATTGCGCCCGTCGGGCAGCAATGCGGGCCGCACCTCCGACACCCAGACCTCCAACGCGGCGCGCAGGAACGCGTCGGCGTCGTCGGGATGGATCAACAGATCGGGCATGGGCGAGCCGGGTGCGGGCGCACCGCCACCGCCCGGGGCCAGCGCGCGGATCAGGTCGAGGAATTCGTCCTGCGTCAGGGGAAGGCCCGGACCGGGCGCAATCTCGATCGCGCGCAGAATGGCGCCGAGGGCGCGGATTGCATCCTCTTCGGTCTGGTCGGGCGGATCAAAGCGCAGGTCGAGCTGAAAGTCGTCGGCGATGCGCGTGGGCGCCGTCACCTTGTCACGCGACTGGCACGGGCCCGACGGGATCGGCTCGAGGTCGGTCTCGCATTCGCGGTGGCACAGGACAAGGTACAGCGTCAGCACGTCCGGGCTTTCGGGCACGGGCGGCGAGCCGCGCAGCGCCTCGATCTCGGTCTGGTTCTGCGCCAGCCACGCGTTGACGCGCAGGCAGTAATCCTGATCGACGGTCATGGTCTGGCCGCGCGGGTTCAGCGCAAGGCCGGGGGACACCACGATTTCGGGGTCCGGATCGCCGCGACTGTCCACATCCAGCCCGCACACGACGCCGTAGCCGTGCAGCGCGCGGTTGTGCCCGCGATGTTTCTCGAGGAAGTAGGTTTGTTCCTGCAGGAACTCGTCAAGTCCCAGAACAAGGCCGTTGGAATAGCGCACCCGTTTACGCGGATCGAGCGTTGTCAGGGTGGCGGATGGGGCAAAGAGTTCAGACATTAGGCCTCCAATACCGGGATGCGGCCGACCACCGCGCGCGCGCGGACCGACCATGGGTGAGACTGCGAAAGGTAACCGGCGCCAAGCGCGGTCCGGTCCAGAACGATGGCGTTGAAGCGGGCGCCCTCGCCGACGATGGTATCGGTACCAAGCCGGGCGGAGCCCACCTGAAAGAGCGACCAGAAAAAGCGGACGTCAAAGGACGTGTGCGCGGGCCGTTCGCGCGCGATGACGGTTTGGGCGATGCCTGCGCGCAGGGCCATCTGATCGGGCGTCTCGCCCGGGATGGCGGGCAGCAGCACCGAAAACCGGTGCGCGGCGCGGTGCACCGGGATGAGGCGGGTGACGAAGTCGAGCCAGTCGGCAAGCGTCGTGCGGTTGGCGGGCAGCGTGTCGGGCAGCGTGGCTGCGGCAAAGCCGCCGAGCCGTGCGGTGCCCAGCAGGCCCCAGGCGGCGTTGAGGGCGGCGATGTCGGCGTAGCGGCGCGCCAGAAAGCTCTGCCAGAGCGCCGCGTCACCGGCACCCACATCCGAGTAGAGAAAGTCGAACGCGCCGCGCGCGGCGTCATCCCAATCGCTGCTTTCCGCGCCGTCGACCTGCGGGCGCAGCGCTGGAAAGTCGAGCCAGGCGATGGCGCCCACGGGGCGGTTCCACGCCGCCTCCAGCGCGGCGGTGGTGCCGTAGCGTGCCTGCAGAAACGCGCGGTACGCCGCGTTGAGCGGGCCCGGACCGCGGGTCGGGTCGTAGACCGCGTCGCGCGACACCAGCGTGGGCTGGTCCAGCACCGACGGATCACCGAGGGCCGCGGGGGCAAAGTCGCGCGACAGGAACGTCTCGATCAGTCGCGGGATGTCGGGGCTGTCCGGCGCACAGCACGCGCCCGCCCTGAGCGGGTCGAACAGGCTGTCGTCGACACAGGGATCAAGCGCCAGGCGCAGCAGCGTCAGCAACCCCAGCGGCGTGCCGCGCCAATCCCAAAGCAGGGGCGCGTGCGAGATGAGCAGCCGCTGCCGCTCGGGATCGCTGAGCCGCCCGGGGACAACGCCCAGCCAGTCGCCCAGCCAATCAAGCGCCTCATCCGGCACGGTGCGCGTGTCGAAATACCGCTCGGCCCCGGCCACGCGGCCTTCCATCGACGTGAGCATCCCCTCGAAATTGGCAAGCCAACGGTCGAGGAAGTCGGCGGCATCGGGATCGGCGCGATATATCGCGGGCAAGTATTCCTGCAGGTAGGAAAAGCGTGGCTTCCAGACGCGCATGGCGCGGATGAGCGGGCTTGCGGTGCCCTTGCCGCGCAGGGTCAGGCGCAGCTCGATCCAGCGCCCCGTCTGCTGTTGCAAGAGCGTATCCCAAACGCCTGCGCGCGCCTGCGCGTCCGTCGGAAAGGGGGAGTGAAACGGCAGATCGGCCCCGTCGCCCCGCAGATGCGGGCGCGGTTGGGCGCGCCAGTCCGACAGGGGCAGCTCCTCTTCGGCGTCGGCGGTGCGCGCTTCGATCTCAACGGATGTGCCGTCGGGCAGGCAGGCGTCCAGCGCGATGCGGTGCCAAACCATGTCGGGCACACCGCTGTCGATGATGATCCCGTCCAGCGCGCCCTCGCGCAGATAGCGCCCGCGCGGTTGCGCGGTGAGCGGCACCCAGCGCGTGTCCAGATCGTAGAGCGTGTCTGACCCCGCCTCGACCAGACCGCGGCCCGTGAACCCGCGCACCGGGTAGTAAAGCGGGGCGAGGCGCAAGGTGAGCGCGCCGCCCTCGGCGGCCGCATCCGCGTCAAAGCGCAAATCGAATGCCTGATTGCCGTCGGCGGCCATGAGGCGCAGCGTGCCCGTGCGCCGTCCGCCCGGCTGCGGCGTGTCCGCGACCAGCGCCATGTCCAGCGCCGACAGGCCCGCGCTGTCGGGCAGCAACCCGCCCAGAACGCTCGGGTCGAGCGGCACGGCATCCAGCAGCGTCTCACCGCGATAGCGCAGCAGGGTCGACACATCGTCGCCCGCGTCAAAGCCCAGGATCAGCACGGTGTCGTCGCCGAGGCCGATGATCGCACGGGCGTCAAATCCGGGCCGGTTCAGGGCAAAGTCCGTGGGGAACGCCAGCGGGGGGCGCGACACAGGATCGCCGCCGACAGGTTTGAACGCGTCCGTGGCCGCCGGTGCAATCTCGGCCAGCGGTCCGTCCTCGGGGAAGAACCAGCGGTTCAGCCGCCAGTAGCGCAGATTGTCCCGGTCCAGCACCCAAAGCCCGCCATCGGGGGCCGGGAACATGTCGAACGGGGCAAGCGGAGTGGTGTCGGGCCACACCAGCCGCTCCGCCGGGCCACCGCCGTGCAGATCGAGGATGTAGAACCCGCCGGGTTCGATCGTGCCGACCACAAGGTAGTTGAGCGTGGTGATGGTGAGGCCGGTGAGGCGCGGGATCTCTGCGGGTGTGGTATCCGCCACGGGTTTGAACAGCGCACCCGGATCCGGCGGGCAATCGTTCTCCGAGGGCGGCCAGTAATGGCCGAATTCGGTGACGCCGGCGGGATGGATCAGGATCGACCGTTCGTCCGGGCCGATGACAAAGATATTGCCATAACAATCGCGCGCGGCGCCGCGCCGATCCGCCAGGCTGGGCGCATCAGCCGCCGCACGGTCGGGAAAGCGGAAGAGGCGCGGGGCCAGCGTGATCCCGGGCGCGTCCGGATCGAACACCACGCCCGCCGACAGCGATGCCAGCGGGTCCCAGTCCCGCGCGCCGGTCAGAAGGTGGAAATCGGATCCGTTGACGTCTGGCATTACATCACCTCTCAACACTCATCGGGGATCACGGGAACGGGCAGCAGATCCGGGCCGGTCGTGACCTCTTCGGGCGCGGTGAGGGGGCCCGGCGGGCCGCCTGCGACGGAGAGGGAGGCCAGGCGCGGCAGCTCCAGCCCCTGCATCGTGACCAGCGTCGTTTCGGTGCCGTCCGGCCCCGCCATCAGCAGGCCGGTGGTCTTGGCCACGCCCGCGACGCGGACCGCCTCGGCGCTGACCTCGGCCAGATCCACCGGGGTGGCGAGCGGCCAGCCGGTGCCGGCAAAGCCGCCCGTCAGCGGCGACAGAAAGGCGCGGATGGCCTGGCGCACGGCCTCGAGCACCGGGGCCTGATCAAAGCCGGTGATCACGTCGACGCCGATGGACAGGCTGATGTCGCGGTAGCTGGGGCCGCGCACATGCAGCTCGGTCGTGATGAGACGGCGGGGCGACAGGTGGCGGCAGATCTGGTCGAGCACAAAGCGGTCGGGCACGGGCGCGTCGCCGCCCGTCTTGTCGGTGCGCGGAATGGCCATGACGGTCATCGATCCGGGTGCGGATTGATCGGGCAGATCGGGGTGCAGCAGCGGTGCCGCCTCGACCCGGCCCAGATCGACACCGGGCGTGGCGCGGGCGATCTCCTCGAAATCCTCGGCCGTCACCAGCCGGTTGCGCCGCCGGTAAGAGCCGGGAATGCGCGCCTCCGCCTCCTCCAGCGTTTCGGCGCGGGACGCGCCATAGGTGGGCACGGGGTTCGTGGCCTGCAGGCCGGGTGGCAGGGTCGGCCCGGCCTTGAGCGCGTCCACATCGATCTGTCCGGCAATGCCGCCACCGTAAGAATACGTCGCGAGGATCACCGCACCCAGCGGCGGGCGCGCGCCGGTGATCCCGTCGCCAAAGGTGATCAGCCCGCTCTGGCGGTCGGCGGTAAAGACCTGTGCGGCTGTCCCGTCCTCCTCGCCCGGGGCGGCGGCCAGATCGTCGGTGCGGACCCAGTCGACGCCGTTCACCGTCACGCGCAGGGTACCCAGCAGGACGGGCGTCTGCGCCAGCGTTGCCGTCTGGTTTGGGGTGCCGGTGCCGGGGGGGAGGCGTTCGGGTGTCGCGGTGGCCTGCTGGATGATGCGCGTGGCGTTCACTCCGACCCAGGACAGGCGCACCGGGCTTTGCCGTCCGCCGGTCTGACCGTCGCCCACCGAGATGCGGACCCAGGTGATCAGCTGCGCCTCATCCTCGGTCTCGCTGAGCGAGGGGGGGTAGGCGCCTGACCCCGCCTCGAGCGGATCGAGCGTGCCGGCCCAGTCATAGGCGAGCCCATCCGCACCCGGCAGGCGCAGCTCGACGATGCCGGGGCGGGCGCGGACATTGTCGGCGTTGCCCGGCTCCAGCGGGGTGTAGCGCGCGGCGATGGCGCGGGTGTCGGGCAGCTCGAAGCGCAGCGGCGCCTCGGTCTCGATCACCGTGCTGCCGGGGGGCAGGGAATGTCCGTCGCTGTCGGCCGATGGGGCGATGCCCAGGGTCAGAACGCGCCCGGCCAGCAAGGGGCGGAGGGCGGCAGGGTCATCGCCCGGGCGGGCCAGCAGGGCGAGCCAGGCCACACCGTCGACCGTGTCGTCGGCCAGTGCCACATCGGGCGGCAGACGTCCCGGTTGCGGCGGCTCGATGGCTGAGGTGGCGTAAAAGGCCAGCTCGGTCTCGGGCGCGTCGAAACTGGCATAGAGCCGCCGGTAGAGCGCCTCGACCTCCGGCTGATCGGCCAGCGGCAGGGGGCGCTTGATATACAGCCGGCTTTCGATGGGCAGCACGTCGAGGCCGGTTTCGGTGGTAAACGGCACGGGCCCCGCACGCAGTTCCTGACCCGCACCCAGCGTGATCGGGATGGGCGCGCCACGGGGGTTCGACACCGTGGCCAGTCCGCGTGCCGGTTCGGCCGAGCGCAGGGGCAGGCCCAGCAGGCGCAGGAATTTCTGGCGGTTGCGGTCGGGGATCCGGTTGGCACGATAAATGACGCTTTCGCCCATGAAGGCAAAAAGCTGCGCCAGCGTCACGCCCGGATCGCTGTCATTGAGGTTGGTCCATTCGGGCGTGTGCACCGGCACCCGCGAGAGCGTTTCCTGCAGGAGCGCGCGATAGGTGAGCGTGTCGATCTTGGGTTCGGGTAGGGTCATGCCGGCACCCCGCTGGCTGCAACTGAAACGGAAAGGTCGATCTGTTCGGCAAGTCCGGTCGCGATCAGCCGGTAGCGCAGGGTGGCGATGGCGCGGCGCGGCTCCTCCGGGTCTTCGCGGACTGCAATGCCTTCCAGCGCGATCCGCGGCTCCCACCGGCCCAGGGCGGTGCGAATACGCTCTTCGATCAGGCGGTGCGTGGCGGCGGTGTTGGGTTCGAATAGGAACTTGCCCAGGCCCGCGCCAAAATCGGGCCGCATGATCCGTTCGCCCTGTTCGGTCATCAGGATCACGCGGATGGCCTGGGCCACATTCTCCGCCCCTTCGGAATAGGCCATGCGCCCGTCAGGCCCCACTTGCGGGGGAAAGGCCATGCCGCGGCCAAAGAGTGATGCGCCGTTGCCGCTCATTTCTTCACCGGAAAGCAGATCATGAAATAGGGCAGCCACCAGAACACGATGTTCAGCAGCTGTACGAGGATCATCAGCAGCAGCAGGGCGCAGATCGTGATGATCGGGATCGAAAGCGTGCAGATCACGCCAAAGTCAAAGCGCCCCTCGCCCCCCAATTGTTCGTCCAGAGGATCGGACAGCTGCGCCTCGCGCAGGCGGCCCATCTGCTTGCGCAATTCCTTGGACAGCTGGATCGACACGTTCTTGGGCGCGCTGCGCAAGTCGGCGATGGAGGTGCGCACCGGCATCTCGATCTTGAGCGGGCGCACCGGCGCATCCGCGTCATAGAAGCTGGCGAGCCGGAAGGCGCGCGAACGGGCCGAGACGGTCGGCGGGTGGATACCCGCGCAGGCGGGGCGTTCGTAGAGCGTGCGCAGCGCGTAGATCGGCACCGGCGTTTCTGCGGCGGCCACGGCGGGGGGTGTTGCGCTGGGCAGGGGCCGGGCGGCGGCGGATGGCGCGACGGCGGCAGCGATACCGGCAAAGAACGCGGGCGCAGCGCCAGTTGCCTGAGCCGCCGTCAGCGGCAGGCGGCTGCGCGTGGGCGTAGCGGCGAGCAGGTCGGCGGCACGTGTGCGCGCATCGGTCAGCGCGGCACCCCAGGTGAGGCCGGGCGCGAGCGTGGCGCCAAAGGCGTTGAAGATGGCGCTGTCGGCGGTCGCGGGCAGGGGGCCATCGGGAAGGGCGGCCGCCACGTCCGGCAGCTCGCGCGCGAGCAGCGCATCCAGATCGAGAAGTTCGCGCAGCAGCGCGTCGCGCGTGGTGTCGTCGTCGCCGAACTCCGCCTCGGCGGCGATGCGGTCGGCGGCGGGGGCCGTGGCGTCGCGCAGGAGGGCCACCCGCCGGTCGGCGAGCACCTGTTGGGGATTGCCGAGATCGACAAAGATCAGATCGGCCAGATCGGTGCCGCTCGACAGGATTTGACCTGCATAGGTCTGAATGGCGCCGGGTGCGGGGCTGGTGCCCAGGATCGTCGCCATGAGCGTGGCGCTTGGCGTGCCCGATTGCAGCAGGTGCGCGCGGTCGACGGCGCGCACGATGGCGGTCCGGGTCGTGTGACCGCCCGGCAATGCCGTCCCGTTCAATCGGTCATAGAGCGCCTGTTCCGAGCTGTTCAAACCACCGGTCGCGCCGGTCCGCAGGGCCGTCATGACGCGCGGCGCCTCGCGGGTCAGGAATTCGCCCAGATCCAGCAGCGCAAACACAAGGGCGGCGCGCGTTTGCGTCCAGTAGTCGTCCAGCACGTCGGCTGGCACGCCCGGTGCATCGGCGCGGTCGGCGAGGGTCTGCAAGCCGACCAGCACGCCCTGTCGCAAGGCGGACGCCCGCGGGTCCCCCAGACGGTCACCGACGCTGTCGGCGGCACTTGCGCGGCTTTCGGCGGCACGCAGGGAGGTGTCGTAGCCGCCCGCGCGCGCCACGGGGATCACCGCGCCGTGCAGGCAGCGGGTGCGGTCGCCCTCGCGATAGGGCAGCGGGAACAGCGGCAGCCGTTCTTCCCCGATCCCGGGCAGGCCGGGGCTGTCGAGGGTGACCCAGCGCCCGGTCTGTGCGGTGCCGATCCAGCCCTGTTCGACAAACGTCGCGGGGTTGGCGGGGTTCACGGGTGCCGCCCCGCGCGGTGCGAGACGGCGCAAGAGCATCGCCGCCACGTCGCCACCCACACGGTTCAGCGTGCGGTCGGGCAGGCCCGGGCGCTGGCAGACCAGCGTGGCGGTGGCGAGGTAGAACCGGTTGTGCATCGGCTGGTAGAGCGTGATCGGCTCACTCTCCGGCGCGTCCTGCCACCCTGCGGTAATCTCGCGCCAGCTTTCGGCGCGCGCGACATAGCGTGCCATGTCGGCAGGCCTCGTGGCCAGCGTCCGCTGCGCCTGTTCCATGAAATCGTCGCCTTCGAACCGCAGGATCACCGGCTCGCCCATGCGGCCGCCTGCGCCAGGTGCGGCGCTGGCCCGATCCCAGAGCGGTGCGGCGGTCAGCCATCTGACCCGGTCGCGTTGCAGGAGTGCTATGTTCATGCCGCGCCCCCTCACCAGATGTTCCCCGCGCCCGGCGTGTAGGACGTGCCCACCACCGAGGTCGCGATGATCGTGTCGCAGCTGATCGTGCCGTTGAACCGGGACATGCCCGCGTTCACCGTGACCGACCCGGCCGACACCTCGACCGTGCCTGCATCCACGCTGACCTTGGCGCTGGCGGAGATCGAGATGCCGTCCGAGCCCATGGTGATCGTGTTGTTGTTGGAATCCGTGATCGTGATCGACAGGCCGCTGTCGTCCATGTCGATGGAGTGGCCGCCGGGCGTTTCGACCCGGTATTTCTCGGCGCCGGGGCTGTCATCCATCGTCATCCGCACGCCGCTGCGCGAGGCGAGCACTTTGACGTGGTTGTCGGACGCATTGTCCATCGCCTGCGGCGGGGCGTCGCGCCCGTTCCAAAGCCCGGCGAGCACGTAGGGCCGCCGTGGGTTGCCCGCCTCGAAGGCGACCAGCACCTCATCGTCGACATCCGGCTGAAACCACGCGCCGCGGTTTGCACCGGCCATGAAGCTTGCGATGCGCGCCCAGGCTTCGAACCCGTCGTCGCCGGGATCGGGGGACCAGGGCAGGCGGATGCGCACGCGGCCCTGGCCTTCGGGATCGGCCAGATCGACCACCGTGGCGGGGTAGACGCCATAGAACTGGCCACCAAGGCCAGAGGCGGCGCGGGGATCGGTGAGGGGGCTCAGGTACATCGCCTTACACCTCCAGCTTCGCGCGTTCGACGGTGAACTGCGTGCGGTAGCCCGCGGTGTCGTCCATCTCGTGACAGGTCTCGGTCACGTAGTAGTCGCCGTCGAACATCGCGCCGATGCCGCGGAGGGTCAGGATCGTGCCGACCCGGATGCGGCCGTCGCCCTCGGCGGTGCCGCGCCCGGTGATGAACTGCCGCGCGATCTGGGCCATGCGGGCATTCGCGCAGGTCTGCGCCTCGTCGACGCCGGCCAGCGCGTGATGCACCTCGGCCTCGATCCGGTCGCCGAATTGCGCGGCAAGCAAGTCAGGCCCGCTGGGCCCTGCGCCGGGGTCCGACGTTACAACCTCGGCGCCGGCGGTGACATCCATCGCCTCGGCGGCAGCGACATCCCAGCCGCCGATGCGCATCGCCGTGCGCTGGTGCGACAGGTCCGCAAGGACCGAAAATTCGTGTAGCCCCCTGCCGTAGGTCAGCTCGATCCGGTCGGTTTCACGCCGTGCGCGGGCCTGCACGTTGAGCGTGCCGTCCGTCACCCACAGTTCGGCATCGACCGCGCGGGCGCGGCTGCGCAGAAAGGCCAGATCCGACTGGTTCAGCTGCGCGATGGCGCGGTGCTGCGGGCCGCTCACGTCGATATTGGGGGTGAGGCCGTGATCACTCGCGACACGTTCAAAAATGCCAGCGTCATCAATGTCTTCGAAGACGCGGCTGCGGCGGATCATGCGCAGGTCTTGCAGCGGATCCTCGGCCAGCACCGACATCTGAGGGGGGCGGGCCGCGGGAAAGCGCCCCTCGATCCCCGTGATCCGGCCTTTGAAGATGGATTGCGATGCGCTGGCCTCGCCCATCGCGATCTCGAAGGTCTGGCCAAAGTCGAACTCGCTGCGATCCATATAAAGCAATCCGGGCTCGCCCGCCGCGGTGCCCCAGGCGCCAAAGGCGACCTCGGCATGGGCCAACCCCTCCCACGTCTCGGTCACGGCGAGCGTCAGCAGCGCCTCGCGCAGATCGCCACGTTCCTGACCATCCAGCGTCAGCGTGGGCCGGGCGGAATAGAGCAGCGATGTGGTGCCGAGATCGGGCATGGGGGCTCCTTCAGGTGGCGCGCAGGCGCAGGGCGCGGGCGCTGAGGTGTTTGAGGGTCACGTCGATGTCCTGCGGACCCAGCGGGGGCGGCGTGGGCGCGGATGCGGCCGCGGTTTCGGTGCCGCCTGCGGGCGCATCGCCGGTTTTCTGCTGGTCCCTGATGATTTCGAACTGATCAATGACGACGGGCATGTGTCTGACTTTCCTCAGAAATTCTCGAGCGCGCTGCGTGCGGTGAGCGTGTTGGCGGATGTCGGTGCGGCGGCGGGCGCGGTGCCGAAACCAATCGTGGCGGTGGGCGGCGGCGGCAGGGTGAGCACCGGTGCGTTCAGTCCCGAAGCCGTGGCGCCAAAGCCCGCGGGCGCCCCTGCGCCAAGGCCGGCCTTGGCGTTGAACGTGGTCCCCGCGACGAGGTTGCGGGGGTTGTCGATGCCGTTGGCACTGGCCACGATCTGCCACTGGTCCTGCTTGCCGTCCTTGCCCAGTGCGCCCTGTACGCTGTCGCCGTCCGATGCGGTCTTCAGCGGTGCGGTCCCGGGGGTGGGGGCCCCGGCGATGCCGGACCCGCTTTGCTTGCCGAACTGGAACTGGATTTCCTGTTTCGAGATGTTGATCGCGATGTTGGCCCGCAGCGGCTTGCCCTCGCGCGAAAAGAACTCGAGCGATTCGTCGATGGAATCCACGATCCCGTCGAACAGGAACGTGCCCCAGATAAAGCGGATGCCGGGCGGCACGAACTTGTCTTCTTCGCCGCTGGGTTCGGGTGTGATGAACTTGACCACCTTTTCAGTGAGCTTGCGCACATCCGTTTCCTTGGACCCGTTGGGTTCGGGCGCTGTGACGTCAAAGTAGATCTCGAAGTTCAGCTTGGTCTCGCCCTGGCCCACGAACTGGATGGCCGAGCCGCCGCGCTGATCGCCGCCCGCGCTTTTGTTGGAAAAGGCGACGGACAGGGTTTCGGGGTTGAACTGTACGGGCACGTTGCGGCCGGTTTCCTGCACTTCCTGATTGTCGTCCCAGGTGATTTCGCGCAACTCGGCGCGGAGGAGTTGTTGTGGTTCCGGCATGGCTTACCCTCCTGCCTTCTTGCGGTGCAGCGTCTCGAAGGCGACCTGCATTTCCTCGACCGCGACAGAGCCGTCGGCGGCATTCATCGCGGCCCCCTTGAGCATCACGGGCAGGCAGCCGCGCAGCACATAAGTGACGTTGGTGGTCTTGCGGTCGGCGGACATCATCCGGATCTCGCCCTCGGCGCGCAGGTCGCGTTCGGTCTGGAGCCGGTCGAACCAGTCCCAGAGGTCGAGGCTGTCGGACATACCGCGTTTGAGCGTCAGCTGGCCGTAGGACACGGGCCCCGCGAGGTGGATCTGGCGGCCATTGCCGCCGCCCTCGCGGATGGTCAGCGGCTCCATCGTCATCTCGAGCCCGTCCACTTCGGAAAATGCACCCTGGCAGATCGGATCGCTTTCGCCCTCGAGACGCAGCTGCACCTCGAAATTGAACTGGGTGAAGGGGCGCGCGGTCATGTAAGCGCCTCCCGCGTGGCAAGGCCACCGCCGCCGTTCTGGAACAGCTGCACGCGCAGAAAGGCGAGCGGGCGGGACGGGGCCACACGCAGCTCGACGATAAAGCGGCCCGCACCGATGGATTTGGGCGTGTTGATCGAGGCGTCGGTGATGACCTGGAACGCCTCGGCCTGCCGTGCGCCGCGGAACGCGCCGCGCAAATACAGCCGCTCCATCACCTGATCAAAGCGGGATTGAACCAGTTGCCGCAGGGCGGCCCCGTTCGGCTCGAACACCAACTCCCGGCCTTCCCGCAGGGCAAGGCGGCGCAGCAGGATCAGCAGGCGGCGAATGTTCATATGCGCCAGCGCGCTGTCGTCGGACAGGGTCCAGTCGCTGAGCAGGAGAATCCCGCGCGGGTCCCGCACGACGGGGTTGATGCCCGCGCCCTCAAGCGTGAGCCGTTCGGCGTCGGTGTAGACCTCGGTCAGGCCAAGCGCGCCGATGGTGGGCCGGTTGGCGGCGGCGATCCACGCGCCCTTGTCCAGATCCGTGGCGGCCATATGGCCGAGGACCGCGCCATCGGGCGGCTGGGGCAGCACGATGTCGCCGTTGGACATGAGGATCCAGGGATGTGTCAGCGCCCCAAAGCTGAACACAGGGCGTTCGCCCAGTGTGAGCGGCGGCACCCCGGCCACGCTCACGGTCCCGGCAGGGCCGGGGCGCAGGGCGGCGAGGTGGGCTGTTGGATCGTGGAAATCGGGCACGGACAGGGTGACCGTCAGGTCCCCGCGCGCGGCACACATGCGCAAGGCGGCGGCGTGCAGGGCGACGAGGTCGGCGCCATCATAGCTGCGCTTGGGTTCGAGGGTGAAGTCGCTGCGGGGCAGGGGGGGCACATAGACCGTGTTCGACCATGGGTGCGGCGCGCCGGGTCCGACCTGGCGCACACGCAGATAGGCGCCGGTGCCGATGGGCTGATCCTCGAGCCAGCTGGAGGCGCTCCCGGCAAAGGCGCGCTCGGGCACAAGGAAGGCCGGCCCGGCGGCGCGTTCGACCTCCACCTCTGTCGCCGTGCCCCATGTCAGCAGGTAGGCGTCGTCGGGCGAGCCTGCGGGCGTGGCATCCAGGGTGGTGTGCAGGATCGGCGGGCGGCCGCAGGGGCCTGCAAGCTCGTCCGGTAGCCACGCGCCTTGGGTGTTGGACCAGGCGGTGATGCCACCACCGACCAGACCGCGCACCCGGAAGAACAGCTTGATCGGGCAATTGGCAGGCAAGGCATAGAAGGCTTCGGTGTCGTCGCTGTCGATTTCGGCAAGGGTGTCGGTGAAATCCGGGTCGGTCGCCACGATCAGCTGGTAGCCGGTTGCATCCGGCACCGGCGTCCAATCCAGCCGGTCGGTGCCGTCGCCCTGTTCCTGCGGGGCGTCCAGTACCGGGGCAACGGGCAGATCCTGCGGTGGCGGGGCGGATTGCATCCACGGGCGGTGCACCGCGTCTGGCAGGGCCAGTAATGCGACCTCCTCCAGCGGCCAGAGCGCGTGGATCCCTTGGGCCGCATCGCCGTTCACCAGGATTTTGGTGTCCGCTTCGGCCTTGAGTGCGCCAAAGCCCGCGCGCCGCAAATCGGCATCGAGGAAGTCGGCGGCGGTAAAGGTGTCGAGGCCATCGGCCCCGTCCCCGGTCTGCGTGAGTGGCATCGGGTCAGTCAGCGTTTGAGGCAGCCAGACGGCGTTGCCCTGGGATGCGCCCGCCAGCGGAAAGCGGGGGCTAAGCGCCTCGGCCAGAAAGGCAGTGCGGTCAGGGTCGGGGCGTTGCCCGAACTGCGCGTCACCCGCGGCGAGTGCTGTGGCATCGTCCTGCAGGTTGCCGAACCAGCGCGGGTGCGCGGCCCCCAGGGCCAGATCCCGCATGCGCAGCACCGGCCCGTCCCCTTGCCGGACCGATAGCGTCATGCGGATCAGATAGAGGGCAGGCGCAAAGCCGGGCGAGCCTGCATCCCACGCGGCATACCGTGCGGGGCCATCCGGCGCGGCGATCAGGTCGGAGCTGCCGTAAGGATCAGTTTCGCGCCAGATCGGTGCGTCGAAGGTGAGCGTGCCCTGGGTGTCGACGCCTGTCACCGGCAGGAAGCCAGAGAGCGTTTCGCCGGGCAGGCGCAGTTCCAGCACATCACCGGGGGCGATACCGTCGGACTGGCGGATCAGCTGCACCGGATCGCCGGGCGCAAAGATCGCACCGGGTGCGATCCGCTGCCGCCGCCGCACGAACACAGCCTCGCCGCTGAGCGCATGGGCCCATGTCCCGGGCGACCGCGCGCCGAACGCGGCAGGCGCGCTGTCCGTCGCCCCGAGAAGGCCCGCCACCGCGAACTGCGCCGTTTCCGCCGCATCGCCCGCCACCCGCACGATCCACGCGCGGCGCCCCCCTTGGGCAAAGAATGCCTCGACCGCCTGGCCCAGATGCGCGGTGGCAAAGCGGCCCGCATCCTCGTCCCAGGCCAGCGCCGGATCCGCGCCGAACAGCGCGCGGAACCGCGGCACATCCTCGACCATGACCGGCACGTGCAGCGGGCCTTGGGCGGCAAAGCCGACAAAGCCTGCGATGTCCATCCGCGGCAGGCCGGGGGCCTGGGGCGCGGTCACGGTCTGGAACCGGACACCTGCGAGTTGGGGGGGGTGGAACATGTGCGACAGCTCTCAGGTTCAGCTCATCTGGATGGATTCGCTGGCCAGCGTGACCTCTTCGATCGCGATGTCGGCGCTGGTGCCCGTCAGCGACGGCCCCTTGTAGCTCATGATCATCGCGTTAAAGAGCCGCCAGGTCTGCGCCACGGTCGAACGGTCCTCGCTCAGCAGCTCGATCGTGACGTTGCGCCGGGCGCTTTCGTCCCCGTTGCGCAGCGCATCGACCCATTCGTGCAGCAGCTCCAGCTCGCCGATGACACCGCGTTTCAGCGTCACGTCGGGCACCTTGACAACGGACGGAACCTTGACCGGTTCGTTGGTGGGCGCGTTGCCCGCCCGATATTCAGCAATCGACACATCGAGGCCCAGACCGGACACTTCGGAAAAGCCTGCGATGGCGGCGTTTTCGTCACTATCCCCGATCTTGACCCGGTAGTTCATGCCCGCATAGGGGCGATTTGCGCGTTCAGTGGCCATTTTAGGTGCTCCTTATGGCAAAGCGGGTTAGCGGCTGGCTTCGGCGGTCCATTGACCGATGCGGAAGATCACGAACTCGGCCGGGCGTAGCGGTGCGATGCCGATCACGCAGATGAGCCGCCCGTTATCGATGTCGTTCTGCGTCATGGTGGTGCGGTCGCAGCGGACAAAGAACGCCTCTTTCGGCGTGGCGCCGAACAGCCGACCTTCGGTCCATTCGTTCAACAGAAAGTCCGACACCGCGCGCTGTACGTTGGCCCATAGCCGCTGGCCGTTGGGCTCGAACACCGCGAACTGGCTGCCCAGCTCGATCGACCGTTCGGCATAGGCGAAATAGCGGCGGACGTTGAGGTATTTCCATTCGTTGTTGGACGAGATCGTGCGCGCGCCCCAGACCCGGAAGCCGCGCCCTTCGAAGAAACGCAGGCAGTTGATACCTTCGGGGTTCAGCGCCTCTTGCTGGGCCGTGTTGACGTTCAGCTCGAGCCCCTGCGCGAGGCGGATGACCTCGTTTGCCGGGGCCTTGTGCACGCCGCGTTCGACGTCATTGCGCACGAAGATGCCGGTGGCAAAGCCCGAGGGCGGCAGCAGCACCTCCGTCTCGGTCACCAGATCAAAGCTGCGCACCCATGGATAATAGAGCGCGGCGCGCGTGCTATCGAGCGTCGCGCGATAGGTGCGGATGTCGCCGATCGTGGCCCCTTCAGGCCCGTCGAGCACGGCAACGCGGTAGCGCATCTGCTCGCAATGGGCGATGAGGAAGCGTGTGGTGGCGTCGGCGTCAACGCGGTTGGTGCCGTCATAATATCCTGCCGTCGATCCCGGCGCCGCGACGATCGAGATATCCTCAAGATCCTCAAAGGCGCGCAGGCCGGATTTGCGACCCTCGGTATCGCCATCGTCGCCCTGATACTGCGTGGCGGTGGGGCGTTCGCCATCGGTGCCGCC
The DNA here is from genome assembly GCA_038525585.1 of Pseudomonadota bacterium. Classification (GTDB taxonomy): domain Bacteria; phylum Pseudomonadota; class Alphaproteobacteria; order Rhodobacterales; family Rhodobacteraceae; genus Tateyamaria. The sequence goes on from JBCBHM010000002.1 coordinate 173,687, forward strand.
GGCCAGGCGGATCTGCCAGCTGCGGTCCTCGGCGGTGCCGTCGATCCCATCAAGCAGGGTGCCGCCTTGCGACATCGCCGTCTGGCTCAGGATCTCTTCGGCGATGGAGGCGCCATCGGTCAGATCCGTGTGCATCACCAGCGGGGTAAAAAGCAGGATGGACCGCCGGTTGGGGTCGGCGGCGAACTGATCGGTCATGGCGTTTGTGCCACGCGGGTCGGGCGACAGCCCCTCCCAGACCAACTCGTCGTTGAAGCGGCCCATCGGGTCCATCTCGACCGTCATGGTCAGGACGCGTGCCTCGCTGATGTCCGCCAGCGCTGTGATCGTGCCGTCGCTGGCGCGCAGCTGAAAGATGTTGCGCTGCTGGACGGGGTCGAAGACGCGCTCGGCCCAGAACACTTCCATCACCGATGGGCTGACCGCCGTCTCGGCGACGATCGTGTCAAAGGGGGCAACCCCGCGCAGCTCGGGCAACGCGCCGGACGTGTCGAGGATGTTTTCACCCACACGGGCCCGCACCCGGACGGACACGTTGGCCGCCGCACCCGGGTCGCGGGCACGAAAACCGATGGCGGGGCCGGGGCTGTCGGTGCCGTCGGGCCAACGGGCGATGCCATCGTCCCAGGCTCCTGCGGTCAGTGTCGCCTCGGTCCAGTCGCCGCCGGTGAAGTTGGGGGCATCGCGGCTCTCGTCCGCGGGGACCTCGTCATTATAGGCCCGCGCGACATAAAGGCGCCGCCCACCTTCCTCGAAATAGGCGCGCACGGCCTGGGCCAGGTAGTTGACGCTGGCGGCTGTCCCGTCGGTGTAGTTCAGCGCATCGAGCCCGCCATAGATCCGCTCGAAATCGGCAAAGCTGGTGAGCAGGGGCGGTTCGGCGATGCGCACGGGGCCGGACCGCGTCGGGCCGACAAAGCCCGTGGTCGAGGTGCCGACACCTTCGATGGATTGCGGTCTGAAGCTGACCTCTTCGACAAAGACGCCGGGTGCGAGATATTCGGGCATGATAACGGTCTCCGGATTGATGCACTACGGTGAACCCGTGGCCGGCTGGACCACGAGCGAGGACAAACCCGCAGTGCGGGCGATGCTGTCCTGGCCGCGCCGCAGCACGCCAGGCAGAAAGGGGACGGGCACGCCGCCATCGGCGGGTGCGAGGGCAAACACGGTCGAGGCGGGGCCAGCGAACTGATCCAGCAGGCTGATGTGATCGGGCAGGCCGGTGCCGTCGATCCTGTCGTGCTGCGCCGGGTCGTAATGGACCCGCACCGAGAAGGGCCAGGCCACATCCGCCAGCGCCTCGGGCGCGGGCGGCGAGGCGCCAGCGCTTTGCGGCACGGGCGGATAGGCAAAGGGCAGCGCAAAGCGGCCCCGCGCATCGGCGAGGCCCTGATGGATCAATCCGTTGCCGAAATCGACCTCGATGGCGGCATGGGCGGCGGGTGTCCCATCCGCCTGGGTCAACTCACCGGTGACACGGCCCTGCCAGGTTGCGATGGCGCGGGACGGCGCGGAATAGAGCTGAAAGCGGCGGTCGCCGCCCAGGCTGCCGGCAGGTTCCGCCTCCCTCAGGGGAAAGAGGCCCCGATATGGCAGGGGCAGGAACAGCCGCAAAGCCACGGGCAGGAAACGGGCCTCGGGATCGCGGATTTCAAGGATGTAGGGCACACGCGGCAGCGGCGATTGGGCCAGCGTGTCGGGGTCGGCATGCTCGAACCCGCGCAAGCCCGGCAGACGCTGGAACGCGTAGACGCGGCTGCCGGTGAGAAAGGCCCGCTGCACCGGCCCCGGCCGCGCGCCGTGATCCTGCCGCAGCGTGACGTCAAAACCGCCTGCCAGCACCTCACCCGACAGCGGATCGAAAAGCCGCGTGCCAAACAGCGTGACCGTGGGCAACCGTTCGAGGATGCGTACGTCGGTCATCACCGCGCCTCCCCGAATGCGTCGGGTGGCACGACCCGCCCGGCGTGTTGCTCACGCTCCTGCACCAGCGGCCCGGCGGGTTCGAGGGCGGGGCTGCGCGCGTCGATCTCGATCACGCGGGCCATGTAGGGCACCGACAGCTGGTAAAGGTTGGGCGACAGCACCTCGTAGATGCGCAGCAGGTCTTCGGTGCGCAGGTCCGACAGGGAAATTTCCACCGTCTCTTCGGGGGCGAATGTGCCGGGCACGGCGGCGTTGAGGGTCGATGAGGCAAGCAGCGACATATCTTCCATCGCGCGCATCATCCAACCGGCCAGCGCGTGCTGAAGCGATGGCTGGCCAGCCCACACGGTCATGAGGAAATGGATCTCGATGGGCAGGCGCGGCAACAGCTGCCGCCCGTCGGGGCCAACGCCCCCGGGCGGCGTACGGCGGATGCCGTTGGGCAGAATGCGATAGAGGAAGAGGGAGACGCCATTGGCAATCGGCGTGTCGGCGAAATCGGCGGATCCGTAGATGCCGAACTCCACCGCGCTGTCGAAGTCACCCGGCCGCACCTCAGCGCGCAGCTGTCGGATCACTGCTTCCGCGACCGCATAAATTGCACGCGAACTGGCCATCAAGAGCCCCCCAAGAGCAGAGAGGTCGCGGCGACGAATAAGCCGCACCTCTGGCCTCAGCTTGGGTGCTGTACGTGCCAAAAGTCTACTTTTATTCAGTGTGTTAGGCGTCTGGCGGCCTGCGCGCCGGGTCGCGCGTGACCCACCCGTGCGCATGTCATCACCGTCGCCTTGGCAAACCAGGGGCTTAGCGCCGGGTCGCCCGCGACCCGAAAGTGCCGCGAATGCGGAGAGGCCGCGCACAAAAAAAGCCCCGGTTGGGCTTTGGTGCGGGTTGCCGCGTTTGGATCAGGTGCCGGAGGAGGGCTGGATGTTGTTGCGCTTGAGCATACGGCCCAGCGAGCGTCGTTCCGTGCCGGCCATCTCGGCGGCGCGGGTGACGTTGCCGCCACTGGCGCGCATCAGACGTTCGAGAAAGACGGATTCGAAGGCGCGCAGCGTCGCCTCTCGCGCCTCGTGATAGGACCCTACGGGCCCGTCCATCGCACAGGTTCCCGCCATGCCCGGCGCATTGCACTGCTCGACCGTGATCTCGGGTCCGCGGCTCAGCACCCAGGCGCGCTGCATGAAATTCTCAAGCTCGCGCACGTTGCCGGGCCAGTCATAGGCGCGCAGCGCTTTGACAAATGCGCGCGACATCGGTTTGCGCGGCGCACCCGCCTGCGACGCAAAGCGGGTGACAAAGTGTTCGGCCAGTTCCACGACGTCATCCGCCCGGTCCCGCAAGGCGGGCATGTGCAGGGTCAGAACCGCGAGCCGGAAGTAAAGATCGGGGCGGAAATGGGCGGTTTCGCCGCGCAGGTCGCTGCGCGCCGTGGCAATGATGCGCGGGGCACAGCCGGTTGTCACCAACTGCTGCTCGGCATTGAGCCAGTTCAAGAGGTCAATCTGCCCGGCCTGGTCCAGATCATCGAGATCTTTGAGAAAGAGCGTACCGCCCACCGCATCGGCAAAGGGGGAGCCTGCGCTGTTGTGGCCAAACCCTTGGGCGAAATGCGTGCCGTGCAAGGTGATGAACGGACCGTCGGCACGTGCGCTGAGCTTGTGGGCGGCATGCGCCGCCGTCGCCTTGCCGGTTCCCGTCGCCCCGCTGAGCAAGAGCGGCGCATCGCAGCGGGCAAAGGTCTTGAGCGCGGTCGTCGTCCTGGCAAACTGTGCGCTGGTGCCAAGCAGGCCCAGTTGGCGCGGCTCCTGCACGTTTTGACCGGGCGCGTCGATCCAATCGACCAGCGCGTCAAGATCCTCGGGCCACAGGAAATAGCGCGGCGGCAGCAACAGCGCCTTTGGCAGCTTGGTCGGGCGGGGCCCTTCGAACACGGCGCGCCATTTGTGGCCTGCCCCCATCTGGCGCATGCGTTCCACGTCGCTGGGGCCCGGCAGGCCGCGGCCAAAGTAGAAAAGCAGGGCGGTTTGGCTCGATTTGGCTGCATCGCTCAGCCATTGTTCGCAGGACAGCACATCGCAGGCGGCGTCACGCTCGGATAATGCGCCTTGCAAAGCGGTGGCTTGTTCGGGCTGAAAAAAACTGACGATGGTGACCGCTGGGTCAGACATGGCGTAACGGTGATTACCTGTGACCGCGAAAAACGCGCGGTGGCTACAATAATTAAAATGCCCCTCCAGCATCCCGCTGCGGTTGAGTTCTGTCAATCACGTGTTTGTGACAAGCAGGATATTGCCACATGCCCCACCGCTCAGACGGGGCGCTGTGCCGGTGCGCTGGGTGGCGCTGTCTCGACCATCTTGCGGGCAAGCGCGATGCAGCCCTGCGCCTGATGCGCGGCAAGGGCGCGCCCCTTTTCGGCTGTGGCCAGATGCGCCTCGCCCACGACGCCGCTGTCCGACAGGTCGGATGCGATCCAGCCGTAGGAGATGGGCCCAATGGGCGAGATTACCGATGTCTCGGCCGATGAGCGGAAATCCTGCGCGGCGGCCATGTCCACGGTTTCGGGCCGAAAGGCGCGCATCAACGATGTCTCGCTGTCGCCGCCATGGATTCCAAAGGTGTCTTCCTGCGCGCTGAAGAGACCGTCGGGCGCGCCGAACGCGCCCCACTGCGTCTTGACGGCCAGCATGCCCGCCTGCACGCGCAGCTCGCGCGTCAGGATCGAGATCAGGTCGAGGTTGCCGCCGTGCGAATTCACGATCATCAGCTTTTTGAGACCCGCACGGGCGACCGACAGCCCGATCTCGGTCCAGGCGCGCAGGGCGGTTTCAGCGGTGAGCGTGCACGTGCCTGGCGCCCAGAGGTGTTCGTTGGATTTGCCCACGGCTTGCACCGGCAGGATTAGCAGGTCGAGGTCGCCCGGGCAGGCGGCCCGCACGGCGTCCAGCATCCCTTCGGCGATCAGCGTGTCGGTGCCTACGGGCAGGTGCGGCCCGTGTTGTTCGATCGCGGCGGTGGGCAGGATCGCGATCGTGCGGTGGGGGTCGAGCGTTTCGAACTCCGGCATGCGCAGGTCGGCCCAGTTGCGTGCGCTCATGTGGTTTCCTTTGGCGCGTAGGTCGCGGCGAGCCGGGAGGCGAGGTAGTCGGCGGCGCGAATGGGCGGGTATTTGGCCGTGCCGGTGCCGGGCAGGGCGGCGACCAGCGCATCGGGGTTCGCCTCGCAGAAAAACGCAACCGACCGGCGCTGGCGCGCGGGCGGCAGCACCCGGTGCGGGGTAGAGACGTAGATGTCATTCGTCCAGCGCATCAGGCAATCGCCGATATTGACCACATAGGCGCCGGGCACGTTGGGTACATCCGTCCAGTCGCCGCCGCGCGGACGCACCTGTAGCCCCGGCTCCCCATCGGTCATCAAGAGCGTGATCGCGCCGTAATCCGTGTGTGCGCCCGCGCCAATTTCGTTATCGGCCCCGGTCGCGGGCGGGTAGTGCAAGAGCCGCATGGCCGACAGCGGCTCGGTAAAGAGCGGGGCGAAATGGTCCGACGGCAGGCCCAGATCCTCGGCCATCACGCTGAGCAGGGCCGACGCCTGCGCCTGCGCCGCGTCGTAATAGGCCAGCATCGTGTCGGCAAAGCCGGGGATGTCCGGCCAGCGGTTCACCCCGCGAAACGGTTCATCCGCCAGCACGCGCGGATCGTCCGGGGCGAGGTCATAGCCGATGTTGAACGTTTCCTTGGTGTCGACCTCTGGCCGCGTCTCATCCAGCGACTCGTCGCCCGGCTTCCCCCAGCCGCGAAAGTGCGGCGTATCGAGGATCGACAGCTTTGCCTTTTCCGCGCGGGGCTGGGCAAAGAAGGTATCGGCCAGGCGCAGGACATCCGCGCGCAAGGTCTCGGGGATCTGAGAGCCCGCGAGCAGGAAAAACCCGGTCTCGCGGACGGCAACGCCCAGCTTGGCGCGAAAGGCGGCGCGGTCGCTCTGCGCCTCGGACCAGTCGAGCACGGGGATCATGCTGTGAGCCTCTCCATCCTGGCTGCCACTGTCCTGAGATAGCGCGTGCGCGATACGTCTGTCGAGCTGTCCATGAGGTAATGCGCGGCAAACACCGTGCGGCACCGTTTGGCGCAGATCGCGCGCACACCGCGCGTCAGCATGCGCCGCCCTGGCGCACCAATCAGCGTCGTCAGCCACCAGGACGCCCCGCAGGTCGTGAACACGCCCAGCCGTTTGATATGGGTGAGGCCCGGCTGGATGTTGTCGCCCTCGCCCTTGGGCATGATAAAGGCCACGCCGGGCAACAGCACCCGGTCAAGCCAGCCCTTGAGCATGGCCGGCAGACCGTACCACCACGTCGGGTAGATAAAGATCAGCGCATCGGCCCATTGCACATCGGCCACGTCCTGCGCCACCGGGTCGGCATTGCAGGTCTCATCCAGATAGCAGTCAAGCTCGTGTGCCGTCAGCACCGGCATGAAGTTCGAGCGGTAAAGATCCCGCAACCTGTATTCGACCCCGACCTTGTCGAGGTGATCTGTCACCGTATCCAGAACGGCGGCGTTGAAACTGTCCTTTTTCGGATGGCAAAAAATGATGAGCGCACGCATCAAAACGTCCCCAGCTGTTCTCCGACATGTTTCAGAAAGCCGCGGCGTTTGGCATCGTCGGCCCGGTTCATGTCGTAAAGGGCAAGGTATTTGGTCGTCCGTGGCCGGCACACGTGCCAGACCGCGCGGGTGACGCATTTGCGCGGGGGATCCCCGCACAGCATCGCCCGCATCCGCGTGCCGCCATAGGTCGTGACGGCCGCAAGGCGCCGGATGCGCGTCAGGTTGGGAACGACCTTGCCATCGTCCAACTTGAATGACACGCCCGGCAGAAAGACCCGGTCCAAAAATCCCTTGAGCATCGCCGGATAGCCGAAATTCCACACCGGGAACACCATGACCAAAGCATCGGCCGCGCGCAATCGGTCGACATATCCCCGCACCGGTGTGATGTTATCCGGTGTTTCATGATAGTTGCGCCGCTCGTCTTCGGTCAGCACGGGGCTGAACCCTTCGGCATAAAGGTCGCAATCGTCCACCGACCAGCCGCGCGCGTCGAGCGTCTTGACCACCTGCGCATGCAGCGCCTGATTGTAGCTGTCAGGCACCGGGTGCGCGGCCAACACAAGCGCGTGCTGCGGTGTGGCCGGAACGGTGGGCGCGGCCGTCATTCGGCGGCCTGCATCTTGGGGTAGGCGTACATTTCGGCAAAATCGAAATCGGGATCGTCCCATGCGATCATCTTGCCGGGGTTCAGCAGCCCCTTGGGATCCGCCTCTTGCTTGAACCGCAACTGCCGATCATCGACTGTTTGCCGCCCGCCTTCCTCCAGCGTGTAGCGGTGCGGGTTGAAGATCATGGCACCGGCGTCCTCGTGCATTTTCACGATCTCATCGAGCCGTTCTTCGGTCGTGAACTTGACGAGCGACAGGCCCGCGAACATGACCTTGCCGCCTTCCTTGAGCACTTCGAGGTGCTGCAACACCTCGGGCGACAGCGCGTCGCGCATTTGTTCGATAAGGTCGAGGTGTTGGGGATAGCCGTAGCGGACCTGCAGGTAGGTGATGGACGGATCGACCTTGAGGGCGCGCAGCGTCGTATGGTTCCAGCCGTATTCGAACACCGCGCCCGGTGTGCGCTCCCAATCATTGTCATCGCTGCGGTAGATCAGGTCGAGCCCGTCGCGGCGGCCCAGGAACGTGTCGAACCCGTCCATCGAATGGGGTGCGACCATCAGGGCGATCAGGTGGTCGTCCTCGTCCACATACGGGGCGACGCGCTGGAAATAGGATTTAGCGGTGGGCGCCTCGAACACGGTGGCCAGCTTGATCAGGATGCCATCCTCGTTCGCCAGCTCCTCGGCAAAGCGGGCGGCGGTCATGAAATCCTTGGTGCGCACGAACATCTCGACCCAGTCATAGGCGGGGGCCAGCGGCATCTCGATCTCGGTGATGATCCCGTTGGTGCCGTAGGCGTGGGACACGCGCGCAAGCTCTTCGCCGCGGAACTCGAGGATGCGCGGCTCGGCCTCCATGGTGACCACGCGCAGGCGGATGATGTTGCCCAGATCGCGCAAGCTGCCCCAGGTGCACGACCCCACACCGCCCGAACCCCCGGCGATAAAGCCGCCGATGGTGGCAGTCGCCCAAGTGCTGGAGAACATGCGGATTTCCTGGCCCGAGTGTTCCTTGCAGGCCGCATCGAGGTCTTTGAGCAGGCAGCCCGGTTGGACGATCACGCGGCCCGGATGCACCTCTTTCACTTGATCCATCCAGCGCAGGTGCATGACGCAACCCCCGGCAAGTGGCATGGCCTGTCCGTAATTGCCGGTGCCCGCGCCGCGTGTCGTCACAGGCACGTCATGGGCGTAACAGGTTTTCAGGATCTCGATCACCTCAGCCTCGTTGCGGGGGCGGACGACGAAATCGGCCACGACATGGTCGAGCCGTTCCTTGAGCACCGGCGAGTACCAGAAGAAGTCGCGCGAGGAGGCGCGAATGCTGGCCTCCTTCTCTTCGATGTCGAGATGGGACAGGGCGGCTTTGGCGGCGTCGATGTTCATGATGTCTCCCACAGGTGGTCGAGGGTTGCGTAATCGGGCAGGGTGCGGTCGATGGCCTCGCCATTTCGCAGCACGATCCGGTCGGATTGCGGGCGGGCATAAAGCTCGGTCCATTCCCGCGCCTTGAAGATGATGAGGTCAGCCGGGTCGCCGGGCTGCAAGCCCTGCGATGCAAACCCGCAAGTGGCGGTCGGTTGCGTGACAAAGGATGTGACCCAATCCGTCGCGCTGTGATCCAGATGCGCGATGCGCGTCGCTTGCCGCATGACCTCGAGCATATCGAGGTCACCATAGGCATAGAACGGGTCGCGCGCGTTGTCGGAGGCAAAGGAGATGGGGATGCCCCGCGCCTTCATCTCGTGCACCAGCGTGACGCCGCGCCCGCGGGGCGTGCGGCCCGCGTGGCGATCCTGCAAGTAAAGGTTGCACATGGGCAGGCTGACGACGTGGATGCCCGCCTTGGCCACAAGGTCCAACGTGTCGAGCGCGCGCGCCGCGGCTTGAGTGGAGAGCGAGCAGCAATGGCCGACAACAATGCGGCCCTCGAACCCTGCCTCCAGCGCGACCTCGGCAATCAGGCGCAGCGTTTCAGAGGATGCGTCCATCGTCTCGTCCACGTGGAAATCCGCATCGAGCCCACGCGCAGATGCCAGCCGAAAGAACCCGTGCAGCCGGTCGCGCAGGTCGGGCACGGGGTAGGTGACCATGCCCAGCACCCCGCCATGTTTGGCCACCAGATCCGCCGTCACGCGGAAATCACCATCCTCGGAAAAGCTGTCGCAGCCGATCAGGCACACCGCTTGCAGGTCAATCCGGCCAGCCCATGTCTCACGTAGGTCCGCAAACAGCGGCCACGTGATCTGTGGCTGCGGCGGAATGCTGTCGAGATGCGTGCGCACCGCGCGCGTTCCATGGGCGTAGGCGCAGGCAAGGCCGAACTCCATGCGGGGCCGCAGATCCGCGGCGGACCAGTTGGCATGATCGGCCCGCACGGTGGTCAGCGCGCCCGTGAACGACCCGTCAGGGTTCGACGCGCGCGGCCAGATGTGCCCCTTGTCCAGATGCACATGCATGTCCGTCAAACAGGGCAGGACCATCGCGCGGACCATGTCCACGCGCTCACCCGGTGTGTCGGTGACGCGCCCGTCGGCAATGTGCAGGTCGGTGGTGATCAGGTCGCCCTCCCGCCCGAGAAGACAGGCCGGGACGGTGACATTTGCGAGGGTCATGTGTCCGCTGGGCAGAGCGCGAAAGTCCATCAATACTCCCGCTTGATCGCGCTTTCGTGCCACTTGCGCAGCAACATATGCGACAGCAGCGACAGGGCGGCAAAGATGAACACGCCCATCGCCGCAACGATGGCCAGCGCGGCAAACATCCGTGCGATATTAAGCCTGTAGCCCGCTTCCTGAATGCGAAACGCGAGGCCGGTGCCTACACCTCCCGTGCCCGCGACCAGCTCTGCCACGACAGCACCGATGAGGGACAGACCGCCCGCGATTTTCAGCCCGCCAAGGAAGTAGGGCAGCGCCGAGGGCAGTTGCAGCATCCACAGCTTCTGCCACCGGGTCGCGCCGTAGATGCGGAAGAGATCGCGCAGGTTGTGATCGACCGAATTGAGGCCCAGAGTGGTCGAACTCAGCACCGGAAAGAACGCAACCAGCCAGGCACACAGCAGCATGCCCACCGTCTTGCTTTCCACATAGATAAAGATCAGCGGCGCAATGGCGACGACAGGCGTCACCTGCAGGATCACCGCGTACGGATAAAGAGAGAGCTCCACCATCTTGTTCTGATTGAACAAAATGGCCAGTCCCGCGCCGCCGATCACCGCGATGGCCAGCGCCATCAGCGTGATCCGACCGGTGAGCAGCGCGCTGTCCCACAGGATTGCCCAATCGCCCGTCAGGCTGCCCCAGACGCGGGCCGGGCTGGGCAAGATGAAATGCGGGATCTCGTTCCAGACGACAATGCGGTCCCAGGCCCAGATCATCAGCGCCATGACCAGCAGCGGCAACAACCAGCGCGCGGTTTTCTCGATCCGCCGGGTGCGGGCGCGCCGTGCCTCTTCGGCATCGACGGTGGGGGTGCCGGGTTGGTCCAGGTCTGTCACGCTCATGCCGCGGCCTCCATCGCTTGTTCCAGCGCGCGGGACGCGGCGCGGCAATGTGCGGCGTATTCGGCTGAAGTGCGGAACTCTTCGTCGCGGGGGTAGGGGGCGTCCACCTGCACCTCCTCGATCACCCGGCCCGGGCGCGCGGCCATGACCACGATCCGGTCCGACAGGAACACAGACTCGAAGACCGAGTGGGTGACAAAGATCACCGTGCAGCCGATGCGGGCCTGCATCGCCAAGAGGTCGTTGTTCAGCTTGAACCGCGTGATCTCGTCAAGTGCTGCAAAGGGTTCGTCCATCAGGATCAGCTTGGGTTGCGTGACCATCGCGCGGGCGATGGAGACGCGCATTTTCATGCCCCCCGACAGCTCGCGCGGATACGCATTCTGGAACTTCTCTAGGCCCACGAGCTTGAGCACCTCGAGGATCTCGTCCTTGACCGACGCATGGGATTTCCCCTCGAGCCGGAAGGGCAGGAACACGTTTTGCGACACCGTCGCCCAGGGCATCAATGTGGGCTCTTGAAAGACCACGCCCAGATCGCCCTGTTCGCGGGTCTGGGCCCATTCGATCCGGCCCGCAGTCGGCGCCGACAGGCCTGCGATCAGCCGTAGGGCGGTGGACTTGCCACAGCCCGACGGCCCCAGCAGCGAGATAAAATCGCCCTCGCGCACGGTGAGCGACATCGCCCGCAACGCCTGCACGTCGCCGGGAAACACCTTGTCCACCGCGCGCACGCGCATCAGTTCTGGCCGCGCGTCAAAGGGGGCGATCTCAACCATCCGGTCCTCCTGATGTGACCCGGACAGTGCCGCCCGGGTCGGTCCAGCACGGTCAGGGCTTGATATCGATCCCGACTTTTTTGTTGGTAAAGTCCAGCGTGTAGGCCGCTTTCCAATCCAGATCGCCGGAGATCACGCCAGCATCGACCATCTTTTGGTAAAAGTCACCGATGACCTCGTCCGACATCGCGCCAATCCCCAGCTCCAGCGTCTTGCCACTGTCCACGATGCCTTCGTCGCGCATCATGTTCTTGGCAAAGTCGATCTTGTCCTGGCTCATGTCGGCATTCGCCTCGAGGATCATGGCGTCGGCTGCCGCGCTGTCACCGTAGAGGTAGTTGTACCAGCCCGTCAGCGACGCATCGACAAAGCATTCGACCTGTTTGGGATTTTCATCGATCGTGGACTGCATCACCTCGATCGTGGTCGCGTAGGACGAGTATCCGTTGTCCGCGATCAGGAACACGTTGGGTTTGAACCCTGCTTCCTTTTCAACCAGATACGGCTCGGACGACAGGTACCCTTGCATCGCAAGGTCCGTGTTGGCGATGAACGGTGCGGGGTTGAACGTGTAGGGCTGGCGCTGTTCGGTGGTAAAGCCGTGTTCGGCGATCATCCACTGGTAATAGCTGGTGAAGCCGTTGTCGCCGATCAGCAGCGTCTTGTCCTTCAGCTCCTCCCAGCTGGTGACGTCCGGGTGGGCCACGATCACCTGCGGGTGCTTTTGAAAGATCGCGGCGACGGCGACGACCGGGATATCCTCGGCCACGGCGTTGAACGCCTGCAGCATGTCGCCGCCCATGTGGTACTGGATGCGGTCGGCGAGCAGCAGCGCGCGGTTGTTCACCTGCGGGCCACCCGACACGATGGTCACGTCCAGCCCGCATTCCGCATAGGTGCCGTCGGCCACGGATTGGTAGAACCCGCCATGCTCGGCTTGCGCCAGCCAGTTGGTCCCGAAGGTGACCGGTGTCAGATCCTGGCCCATCGCCGCAAACGGCATGACGGCCAGCGCCGAAGTGAGTGCAATTTTATGCATGAAAGACATCTCCCCTTTGGATTTGCAGCACATTGCGCACAGCATGAATTTTCGACGGGCGAAGGAAAGCGGCGAGGGCGCGGGTTGCGGCTTGGCCATGCGCAACTGATACGAAGCGCCTAAAAAATGGGCGAAGCGGCGGGGAATCGGGCGCAGGACAGGGGCAGTGCGCGGCGCGAGGCGCGGCGCCCGCACCGCATCGCGCGCCTTTATCCAACGCGCCAAACGGTGCCGACTGTTGCCACGCGGCGCCCCAATCGGGGGTCAGGCCAGCTGCCCGCCGGTTGCGTCAAAATCCATCCCGTTGAAGGCCGTGGCCGCGTCCGAGGCGAGAAACAGCACAGCCTCTGCCATCTCATGCGGTTGCATGATCCGCGGCGTAACAAAAAAACCCGTCATCCCGTCATAGGTCAGGCCCTGATACTCAAAGCTTTCCTCGAGCATCGGGGTGTCCACGGCGAGCGGTGAGATGGACGCCACGCGGATGTTGTCCTTGGCCATATGCGCGCCCGCACGGGTCAGGCCCAGCACCGCGTGTTTCGAGGCGCTGTAATGCGCCGTGTTGGCAAAGCCGCGATGGGCCGCGACCGAGGCCATGTTGACGATCACGCCACCGCCTTGCGCCTTCATCACGGGTACCGCGTATTTCATGCCGTAAAAGACGCCGTTCACATTGGTCTGCATCATGTCCGCGAAGTTTTCGAGGTCGATGTCCTCGATCAAAGCCGGGGTCATGAAGATGCCCGCGTTGTTGAAGAGCACGTCGAGCCGGCCATAGGCCTCGGTCGCCGCCGTGACAAAACGTTCGACCTGAGCGGGATCGCGCACATCGGTCTGGACCCAGGTGACATCGCCGCCCATCGCGCGAATGTCAGCCTCGACTGCGCGGCCAAGGGCATCGCGGCGTGCGCCAAAGATGACCTGGCCGCCCTCCGTCGCAAAGGCACGGACCGTGGCGGCGCCGATGCCGGAATTGCCGCCCGTCACGGCGATGACCTTGCCCCGGAACCGTCCATTTGGGTTCGCCTCGGTTGGCGCGGGTTGCGGGTTCAGGCTGTTGGCGGCGGCAGCGCCTGCGGCAAGCGTTGCGATGCCGCCGGTCAGAACGGCGCGGCGGGATGTGGTGTGGTCGGTCATGTCATCAGGTCCTCTGTGTCCAATATTTGCGTTTTGGGGTCAGCTGCCGGGCGTGTTGCGCACGAACGCGTTCCCGCGCTCTGCCGTGACGACAAAGGTCATGCCGTCGATCTTCCACCCGGTATCGGTGGGGACAAAGCTGTGTTCATAGGTCCCCCAAACCTCCCACATCGGGTCGCCGCCGTTTTCGGGCAGCGCGCCACGTTCCATGCGGTTCCAGGCATAGCCATGCGACTGCAGGGTGGCCGCGCCATCCTCTTCGAAGGTGACGCGGTGGTTGCCGCGCAGGTGAAAGGACGCCTTCTCGTCCGTCAGGTTCGCCGACCATCCGGCGATCAGGCCATCTGCGGGGATCGTCGCGGGCGCGCCACCGACCAACGAGGTAAAGTCGACGGTGATCGTGTCGGTGAAGTAGGCGCGGGCCTGGACCCAATCCTTGGCATCCACGGCGGCGTCGAGCGCGTCGGCGATGCGCACGAGTTCGGCCTGATCCACAAGCGTCTCAACTGTGATCGGCGTGCCAGGTGCGGCCGTGTCAGTGGCATAGGTCGGGGCGTTGAACGACAGGACGGTCAGCGCGGTCAGTGCTGTCGTTTTCAAAAGGCTTTTCATGATCTCTCTCCGTGCATTTGGCTGCGATGGGCCAGATGTAGGAAACTCTGATGATCATGAAAAATTGTCGTTTCTTATATATTCGATACCTGTTGGGCATCGATGTCACGAACGATGCGGGTCAGGGCCTGCGTCAACGTGCCGGGGGTCCGGCCTGTGACGAACAGAAATTCGATGGGCACGGACAGCCCTGCAACCGCGCGAAATTGCACCCGATCCGGCGCGCGGTGGATGTTGGCCGAGTTGACAAAGGCACAGCCGACACCGGCCGCCACAAGGCTCAGCATCGTGGTTTCCGTCTCGGCCTCTTGCACCACCGCGGGCGTCAGCCCCATATCGCGCAGCGCATCATCGAGCCGGTCATGATAGGCAGGCGCCACGGCGCGGGGGAAGGATACAAGCGGCAGCCCGTCGATATCGTCCAAGCGCAGCGGGCCGTCGGTGTCAAAGACCAGATCGACCGACGCAGCCAGCACAATGTCGTCCACGCGCAAAGGCAGCGCCGTGAGGTGGGGCGTGTCCAGACTGTCCTGCCGATAGACAAACCCGGCATCCAGCGCGCCGGTCAACAGCGCCTCGATCTGATCCAGGGAACTCATCGGCACGATGTCGAGGCGCACGTCGGGAAACTGCCGCGCATAGCGGTTGAGGGCCATGGGCATATGGCCCGCCCATGCCGCACTTTCCAACAACCCGATCCGCAACTGGCCGGCCGTGCCTTTCGCGATCTGGCGCGCCTCCTGCGCTGCGGCGTCTGCGCTGGCCAGAATGGCGCGCGCCTGCGCCGCAAAGGCGCGGCCTGCATCCGTGAGCACGACCCGCCGACCGACCCGCAAGAGCAGGTCGCAGCCCAGCTCCTGCTCCAGATCCTTGATCTGCCGCGACACGGCTGGCTGCGCGATCCGCAGCCTGTCGGCGGCGTGGCTGATCCCGCCGTGATCCGCGACCGCCACGAAATAGCGCAAGTGGCGCAGCTCCATCCTGATACCTCTGCGATATGGTTGTGTGCTGATGATATCATCCCCGAGCATGATGTGATCCACCAAAACGAGAGCCGCGGCACCGCTTGCGTCAGGGTCTGGATCCGTCGCACGCGGTGAAAACAGCCCCGAGACCGGATGATCGCAGCGTGATGGCATTTTTCGGGTATCAGTTCTGTGACAGCTTCCTATAGTCTGCCGCACGAACGGTCGGCAAACGACCGTCTGTTACATGGGAGGAGACCACATGAACACCTTTGGGTGGACACGCCGCGTTGCAATCGCGGCTGCAACCGCAACCCTGGCCCTTGGCGGCATCGCGCAGGCCGACGGCCATCAGGTGCTGGACGACGTACACTTCTTGATCCCCGGCGGGGCCGGTGGCGGCTGGGACGGCACGGCGCGTGGCACGGGCGAGGCGCTGACCGGTGCGGGCCTCGTGGGCTCGGCCAGCTATGAGAACATGTCCGGCGGCGGTGGCGGTGTCGCGATCGCGCACATGATCGAAAACGCCGCATCGTTGGAAAACACGATGATGGTCAATTCGACCCCCATCGTCATCCGGTCGCTCACCGGTGTGTTCCCTCAGTCGTTCCGGGACCTCACGCTGGTTGCGGGCACCATCGGTGACTATGCGGCGCTTGTCGTGAACGCCGACAGTGACCTGCAATCCATGGACGACCTGCTTGCCGCGTACCGCGCGGACGGCGACGGCTTTGCCATCGGCGGCGGGTCGGTGCCCGGCGGCATGGACCACCTCGTGGCGGCGATGGCGATGCAGGCGGCGGGCGAAGACCCCACAGCCTTCAACTACATCCCCTATGATGCGGGTGGCGCGGCCATGGCGGGCCTGCTGTCGGGTGAGATCAAGGCGCTGTCGACCGGCTTTTCCGAAGCGGTGGCACTGGCCCAGCAAGGCGAAGTGCGCATCCTGGGCGTGACCGCGGACGAGCGCGTGGACGCGTTTGCCGACGCACCCACGATGAAGGAACAGGGCCTCGACACCACCTTTGTCAACTGGCGCGGGTTCTTTGCCGCACCGGGCATCCCCGACGCGCAACTGGCCGCGTTCCAGGACGCGCTGACCAAGATGTACGACACCCCCGAATGGGAAGAGGTGCGTGCGCGCAACGGTTGGGTCAACATCCACAACAACGGCGATGAATTCCGCACCTTCCTCGAAGATCAGGAAAAGGTCATCGGTGACCTCATGAAAACGCTGGGCTTTCTGTAAGGCTTTGCACCGGACCGCCCCCACCTGCGGGGCGGTCCCAATAAGAGATCGCGGAGGGGATAACTATGGCGCTGGATCGCTGGATCGCGCTGATTTTCGTGACATTCTGTTGCGTGTACGGCTATGCGGCCTTTTTCACGATGGATCAGCTCTTGCCGCCGTTCATGCAGCGCAACCCGGTCTGGCCGTCGACATTCCCCAAGATGCTGGCGATCCTCGGCGTGGTGGTGGGCCTGATTGTGCTGCTCGGTGTCGAAAAGGGGGACGGCGACGCCGAACCCAGCGCCACCGACATCAACTACCGCCGTCTGCACGAATACAAGATCGGGCAGGCGCTGGCGCTGCTGGCCCTGATGGTCGCCTATGCGCTGATGCTGCGCCCGGCGGGCTTTCTGATCGCGACGACCGTCTTTCTTGTCGGCGGCAGCACGATCCTGGGTGAGCGCAAGTTTCACATCATGATCCCGGTCGCCCTGCTGGCCACCGGCTTTGTCTGGTATCTGGTGCAAGAGGTGCTGGGCATCTTTCTGCGTCCTTTTCCGTTCTTCATGGGGACCTGAGCCATGCTTGAAGGGATCATGATCGGCCTTGCCGCCGCGTTTTCCATCCAGAACCTGCTCATGGTCGTCGCGGGCTGCCTGATCGGGACGTTCATCGGAATGCTGCCGGGGCTGGGGCCGATGTCGATCATCGCGATCATGATCCCCGTCGCCATTACCTTGGGCGATCCGGCGGCCGCGCTGATCCTGCTGGCTGGGGTCTATTACGGCGCGATCTTCGGCGGCTCGACCTCGTCCATCCTGCTGAATGCGCCGGGGGTGGCGGGCACCGTCGCCACCAGCTTTGACGGCTACCCGATGGCCCGCAAGGGGCAGGCGGGCAAGGCGCTGACCATCGCCGCCGTGGCCAGTTTCGCAGGCGGGACAATCGGGGCGATCCTGCTGATGATCTTTGCGCCTGCGCTGTCGTCGGTCGCACTCCTGTTCCACTCGGCTGAATATTTCGCGCTGATGGTGGTGGGCCTGTCGGCCATTGCCGCCTTTGCCGGAACGGGGCAGGTGGCCAGGGCGCTGATGATGACCATCCTTGGCTTGATCCTGGCCACGGTGGGCGAGGGCGCGCTGTTTTCCATGCCGCGCTTTACCATGGGGCTTCTGGACCTGCAGTCGGGCATCAGCTTCATCACGCTGGCCATGGCGATGTTTGCCCTGCCCGAAGCGCTGTTTCTGGTGCTGAACCCGATGCGTGGGTCCAGTGGCGATGGGGCCAGCAACAAGATCACCAATCTGCGGTTCTCGCGCGCAGAGGGCAAGGCGATGATCCCTGTCATCGGGCGCCAATCGATCCAGGGGTTCTTTATCGGGGTGTTGCCGGGTGCCGGGGCGACCATCGCCTCCTTCCTCGGCTACGCGGTCGAACGCAACATCGCCAAGGGCGACGAACAGGCGGAGTTCGGCAAGGGCTCGGTCAAGGGCCTCGCCGCGCCGGAGACGGCGAACAACGCGGCCTGCACCGGTTCGTTCGTGCCGCTGTTGACGCTGGGCATCCCGGGCTCGGGCACCACAGCCATTCTGCTGGGCGCGCTGATCGCGCTGAACGTGACACCGGGGCCGCGGCTGATGATCGACACGCCCGAGATCTTTTGGGCGGTCATCATCTCGATGTTCATCGGCAATCTGGTGCTCTTGATCCTGAACTTGCCGCTGATCCCCTACATCGCAAAAATCCTTGCGATCCCGCGCAATTACCTGATCCCCTTCATCCTCTTTTTCACCCTCATGGGGGCCTATATCGGACAGAACAACGCGACCGAGCTGCTGATGCTGGTGGGCCTCGGCGTGATGGCGACCATCCTGCGCTTTGCCGATTATCCGTTGGCGCCGCTGCTGATCGGGTTCATCCTCGGCACCATGCTCGAGGATAACTTTGCCCGCTCCATGCAGCTCTATCGCGGGGTCGAGTTCATCATCGAACGGCCCATGACGCTGGGCCTGTTGGTCGTCGCGCTGCTGCTGGTGTTGCTGCCCAGCTTCCGTGCCCGCCGGGCGCGCAAACGGGCCGAAGGCGTGGCGGATGGCGACTGATGCGCCGCTCGCCGGGGTTCGTGTTCTCGATCTGACCAACGTGCTGGCGGGCCCCTTTGCCTGCCACCAGCTGGCCCATCTGGGGGCCGAGGTGATCAAGGTCGAAGCGGTCGGGCGCGGTGATCTGGCGCGCAACCTCGGGGCCGATCCTGCGCTGTCGGCGCGGGGGATGGGCATCAGCTTTCTGGCGCAGAACGCGGGCAAGCGCTCGCTGACGCTGAACCTCAAGGCGGACGCGGGCAAGGAGGTGTTGCGCCGGCTGGTGCGCGGCGCGGATGTGCTGGTGGAGAATTTTCGCCCCGGCGTCATGGACCGGTTGGGCCTCGGCCCCGATGTGCTGCGGGCGGAAAACCCGGCGCTGATCTACTGTGCGATCTCGGGCTTTGGCCAAACCGGCCCCTGGGCCGATCGCCCGGCCTACGACCAGATCGTTCAAGGGGTGTCGGGCCTCATGTCCGTCACAGGGACCGACGACAGCGGCCCGCTGCGCGCAGGCTACCCGCTCGCCGATACGATCGGCGGACTGACGGCGGCGATGGCGATCACTGCCGCGCTCAACGCGCCCAAACGCGGCTGCGTGATCGACGTGTCGATGCTCGAAGCGGTGCTGGCGACCATGGGCTGGGTCGTGTCGAACCACCTCGTCGGCGGCGTCACGCCCGCGCGCAACGGCAACGAAAATCCGACATCCGCCCCCTCTGGTGCGTTTCAATGCGCCGATGGGCTGATCAACATCGCGGCCAACAAGGACGAACAGTGGGCATTGCTGGCCCGACATCTGGGGCGTGAGGATCTGCTGGCACATGCCGATTTCGCCACCCGCGAGGATCGCAAGGCCAACCGGTTGCGCCTGCGGGCCGAGCTGGAGACGGTGCTGACCACCGCAAACGCCGCCGACTGGGCCGACGCGCTGAACCGGATCGGCGTGCCGGCCGGGCCTGTGCTGGGCGTGCCCGATATCCTGGCGCATCCGCAGGTGCGCGGCCGCGACTTCCTCGCCCGGTTCAGCGACACGCCGGGCGTCCCGGACGCCATCGAGCTGGTTCGCATCGGCGCGATGATCGACGGCGCGCGCCCATCGGTCGACAGCCCGCCGCCCGCGTTGGGGCAGGACACCGATGCGGTGCTGGGCGCGTTGGGATACACTGCGGACCAGATCGAGGCGCTGCGCGCAGGAGGCGTGATATGACCGACGGCAAGGACGTCGCCGATTGGTGGCGCACGCAGATCATCGACATGGAGCCGGGGCGGATCGCCCTGCGCGGCCACCCCATCGAAGAGCTGATCGGCACCACCAGTTTTGCGCAGATGATCTGGATGTTGGTCATCGGCACACCGCTGCCGCCAGAGCGGGCGGCGCTTTTTGAGGCGGCGCTTGTCTCGGCCGTAGATCATGGGCCACAGGCGCCGTCCATTGCCGCGGCCCGCATGGCCGCCACCTGCGGTGTGGGCCTGCAAAGCGCCATGGCCACGGGGCTCAACATGTTGGGCGACGTGCATGGCGGGGCAGGTGAGCAGGCCGTGGCCCTTTTTCATCACGTCGAGGCCAACGGCCTGGACAGCCTCGATGAGTGGCGTTCTGCACACGGGCCCTACCTGCCGGGCTTCGGCCATAGGTTCCATACGCCAACGGATCCCCGCGCCACACGGCTCATGGCGCTGGTGGCGGAGGCAACAGAGGCGGGCGCTGTGACCGGTACCTATCGCACCATCGCCGAAGCGATCGAAGCGCGTCTGGCCGAAGAGCGTGGCAAGCCGGTGCCGATGAATATCGATGGCGCGACCGCCATGATCTATGCCGAGCTTGGCTGCCCTGCGCCGCTGGCGCGCGGGTTTTTCGGCCTGTCGCGCAGCGTAGGCATTCTGGCACATGCGTGGGAGCAAACCACACAAGGCGGCCGCAACAAGGGGCCAACACCCCCTGCGTACCGATGGACCTATGACGGGCCATAGCGCGGGGTGACGGTCCTTCGGTCAGAGCGGCGTCGGAGATACGGATGCGTCACAGGGCAAGATCGTAGGCGCGGAACCGACAAGGCCCGACGCGCCTGACAACCGCAATGCCTCAATGTCCTTCCGATGTGAATTGCGGTGCAGAACCAGCGCTATGCATTTCCGCGGGACGTCGGTCCGACCCGTGCTCAAACGCGCCGTGATGCAGCGCCAGCACCGCACATCAAGGCAATACGCGCTGTCGCGATCCCATCAGCTCAGCTCGGTAACCTTCCGTCGCGCCGTCAAGACACGCCTGGAACGACAGCAAACCATCGCATGCAAACGCAACTGCCCAACCTATCGCAGAGCCAAAGACCGCGCGACGAAGGAAAAGCCGCCATCGCCCCGTCCGAAGCAAACAGGCAACAGCGCGAAGTGCGTGGACAGTTTTGGAGGCGAGTACCGGAATCGAACCGGTGTACACGGATTTGCAATCCGCTGCGTCACCACTCCGCCAACTCGCCTCACGTGGTGTGAGCGATGCGATAGCTTATCCGACACACCCGTGCAAGACCGGGCCACATGCGTTTTGCCGCGTTGCCCCCATGGGGAATGTGTGGCACACCTGCGAGCAGCAGAGTCTGAACGGATAAGTTTAGTTGAGATGACCGACTTCACCGCCCGGCGCACTATGATGGTCGACACCCAAGTGCGGCCCTCCGACGTCACCAAGTTTCCCATCATTGATGCCATGCTCAAAGTGCAACGGGAAGATTTCGTGCCCAATGCCCTGCGCGAGGCGGCCTATATGGGCGAGAACCTCGATCTTGGGGATGGTCGCGTCGTGCTCGAGCCGCGCACGCTGGCCAAGATGCTGGATGCGCTGGATATCGACGGAAACGAGCTGGTCTTGGATGTGGGCGCAGGCTACGGCTATTCGTCGGCGGTGATCGCGCGGATGGCCGAGGCGGTCGTCGCACTCGAGGAGGACAGCCGGATGGCCGCGGACGCGCAGGATGCACTGCTGGAAGCGGGCGCGGACAACGTCATCACGCAGACCGGCGCCTTGACGGACGGTGCACCAGATCATGGGCCCTATGACGTGATCGTCATACAAGGGGGCGTGGGTCACGTACCGGACACGCTGACCGACCAACTCAAGGATGGCGGGCGCATCGCGGCACTCTTTGTCGATGGAGCCTTGGGTGAAGTGCGGATTGGGTATAAGCTGGACAATACAATGACTTGGCGTCTTGCATTCAACGCAGGCGCGCCGGTGATCAATGGATTTGAGCGGCACAGCCAGTTTCAGCTGTAGTCGACCGACATGAGGGTAGGGCATATGGGGCGGACGCGGAACAGGCACACGACACGATACTGGTTTTCCGGATTGGCCGTCGCGGCTTCGCTGGTGGCCAGCACGGCACAGGCCACGACACTGGCCGATGCTTTGATCGGCGCCTACACGCATAGTGGCCTGATCGATCAGAACCGCGCGCTTTTGCGCGCCGCAGACGAGGATGTGGCGATTGCCGCGGCCCGCCTGAAACCGATCATCAACTGGAGCGCGGATCTCACCCGCCAGCTTGGCAGCAGCGAGAGTACGCAGACCGCCGGCAACTCCGTCTCGCTGGCGCAGACCAGCGTGTCGCTTGCGATCACAGCGTCGTTGCAGGTCTTTGACGGTGGGGCCGACCGGTCCCGGATCGAGGCGACCAAGGAAACCGTGCTGGCCACGCGCTCGGCGCTGTTGAATGTGGAACAGCTGGTTCTGCTGCGCGCTGCGAGCGCGTATTTCAACGTCATTCGCCAACAGGAATTCGTATCGCTGAGCCAGAACAACCTGCGGCTGTTGCAGCAGGAATTCCGGGCGGCGCAGGATCGGTTCGACGTGGGCGAGGTGACGCGGACCGACGTGTCACTGGCCGAAGCGGCGGTGGCGCAGGCCCGCAGCAACCTTGCCGCCGCGGAACGGGATCTGATCCAGGCGCAGGCCGAGTATACCAATGTTGTCGGGCGCCAGCCCGGGCGTTTGACGCGCTTGCCGCGCTTGCCGCAGGTCGAAACGTCGGTGCCGCGGGCACAGTCGGTCGCCGTGCGCACCCATCCCGAGCTGGTGCAGGCGCAGCGTCAGGTGGCCGCCGCCGAGCTGCTGGCCCAGGCCGCGGGACAGGACATGAACCCGACTGTCACGCTCGAGGGGCGACTGTCGGTCACCGAAGAATTCAGCAGCGTCGACTCGACGTCCGTGGGCACCGTCGGCGTCAACGTTTCGGGCCCGATCTATCGTGGCGGCACGCTGTTTGCGTCCGAGCGGCAGGCCTTTGCCAACCGGGACTCGGCGCGGGGCAACCTGCACACGACGCGACATGACGTGCAGCAGGATGTGGTCGACGCCATTTCGGACCTCGAGGCGGCGCGGGCCAGCCTGTCGGCCTCCGAACGTCAGATCCGTGCCGCGCGCGTGGCCTTCCAGGGCGTGCGCGAAGAGGCGACATTGGGCGCACGGACGACGCTGGATGTGCTTGACGCGGAACAAGACCTGCTGGACGCCGAAACCAACCGCATCTCGGCCCAGGCGGACCAATACATTGCTGCCTACGCTGTGCTGGAATCCATGGGGCTTCTGACTGCGGAACGCCTGCGCTTGCCCGTGCAGCTTTATGACCCCACAGCCTACTACAACCTCGTCAAGGATGGCCCGGCCAAACTGTCAAAACAGGGCCGGCAACTGGATCAGATTATTCGGACATTGACCCCGGACGATTAAGATTTTTAGCATCCTGTTGTGCGACTCTTGAGCGCCATGTAGACTTTTTAACGAGGTGAGAGTGGTAGTAACATGTCCGACCCCATGACAAATGCGGAGGTGGAAGACGTCTTGTCGTCGATCCGCCGGCTGGTTTCAGATGACAAGCCCGAAGAGCCTGCCCAGCAAGGGGTTTCAGCGCCCGACAGGCTGGTTCTGACGCCGTCCCTGCGCGTGTCCGAACCGCCCGAGCCGGAGGTGGAGGACACTGAGATGGCCGCGCCCGAGAGTGTGCTGCCCGACAATGATCCGACCGCCCTGACGGAGTTTATCACCGAACGTCACAGCGCGCCATTAAGCGCCGCTCCCGCAGAGGTAGAAGGCGTGGACGCGGCCGAGGCGCATCGGCAGAAAGTCGCCGATCTGTGGGTCGATCCGAATGTGCTGCCCAAGTTCGTGATGCGCGGCGACGCATTCGGGATTGGCGATCCGCTGGTGGACGAAGTTGTCTTTG
>JBCBHM010000002.1:197509-208751 GCA_038525585.1 Pseudomonadota bacterium
CCGAAGCCGAAGCCGAAGCCGAAGCCGAAGCCGAAGCCGAAGCCGAAGCCGAAGCCGAAGCGGCCGTGTGGGATGAGCCCTATGGCGACGCTGAAACACATGATGCCGAACCGCACGATGCTGCGACAGACGATGTCGTGGCCGACGACGTGACCGAAGCAGAGATTGAGGACGCGGCAGCCGACGCGGTTCCGGCCGACGCGCCCGCTGGTGAATCCGAGGCGGCGCCATCGGCTGTGGCGGATGCCGAAACGCACACGCACGCGGCAGACACATCGCTAAGCGAGAAGATCGCGGCACTCGAGACGCTTGTGGCTGGCCGGAAAGACGAATGGGAACCCGACGATCCCGGCGCGGACGCCTATGCGGGCACCGAGGCGCCGACGATGGCGTGGGAAGATACCGAAGTGTCGGCAACGCCAACCTTTTCACACCATGCGCAGCGCGCAGAACAGGCGGATAATATCGTCGACGAACCGGAGCCGCAGATATTCTCCAGCGATGAGGACGTCCTGGACGAAGAGGCGCTGCGCGACCTCGTGGCCGACATCGTGCGCCAGGAATTGCAAGGCGCGCTGGGGGAACGCATCACGCGGAACGTCCGCAAACTGGTGCGCCGCGAGATCCACCGCGCCCTGGCGGCGCAAGACCTCGAATAGGTGATGCGCGGTCCGCGCCCGGCCCTTGGCCTGACCATTTGAACACGCCGGCCCACTTGCTGCTGGGCGCTGCCGCCTTTGGGCGGCCCGGATCCTCAAAAATTTTGCTGGCCGCACTCGTCGGCGCGCTGGCACCGGACCTGTCCCTGTACCTCATGGCGGGGACAGCGCTGTTTGTGCTGCAGATCCCACCGCAGCGGGTCTTCGATGAGCTATATTTTTCCGATGCCTGGCAAACCGTCTTTGCCATCGACAACTCGTTCATCGTCTGGGGGGTACTCTGTGCTGTCGCGGTCTGGCGCCGCGCGCCCTGGGCCATCGCCCTGACCGGGGCAGGGGTGCTGCACCTCGCGCTGGATTTCCCGTTGCACCATGATGACGGGCGGCCGCATTTCTGGCCGCTGACCTCATGGGTGTTCGAAAGCCCGATCAGCTACTGGGACCGCCGTCACGGCGCCACGTGGGTCGCACCCGCCGAAGCCGCAGTCGCGCTGAGCGCGGCCATCGCGCTGTGGTGGCGCGGCGTTCCCATCTGGGCCCGTATGGCGACGCTTGTTCTGCTTGCGTTCGAGATCTGGGTGGTGCGCCAGTGGCTGTTTTTCTTTGTCGACAGCTGAGCACAACGAAAAACGCGCCCGAATGGGCGCGCTTTCCAATCATCGAAGGCTGGCTGTTCAGGCCGCTTCGGCTTGCTGTGCGGCGTTGCGACGCTCGGATTCTTCGCGGCTGAGCGCGACGGATGTCCGAACACCCTTGCCCACAAAGTCCATCAGGCCCTCGACCACCCGTTCGTTGGGGTCGATGCCTGCGCAGCTCAGCACTTCGCGCCCATCGCGCGACCGTGCCCAGCGGGCAATCTGCTCGGGCCCGTTGCCATACTTCTTGTCGTCGGCAATGGCGTCGTCGAGTGCAGCCAACACAACGGCTGCAAAGAGTTTACGTGCACGGTTGCCTTGTTCATTGTTAAAGGCTGTGCCGTCAACGAAGTCTTTCATTCGTCGTCCTTCCTTTATTCTTGCTCTTGTGATTTCGGCGTGGCGTTCCTTATGGCCCATCTGCGCCGATTCGGATACCCCGAAATTGCATGGCTCTGTTGCGCTACTTGCATAGCTTGCTGCGTATGCACCACTGTATATCGTTGTCTTGCCGGGTAGCGTTCCCCGAGATATAGGGAGCGTCAACTTATGATCAACCTTTTGCCATGGTTTTGACACATGCCTAAAATCAACGGAAACGAGATCCGCCCGGGAAATGTTCTTGAGCACAATGACGGCCTGTGGGCCGCCGTGAAGGTCGACCACGTGAAGCCCGGAAAGGGCGGAGCCTTTGCCCAGGTCGAGCTGCGCAACCTGCGCAACGGCTCGAAACTCAATGAACGGTTCCGCAGCGCCGACAAGGTCGAACGGGTCCGTCTGGAGCAGAAGGATCAGCAGTTCCTGTATGAGGATGACGGCATGCTGATGTTCATGGATGCCGAAACCTACGAGCAGATCAGCCTGCCTGCGGAATTGCTCGGCGACCGCCGTCCGTTCCTGCAGGACGGCATGACCATCGTGGTCGAGTTCTACGAGGACGAGGCGCTGAACGCGACCGTCCCGCAAAAGGTGACCTGCAAGATCGTCGAGACCGAACCGGTGGTCAAAGGGCAGACGGCGGCGAACTCGTTCAAGCCTGCCGTGCTCGACAACGGGGTCAAGGTGATGGTGCCGCCGTTTGTGGGGCCCGACGAGGACATCGTGGTCAACACCGAAACGATGGAATACGCCGAACGCGCCTAGACGTTTTCCGACACCGGAAAACGGCAGGAAACTGTATCAGTTTCCGTCGCTGTCCCACGTGATACGCGCGGACCCTGCCTGCATCTCGGGCTTGGCGCGGTCAAAGCGCAGATAGGCGATGCCCTGCGTGCCTGCCGTGGAAAAGAGCGTGCCGACAGCTTTGCCGTCAGCGGTGATCTCGGTGCCGGGGGCTGCGCTGCCGTCCACGCCGACCTGTGCAAAGCCTTTGCGCAGCGTGGTCTTGTGTTTCATCCGTGCGGTGACCTCCTGACCGACATAGCAGCCTTTGCGGAAATCGACGCCGTGAAGCGCCTCGAACCCCGCCTCAAGAATGTAGCTGTCGGGTGTCAGTTCGATCCCGGTTTCCGGGATCACATGGGCGACGCGCAGAGCGGTCCAGTCGATGTCGGTCTCTGGCGCGGCTTCCGCCCGGTACGTCCGCCAGCCCAGGGCGGCATGGCGCGGATCCGGATGCGCATCCGCAGGCATAGCACCGACGCCCTGGTGCACGTGCAGGCCGCTGTCCGCGATCTGGACATCCGCGCGCAGCTTGTACATGCTCAGGCGCTGCGACAGCCCCGGCGCCAGCTCCGCCGCCACATCCAGCAGGATATCGGCACCGTCTGCGGCCAGAAAGAAATCGGCAAGGTATTTGCCCTGGGGCGTCAGCAGCGCTGCATAGACCAAGCCGGCATCGACTTTGTCGACGTCATTGGTCACAAGCCCTTGCAAAAACGGGCGATTATCGGCACCCGAGAGGCGAAACACATGGCGGTCTTGCATCGCTGAATTCCTTTTTCGGCTGCACTGCTGATATAGCAGCCCAGGTCCAAAGCAAAAGAGGCTGCCCTTGCGCGCTCCGATCTCGGTTGTGATCCCCACCTTGAATGCCGCTGCGTCCTTGTCGGACACCCTGGCTGCATTGGTCGAAGGGCTGGATGCCGGATTGGTGACCGAGTTGATCGTGAGCGATGGCGGGTCGACCGACGGGACACAGGCCTTGGCCGACGCCTGGGGGGCCAACGTGATCGAAGGGGCGCCATCCCGCGGTGGGCAGTTGCGACGCGGCTGTGCCGCCGCCAGAGCGCCGTGGTTGATGGTGCTGCACGCCGACACGGTGCTGGAGCCGGGGTGGAGCGACGTCGTAGGTGCGCATCTGGGCAAGACCGGAGCCGGATACTTCCAGCTGCGGTTCGACCGGGGCGGCAGCTTTGTCGCCGGTTGGGCCAATCGCAGGGCCCGCTGGTTTGGGCTGCCCTACGGGGATCAGGGGCTGGTGATGCCACGCACGCTCTATGATCAGGTGGGCGGCTATCCGGACATACCGCTGATGGAAGACGTGGCCATGGCTCGCGCGCTGCGCGGCCATTTGCACCCGCTTGATGCGGTGGCGGTCACCAGTGCGACGCGGTACCGGACCCAAGGATGGATCCGTCGGGGTGCGCGAAACCTGTGGCTGCTGGTGCAGTATCTGGGCGGGGCGGACCCGCACCGGTTGGCGGCGCGCTATCGCGCCTAGACGTTGCCGAAAAGGCGGGCGCGGATGCGCGCGATCAAGCCCGGTGTCATCTCGCGCGAAAAATCGCCGCTTGGCCCCAGTGCCGCCGCCACCTTGCTGTCGACCACTGTCTTGCCATCGCGGAATTGCAGCCGGTAGAGGTCGGCATATATGCCGCCGCGGGCCAGCAGGTCCTCGTGGGTGCCGGAATCCTTCACCTCGCCCCGGTCCATCACCACGATCTTGTCCGCCTCGCGGATCGTGGACAGCCGGTGCGCGATCACCAGCGTGGTCCGCCCGGCAGACAGACGGTCGAGCGCGGTCTGGACGACCTTTTCCGACTGCGCATCAAGCGCCGAGGTCGCCTCGTCCAGCAGCAGGATGGGCGTGTCACGCAACAGGGCGCGCGCAATGACCACGCGCTGACGTTGCCCGCCGGACAGGGCAGAGCCGCGCGGGCCCACCCGCGTCTCCAACCCGTCGGGCAGCGCGTCGACGAAATCCGACACGTGGGCCGCATCCAATACGTCGCGCAACTGCGCGTCGCTCACATCATCGCGGCCGAGCAGAATGTTTTCCCGCAAGGTTTCGTCGAACAAGAGCGCCTCTTGGGTGACCACCGAATAGAGGCTGCGCAGATCGCTCAGGTCCATGTCAGAGGTCTCCACCCCGCCCACACGCACAGAGCCTTGCTGCGGATCCACGAGCCGCGTCAGCAGGTTGAAGATGGTGGATTTGCCCGCACCTGACGCACCCACCAGCGCGGTGGTCTTGCCCGCCTCGGCGGTGACGCTGAGACCGCGCAGCACCTGCGTTTCGCCATAGGTGAGCGACACGTCGTCGAGCACGATGTCGAGCTGTTCATGTGGCGGGCGCGCGGGCTGTGCCGGAGAGGTGAGGACCAGCGGCGCATCCAGCAGCTCCTTGACCCGTTCGATGGCGGCCGCTGCGGTCTGCCACAGGCCGACGATGCCACCCAAACGCCGGAGCGGATCAAAGGCAAACCCCATCGCGGTAAAGAAGGTCATGAATTCGCCGATGGTCTTGTCACCCGAGATGATCTCGGAGCCGCCGTACAGGATGACGGCCATGAACCCGACGCCCGAAATGATATCGATCATCGCCGGGATCGCCGCCCCGCCGAAGGCGGCGCGCGTCTCGGTCCGGATAAAGCGTCGGGTGAGGCCGCGATACTGGTTGGACTGGTAGTCCTCGAGCGCGTTCAGCTTGATCTGAACGATGCCATGGAACACCTCGTCGAGGCGGGTGGACAGGTAGGCGCCCAGATCCCGCGCCGTGCGCGCATAGCGCCGGACATAGCGTTGTGCGGCCGAGGCCGGCAGGACGAGCACCGGGATACCGACACAGGCCAGCATCGCCCAGATCGGATCGACACTGATCGCCACACCAAAGAGCACGAACAGGCCGATGAGATCACGCCCCGCACCGGTGATGATCGCGCGCCAGACGTCCCCCACCGCCCCCACATCCGCCTGCACCCGCTGGATGAGGAAACCGGGCGGGTGCTGCTGGTGAAAGGCCCCGTCCTGCAGCATCATCCGGTCCAGCAGATCAAAGCGCAGCGCGGCCGAAGTGCGCAGTGCCACCTGGGTCAGGATCACCTTCTGCACGACCGACGAAAACGCCCTCACGATAAAGATCGTGATGACCATCAGGCCGACCCAGATCAGCATCTGCCCATCGCCTGCGACAAATACGTCGTCGAACATCGGCTGCATCAGGTAGCTCAGCGCGCCCAGCATCGACCCTTCGAGGATCATGAAGCAGACGGCAATGCCCATCAGGCCCGTATGCTTCTTGAGATACCCATGCCACAGCCAGCGCAGCAAGGGGCCGGAGGCGGCCATAGGCGTGTCAGGTGTGTCGGGAGTGCTCACGTGGTGGGACAAGGGCGCAAGCGCCATGCTCCGATAGGGATATGAACGTCCCCAATACCGCGTGTGCGGTGCCGGGGCAAGCAGCGCCGCCGCCGATTGACGCCACGCGGCGACACGCTAGGCTCCGCCGTAGAACAGTACACCGGAACCTCCCTCATGTCCCACGCCCCCATTGCCCGTCAGGGTCGCGAATATCTTGCCATCCCCGGACCGTCGGTCATGCCCGATGCCGTGTTGCGGGCGATGCACCGGGCCGCGCCCAACATCTACGAGGGTGAGCTGGTCGAGATGGCCGCGAGCGTGGTGCCCGACCTGCGCGCCGTCGCGCGCACGAAAGGGCATGTGGCGATGTATATCGGAAACGGCCATGCAGCGTGGGAGGCTGCGCTCGCCAACACGATCGCGCCGGGCGATCTGGTGCTGGTGCCCGCCACGGGCCGCTTTGCACATGGCTGGGCCGAGATGGCCGATGGGCTGGGAGCCGAGACGCAGATCATCGACTTTGGCAAGACCGCGCCCATCGATCCGGTCCGCGTGGCCGAGGCGTTGCGGGCCGACACGGCGCATCGGATCAAGGCCGTCTTGGCCGTGCATGTCGATACCTCCACCTCGATCCGCAGCGATATCAAGGCGTTGCGCGACGTTCTGGATGAAACGGATCACCCGGCGCTGCTGATGGCCGATTGTATCGCGTCCCTGGGCTGTGATCGGTTTGAAATGGATGGCTGGGGTGTCGACGTCATGG
Organism: Pseudomonadota bacterium; assembly: GCA_038525585.1. GTDB lineage: Bacteria > Pseudomonadota > Alphaproteobacteria > Rhodobacterales > Rhodobacteraceae > Tateyamaria. Next base: position 204,088 of record JBCBHM010000002.1, read on the forward strand.
TGACGGGGTGCCAGAAGGGCCTGATGGTGCCGCCGGGCATGGCGTTTGTCTTTTTCAGTGACAAGGCGGCAGCGGTACGGGCCGCGATGCCGCGCGTCAGCCGGTACTGGGACTGGACGCCGCGCGCCAATCCGCAAGAGTTCTACCAGTATTGGAACGGCACCGCGCCGACGCATCACCTGCACGGGCTGCGCACCGCGCTGGACATGATCCATGACGAGGGGATGGAGGCCGTGTGGCAACGCCACGCCGTGCTTGCCCGCGCCATATGGGCCGCCTGTGACCGCTGGGCCGAAGGCGGCGCGCTGGCGATGAACGTGACGGATCCCGCGCATCGCAGCGTGGCCGTGACCGCGCTGCGCCTGCCAAGCCCGCATGGGACCGGACTGCGCCGCTGGGTCGAGACGCATCTGGGCCTGACACTGGGCATCGGGCTGGGCATGGCGACCCCGGGTGATCCATCGGCGGATGCGTTCTTTCGCCTTGGCCATATGGGGCACGTGAACGGCCAGATGGTGCTGGGCCTGTTGGGCGGGATCGAGGCGGGGCTGACCGCGCTGGATGTGCGCAAGGGCACCGGCGCGGTCGAGGCGGCAGCGGCGGTGATCGCGGCCGGCTAGACCTGCTTGCCTCGCCGGATCGACGCGGCCTGCCGGGCGGCGGCCCAGACCCGCATGCGGTCCATCAGGTGGTGGACACCGAGCGCCAGCAGCATGGCGGCAATCAGACCCCAGATGGCCCAGATGGCCACAAGGATCCAGGTGATGTTGACGCCAAACATGACGATGCAGGCATTGGTGTAATTGGGCGCTTTGCCCTGCACTTGGTCATCCATGGTGGCCTCACGAACAGCTCCTGAGCCAAATTATAGTGCGACATTCTGTCCTGTCATCTCGAATCCGCGTGTGCGCGCGCATCTGCAAGGGCTTCGGGCAAAGCGGCGGCAAACGCCTGCAAATCCGCATCCGTGCCGCAACTGACGCGGATGCAGCGGTTTTGCGGGGCGGCAAAGGGCATGCGGACAAAGATGCCGCGTGCGATCAGCCCATCCAGCACGGCCTTGGCAAAGGCGCCGTCGCGCCCGCAATCGATGGCGACGAAGTTGGCGGCGGAGGGCAGGGCGCTCAGGCCATTTTCTGCTGCGATGTCAGTGATCCGCTGTCGTGCGGTGTCGATCTGCGTGATGACCTGTTGCAAATAGGCCTGATCGCGCAGTGCTGCCAGCGCCCCGGCTTGCGCGGCGCGGTTCATGCCAAAGTGGTTGTGCACCTTGTTGAACGCGCCGATCAGCGCCGCTGGCCCCATCGCATAGCCGACCCGCGCACCGGCAAGGCCGTAGGCCTTGGAGAAGGTGCGCATGCGGATCACCCGCGGGTCGTCAATGGCAATGTCCGGGATCGCCTCGGCCGGGGCGCAATCGGCGTAGGCCTCGTCGAGGACGAGCAGCGTGCCACGCGGCAGATCATCGAGGGCCGCGACAATGTCGGCACCGTTGTGCCAGCTGCCCATGGGATTGTCGGGATTGGCGAGGTAGACGAGCTTGGCCCGCACCTCGGCGGCCCTGGCGAACAGGGCGGCGATGTCCTCACGGTCATCGGCATAAGGCACTTTGTGCAGGTCCCCGCCGAAGCCTGCGACGTGGTAGTTGAAGGTCGGATAAGCCCCGTCGGAGGTCACCACAGCATCGCCGGGCCCGACAAAGAGGCGCACGAGATAGCCTAGAAGGCCATCGATCCCTTCACCCACCATGATGATGTCGGCGCTGACCCCATGATGGCTGGCAAGCGCTGCGCGCAGCTCAAAGCTTTCGGGATCGCCGTATTTCCAGTGATCCGCCTGCGCCATCGCCTGCACGGCCTTTGGCGAGGGACCAAAGACGCTTTCGTTGGCACCCAGGCGCGCCGCGAACGAACGGCCCTGCGCGCGCTCCTGCGTTTCGGGGCCGACAAAGGGCACTGTGGAGGGCAGGCTGTCGGCAAGCGGGGTCAGGCGATAAGTGGTCATGGCCGCAGGGGTAGCGCGCGCCGTGCCGCACGGCAAGAACCGCTGCCGCCACGTTTTGCTGGCACCAAGGGGCGCAATGGTCTTGTCTGGAGGCAAAGAGGAGGGCCCCCATGTCCGACGCGCGCGTATCCGTCGCTTACGAGAACCACATTGCCCATGTGCAGCTGACCCGGCCCGACAAGATGAACGCCGTGGATCAGGCCATGATCGACGCCGTGATCGCCGCCGGGCAAGAGGTGGCGGCGTCCGACGCGCGCGTCTGTGTGGTGTCGGGGCAGGGCAAAGGGTTTTGTGCCGGGATCGACATTGGCGGGCTGGGTGCGATGATCGGCAAGGATCCGGTCGATCTGCTCATGCCGCGCACCCATGGTGACAGAACCACGAACCAATGGCAGGAGGTTGCGATGATCTGGGCACGCCTGCCGCAGCCTGTGATCGCGGCGATCCATGGGGTCTGTTTTGGGGCGGGGATGCAGCTGGCCCTGGGCGCGGACATTCGGATCGCGTCGCCCGACGCGCGGCTTGCCGTGATGGAGATGAAGTGGGGGATCGTGCCGGATATGGGCGGCATGGTGCTGCTGCCGCGGCTGGTGCGGTCGGACGTGTTGCGGCGGCTGACCTACACGGCGGAGCCAGTGCCCGCTGCGCAGGCGGAGGCGTGGGGGCTGGTCACGGAACTGGCCGACGATCCGCTTGAGGCGGCGATGGTCCTGGCGCGGACCTTGACGTTCAGGTCACCTGCCGCCCTGCGCGCCGTCAAGGCGCTGATCGATTATGCCGAAATCCATGGCATGGATGACGTTCTGATCGAGGAGAGCCGCGTGCAGGCCGGGTTGATAGGCACGCCGGAGCAGATGGAGGTGGTGGCCGCCGCATTCGCCAAGCGAGCGCCCGTTTTCAAGTGATCCAACAGACGCTTCGCGACGCGATTCATTTTTGCTGATGAGGGGCTCTGCCCCTCAAACTCCCCGCCGTATTTTCAAAGAGAAGAAGCATGACGGGCATCCGAGGCTTTGTGCTTCTTATCTTTTCAAATACGGACGGCGGTGTCGTTCGCCAAGCCGCGGGACGTTGTTACAGTTCCCTCAGGCGGGTGAGCGCATCCTGGAGTTTGCTTTCTTCGTCTTCGCGCAGGGCGAGGTTTGCTTTGGTTTCCTCGACCACTTCGGGCGGCGCGCTTTGCGCGAATTTCGGGTTCTTGAGCCGCCCGCGCAGGCCGCCGAGTTCCTTGGCGAGTTTGGCCAGGGTTTTTTCGAGCCGTGCGATTTCTTCGCCGACGTCGATGACATCTGCAAGCGGCAAGCCAAAGGTGCCACCGGAGACCGCAAGGGCGACCGTGCCTTTGGGGAAGTCGTCGACGTCGGTGAGGCTTTCGAGGCGGGCGAAACGGTGGATGAGGGCCTGGTTGCGGCTGTAGGCCGCTTTGGCTGAGGGTGCGAAGTCTTTGACAACGCATGGAATATAGGTGCCGGCGGGCACGTGCATCTGGGCGCGGGCCGAGCGGATGCTTTCGATCAGTTTGATGACCCAGTTGAGTTCGGCGTCCGCGTCGGCATCCACCAGATCGGTCGTGTAGGTGGGCCAGTCGGCGTGGATGAGGCGCTTGGGGCGCTGTTTTTGCTGCCACAACTCTTCGGTGATGAAGGGCATGATCGGGTGTAGCAGGATCAGGCATTGATCGAGCGCCCAGGCGTAGGTGGCCTTGGTTTCCGCGATCTCCTCGGCGGTTCCTTCGTCGAAAATGGGTTTGGTGAATTCGAGGTACCAGTCGCAGAAGGTGTTCCAGGTGAAGGCGTAGAGGGCGGAGGCCGCGTCGTTGAAGCGGTAGTCAGTCAGGGCCTGGTCGACCGTCTGCAACGTTTTGGCAACTTCGCCTTTGATCCAGCGGTTGAGCGGGTGTTTGGTGTCGGGAATGTCGGCGCTGTGGGGTACCTCGAAGGTGCCGCGCATCTCGCCGTAGCTGGCGGCGTTCCAGAGCTTGGTGCCGAAGTTGCGGTAGCCTGCGATGCGCTGGGTGTCGAGTTTGAGCGTACCGCCAAGTGACGCCATGGCGGCGGAGGCGAAGCGCAGGGCGTCGGCGCCGTATTCCTCGATCAAGTCGAGCGGGTCGATGACGTTGCCGGTGGATTTCGACATCTTCTTGCCCTTGGCGTCGCGCACGAGGCCGTGGAGGTAGACGGTGTCGAAGGGGATTTTGTCGGTGACCGCCAGCTGCATCATCATCATGCGAGCAACCCAGAAGAACAGGATGTCCTGGCCGGTGATGAGGTCGGAGGTGGGGAAGTATTTTTGCATGGCCTCGGTGTCCTCGGGCCAGCCGAGGGTGCCGATGGGCCAGAGGCCGGAGGAGAACCAGGTGTCTAGGACGTCCGGGTCGCGGTAGATTGGAACGTCCTGATACTGAGCATTTTCAACGCGTTGTGGCATACGTTCAACGTCCGATTTAAATGCTTCAAAGTCGTCCACGAGCCTGTAGTCAGTTGGATAGTAATCCACCAACTGATAATGGAGTTCAGTGGCATTACTGGCGCAGAAGGACATTGTTTCAGTGAGTGAAATCTCTCCGTCAACAACTTTGGGCCCATACCAAACCGGGATTTGATGCCCCCACCACAGCTGGCGCGAGATGCACCAGGGTTCGATGTTTTCGAGCCAGTGGT